>CANQEU010000001.1 GCA_947595635.1 uncultured Clostridia bacterium
GACGCACAGCAGGCAAGACGAGTTCTTGATCGCCTTGTCGGATATAAGCTCAGCCCGTTTTTATCTCAAAAAATACGCAGAGGTCTTTCCGCAGGACGAGTTCAGTCTGTAGCATTAAAAATAATCGTTGACAGAGAAAACGAAATAAGAGCCTTTGTTCCCGAAGAATATTGGAGCATTGACGCAAAGCTTATTCCAAAGGGCAGCAGAAAAATGCTGACAGCTTCTCTTTATTCCGACCTTGAGGGAAAGAAGATCAAGGTTGAAAACAAAGAACAGGCAGACAAAATAGCAAAGGAGCTTGAAGGCTCTGAATTTACGGTAATAAACGTAAAAAACGGCAGGAGAAAGAAAAGCCCCGCCCCGCCCTTTATAACCTCGACCCTCCAGCAGGAGGCTTCAAGAAAGCTCGGATTTCAGTCAAGAAAAACAATGAAGGTAGCGCAGGAGCTTTATGAGGGCGTCGAAATTCCGAATATGGGCGCGGTCGGACTGATAACCTATATGAGAACGGACTCGCTCAGAATATCAAACGACGCCGTCAAAGACGTTCAGGAATATATAAGAGGACGCTGGGGAGAAAAATATCTTCCGTCAAAAGCGAGATTTTTTAAATCAAGGGCAAACGCGCAGGACGGCCACGAGGCAATTCGCCCGACAATGCCGGGACTTGAACCCACGTCGATAAAATCAAGCCTTACATCAGACCAATTTAAGCTTTATAAGCTGATTTGGGAGAGATTCACAGCGTGCCAGATGGCTGAATGTGTTCATAAGACAACGCAGGCGGAAATCAAGGCAGGTAGTTATATTTTAAAGGCTTCGGGTTATATTGTCGATTTTGACGGTTTTACCGCTTTGTATGTCGAGGGCAAGGATGTGGAGGAGGAAAAGGAAAAGCAGCTTCCTCCGCTTGAAAAAAATATGCCGCTTAAGCTAAAGGAGATTGTTCCGGCTCAGCACTTTACACAGCCTCCGGCTCGCTATACAGAGGCTTCACTTATCAAGGCGTTGGAGGAAAACGGAATAGGCAGACCTTCAACCTATGCGCCGACAATAACAACAATAACTCAGCGAGAGTATGTAACAAGAGAAAATAAGGCGTTTAAGCCCACTGAGCTGGGCGAGGCAATGACTAAGCTTATGCAGGAAAGATTTCCCAAAATAGTCAACGTAAAATTCACCGCCCAAATGGAGCAGAACCTCGACAAGGTCGAGCAGGGCGAAACCGAGTGGGTATCAATTCTTGAGGACTTTTATGGTGATTTTGAAAAGACGCTTAAAAAAGCAAAGGAGGATATGGAGGGCGTAAAAATCCATTTAAAAGAGGATGAAACCGATTATGTCTGCGAATTTTGCGGCAGAAGAATGGTCGTAAAGGTCGGCAGATACGGCAAATTCATCGCTTGCCCGGGGTATCCCGAATGTAAAAATATTAAAAAATTTGTGCAGGAGATTGGCGTGAAATGCCCCAAATGCGGCGGAGACGTAATTGTAAGAAAAACAAAGAAGGGCAGAATTTTTTACGGATGCAGCAATTATCCAAGCTGCGATTTCGTATCGTGGAACGAGCCCGTTAATGAGAAATGTCCGCAGTGCGGCGAAATATTATTCAAGAAAAAAGGCAAAACACCGACGCTTTTCTGCGCTAAAGAGGGCTGCGGCTACACAAAGAAAACAGAGGAAGAGTAAAGGAATGACTTTAAATGTTATTGGCGCCGGTCTTGCCGGCTGCGAGGCAGCATGGCAGGCGGCCCGTCTTGGAATAAAGGTCAATCTGTATGAAATGAAGCCGAATAAAAAAAGTCCGGCTCATAAAAGCAACGGGTTTGCAGAGCTTGTCTGTTCAAACTCATTCAAGGCGGCTCGTCTTGCAAGCGCTGCCGGAATGCTCAAGCAGGAGATGCGTTTGCTCGGTTCTCTGCTTATCGACTGCGCCGACAAATGCTCTGTTCCTGCCGGCGGAGCGCTTGCTGTTGACAGAGAGATTTTTTCCTCGCTTGTTACTGAGCAAATAAAAAGCAATAAAAACATAACCGTAATAGAGAGGGAAATAACACAGCTTGACTTCGACGGCGTGACCGTCGTTGCCACCGGCCCTCTCACAAGCGAGTCCTTGTCTGATTATATCAGCGAAATGTTCGGCGGCTCTCTCAGCTTTTTTGACGCCGCCGCACCGATTGTTACATCTGAAAGCATTGATATGACCTCTGCGTTTACAGCTTCAAGATACGAAAGAGGCGGCGAGGACGATTACATCAACTGCCCTCTCAGCAGAGATGAATTTGAGCTTTTTGAAAACGAGCTTATAAATGCTCAAAGAGCACCTCTGCACGATTTTGACGTATCCGACCCTAAGGTATACGAAGGCTGTATGCCGATAGAAATTATGGCTCAAAGGGGAAAGGACGCTATCCGTTTCGGCCCCATGAAGCCCGTAGGACTGACTGACCCCAAAACAGGCAAAAGACCGTGGGCTGTTCTTCAGCTTCGGCGTGAAAATTCGCAGGGAAGTATGTATAATCTTGTCGGGTTTCAGACAAACCTTAAATTTTCCGAGCAAAAGCGTGTGTTCTCGCTTATACCGGCGCTTAAAAACGCGGAGTTTGTCCGTTTTGGCGTAATGCACCGTAATACGTTTATTGATTCGCCAAGGCTTTTAAATCCTGATTTCAGTACAAAAAATAACGGTATGCTGTTTTTTGCCGGTCAGATAACCGGCGTTGAGGGATATATGGAATCTGCGTCCTCAGGACTTATTGCCGGAATAAACGCGGCGCTGAAAATAAAGGGAAATTTACCGCTTGTCCTGCCGAAGGAAACAATGATCGGCTCGCTTTCACTCTATATATCCGATTCAAGCGTCAAGCGCTTTCAGCCGATGGGCGCAAATCTCGGTATTTTGCCGGCGTTGGACGAGCATATACGGGATAAAAAACAGAGAGCGGCAAAATATGCCGAGCGCTCCGTTAATGCTCTTAAAGATTATATAAGGGATAAAGGAATTTTTAGTCAGGAGGCGTAATATGAAAATTATTTTAGACGCCTTCGGCGGCGACAACGCGCCTTTAGAGATATTAAAGGGTGCGCGTCTTGCCGAGGATGAATACGGCGTTGATATTATTCTTACAGGAAACTCAAGCGAAATTAAAAGAATAGCACAGGAAAATAAAATTGACATTTCAGGTATGCAGCTTGTTAACGCGCCGGAAATAATAACAATGGACGACGACCCCTCCGCAGTAATAAAGACCAAGAAAAACTCATCAATGTCGGTAGGTCTTGAGCTTCTCGCAAGCGGCGGAGGTGACGCGTTTGTTTCTGCCGGAAACAGCGGCGCTCTCGTTATGGGCGCGACACTTATCGTTAAAAGAATAAAGGGAATAAAGCGCCCTGCGTTTGCGCCGGTTCTGCCTACGCTAAGCGGCTGCTCAATGCTGATTGACGGCGGAGCAAATGTTGAGTGCAGACCGGAAATGCTTGTGCAGTTTGCGCATATGGGCTCAATTTATATGAATAAGGTCATAGGTATAGATAATCCGAGAGTCGGACTTGCAAACTGCGGCAGCGAAGAGCACAAGGGAACCGCGCTTTATCAGGAAGCTTATCAGCTGCTTAAGGCCTCGAATTTAAATTTCATCGGAAACATTGAGGGCAGAGGCGTTCCGTACGGTGAATGCGACGTAGTGGTTGCAGACGGCTTTACGGGCAACATTATACTAAAAATGTATGAGGGCGTTGCCGGAGCGCTTATGGGAAGAATAAAGGACACCTTTACTAAAGGTCTTAAAAACAAAATAGCGGCAATGCTCGTGCTTTCCGATATGAAGAAGATGAAAAAGGAATTTGACTATAACGAATACGGCGGTTCGGCCGTGCTTGGCGTTTCAAAGCCTGTGTTTAAGGCGCACGGAAGCTCAAAGGCAAGAACTATAAAAAGCGCCGTAGGCGTTACGGCTGAGTTTCTCAAAAATAACGTGCTCGATGAAATTAAGGATAGCGTAAATCTATACTAAGCTTTATTATTACTCAGCGCAATCGGTATCTTTTCTTGTATGCAGACTTATCAGAATTACTTGACATTTAATATTATTTTAAAGATTTAAGGTGATAGCGTTGGAACAATTCTGCAAATTACTGCAATATGATTTTAAAAACATTGAATATCTTAAAACCGCGCTTACTCATTCATCATACGCGAACGAGCGCAAGGGCGATGTTGTTTGCAACGAGAGGCAGGAATTTTTGGGAGATTCCGTGCTAGGAATAGTTGTGTCGGACTATATCTTTAAAAACTGTCCCGAGCTGCCGGAGGGCGAGCTTACAAAGCTTAGAGCCTCACTTGTTTGTGAAAAAACGCTTGCGGTCTATGCTAAGTCAATAGATTTGGGAAAGTATCTTCTGCTTAGCAAGGGCGAAAGCAAAAACGGCGGAAGAACGCGCTCGTCTATTCTTGCCGACGCCTTTGAATCTGTAATAGCCGCAATTTACCTTGACGGCGGACTTGAAAGCGCAAGAAAGTTTATACTTCGGTTTGTTATAAAGGACATCAAAAGCCATAAATCAAAAAACTTCAACGATTACAAAACAAAGCTTCAGGAGATAGTACAGAAAAATCCAGAGGAAAAAATATCATACGTTCTAACAGGCGAATCGGGGCCCGACCACGACAAGCATTTTACCGTTGAGGTTCATCTTAACAGCAACGTTGTAGGCAAGGGCGGCGGAAGAAGCAAAAAGGAAGCCGAACAGCAGGCTGCGAGAGAAGCATTGGAGCTGATGGGCTATTGAAGCGCTCTAATGTTGCAATATTCGTTCCGCACAGAGGCTGCCCAAAGCAATGCAGCTTCTGCAATCAAAAGGAAATAACCGGCTGTGATACCGTCGTAACAAAAGAGGACGTATCAGCCGCGGCTGAACGGGCGTTCGCAGGCGGCTGTGATACAGCGCAAAGTGAAATTGCGTTTTTCGGCGGAAGCTTCACGGGAATAGAGCCTGAATATATGACCTCGCTTTTAAGCGCCGCCTACGGCTATGTTTCAAAGGGTCTGTTTAAAGGCATCAGAATTTCAACAAGACCCGATTATATATCACAGGATATACTCGATACGCTCAAGCGCTTCGGCGTTACATCAATTGAGCTTGGAGCGCAGAGTATGTCCGATAAGGTGCTGTCGCTCAACAACAGAGGACACAGCGCACAGGACGTAATAGATGCCTCCGAGATGATAAAGTCAAACGGTTTTTCTCTCGGCCTTCAAATGATGACCGGACTTTACGGAAGCAGCGACGATATTGATATTTTAACCGCAAGAAAACTCATTGACCTCGCTCCGGATACGGTTCGCGTTTATCCTACAATTGTTTTAAAAAACACGCCGCTTGAAGGACTTTATCTCTCCGGTGAATATATGCCGCAGACACTCGACGGCGCGGTAAATCTCTGCTCTCACCTTATAAAGCTTTTTAACGACGCCGAAATTAAAATAATAAGACTCGGACTTCACGACAGCGAATCTCTAAAATCCGATTATGTCGCAGGGCCTTATCATCCTGCATTTCGTGAGCTTTGCGAAAGCCGAATTTTTTTAAATAAAATCAGGGAATACATATTTAGTGACGAGCAAAATAAAAAATTCAGCCGGTATAGGATAGAGGTAAACCCAAGAAACATATCAAGGGTAGTCGGGCAAAAAAGAAAAAATATAGATGAACTCAAGAAGGACGGAATAGAAATCAAATTAGCTCCGAACAGCTCAATGCCGCTAAGCGAGCTTACTATTACGCCAATCAGATAAATTCACATAACAGGGGTGGAAATGTGTTACTTAAATCACTTGACATACAGGGCTTTAAGACCTTTCCCGATAAAACAAAGCTTAGCTTTGACAAGGGTATTACGGCTGTTGTAGGGCCAAACGGCAGCGGAAAAAGCAATATAAGCGACGCTATACGCTGGGTGCTTGGCGAGCAGTCGCCGAAGTCGCTCAGATGCAGTAAAATGGAAGACGTTGTATTCAACGGCACCGACCAAAGAAAAAGACTCGGATATGCCGAGGTCACCCTCACGATTGACAATAAGGACAGGGCGCTTGAATTTGACGGCGATGAAATAGCTGTTACACGCCGATATTACAGGAGCGGAGACAGCGAATATCTAATCAACCGCGCCTCAGTAAGATTAAAGGACATTCACGAGCTTTTTATGGATACCGGACTTGGCAGAGACGGATATTCGATGATTGGTCAGGGAAAAATCGACAGTATCGTTTCATCAAAAAGCGAGGACAGGCGAGAGATTTTTGAAGAGGCGGCAGGAATATCAAGATACCGTTACCGCAAGCTTGAAGCAGAGAGAAAGCTTAAAAGCACAGAGGAAAATCTTTTAAGACTTCGCGACATTGTATCAGAGCTTGAGGAGAGAGTAGAGCCGCTGAAAAAGCAGTCTGAAAAAGCACAGGCTTTTCTTGACTATTCGCACGAAAAAAAGGATATTGAAATCGCCCTTTGGCTCAATACGCTTGAGCAGTCTGCCGATGTGCTCAGGGAGCAGGAGGAAAAAATAGAGACCGCAAGAGCCCAAAACGAGGCGGCGACGGAAGAAATAGACCAAATTTCAGCCAAAACGGAAGAGCTTTACAAACAAGGCGCAGAGCTTGCGGGAAAAATCGACGAGCTGAGGGCTGAAATTTCCGCGTTTGAAGAGCAAACAGCCGAAAAACGCTCTTTTATTTCCGTTGCGGAAAATAATGTATTTCATAATAACGAAAATATAAAGAGAATTGAAAACGATATAACACAGCTTGAATTCTCATATGAAAATCTTGAGAGAAGCATAGAAAGCAAAAGACTTGAAATTGCAGAAAAAAACGGTGAGATAGAAGCGCTTAAATCCGAAAACGACAAGCTTTCCGATAACCTTAACAAAATTAATCTCATAACCGGCGAGAACACTCAGCTTATGCAGCAGCTCAGCTTTAAGCTTGCCGGGCTTACGTCAAAATCTGCTGATATAAAGGTAGAGCAGCTCACTTGCGCTTCCGCCGCCGAGGAAAACCTGAACAGAATTTCACAGCTTAACGGTGAAATATCCGAATTAAACGAAAGCATCGACAGCCTCGCGGCTATGTCGGAGGAATATAAAAGCAAGAACAAGGCGTTTGCCGAAAAGCTTATATCACTCAACAATTCTTCCTCCGGCTACAGAATGAGAATAGATTCAAAAAAGAAAAAGGCAGACGAGCAAAAGGCGCTATCAGACAAGCTGACTCTTGACGTTATGGAAAACAGAAGACGAATAAAACTGCTTGAGGATCTTGAAAGAAATCTTGAGGGCTTTAACCACAGCGTTAAGATTATTATGAAGGACAGCGAAAGAGGTCTGTTAAGCGGCATTCACGGCCCTGTTTCAAGGGTGATACACGTTCCCAAGAAATACACGGTCGCAATCGAAACCGCGCTTGGCGCTGCAATGCAGAATATAGTTACAAGCGATGAAAACGCCGCAAAATCCGCTATCAACCACCTGAAAAAATGTGACGGAGGCCGTTGTACGTTCCTGCCGATGACAACAATAAAGGGCAGGCTTCTGTCCGAGGGGGACTTAAGCTCCTTTGAAGGCTACATAGGAACAGCCAAAGAGCTTTGCTCGTGTAAGCCGGAATATATAGGCATACTCGATTCTCTGCTCGGAAGAATAGTAGTTGCGCAGGATTTAAACTGTGCGGTTAAAATCGCCAAGGCTCATTCATACAGATTTAAAATCGTGACGCTTGACGGTCAGGTAGTTAATGCCGGAGGATCGCTGACAGGCGGCTCACAGGCTAAAAAATCAGGACTTTTAAGCAGAGTTGCCGAAATTGAAAGTCTGAGAGAGCTTGACTTAAGGCTTAGCAAAAAACAATCCGACGCTACAAAGCAATACGAAGAAATATTATCCGAGCTCAAGAAAGAAGAGGCGGCAATTACCGCTGTTTTTGACGAGATAGCTAAAATTAAGGAACAGCAGATAAGGTCGGAGGCAGAGAGCGCCGCCTGCATTAACGAGCTTGATAGCGCAAGGCGCACAGTTTCAGAGCGCAAGAGTGAGCTCAGCGACAGAGAGGAAAATGCCAAAAAGCTTTCGCTCAGCGCTGAAAAAGCGGCTGAGGAGCTTAAAAAAGTTAATTCCGAAATAAGCGAAATTGAGGAAAAATCGAAGGAGATAGCCGGAGTGGGGGAGCGATGCACCGAGCAAAGAGAGGAAATATCCGCAAAGCTTCAGGAGCTCGGCTTAAAGCGTGTTTCGCTTGAAAAGGATATTGAGGCTCTCAACGCGGAAATATCGCTTGCAAAAAGTACAGGCGTTACACAGGAGGCAAGAAAAAAAGCCCTTTATGCCGAAATTGAGCATTTGAAAGAAAAAAATATTTCAATTGACGAACAGATAAACGATTTAAATTCAGCGGTAAATTCTCTTGCCGATAATATCAAGGACAGACAAAGCATGATAGAAGCTGCCGCAAGCCGAAGAATGGAGCTTGAAAAGGAAAGCGCCGAGCTTCGCCGCAGTGAAAAAGAAAAAATAAACGAGCGTGAGCTTTCCGGCAGAGAGCTTGCTCGCCTTGAAGAAAGAAAAATAAATCTTCAAAAGCAATATGACGAGATAATAGCAAAGCTTTGGGATGAATACGAGCTTACAAGGCGTGAAGCACAAATGAGCGTAAAGCCGCTTGACGACGTTTCATCAGCAGGAAAACGACTGAACGAGCTAAAAAGCAAAATTAAATCGCTCGGTTCTGTAAACGTAGGCGCAATCGAGGAATACAAAGAGGTTTCCGAGCGATATGAGTTTTTAAGCGCTCAGGTTGCCGACGTTGAAAAATCAAGAAGCGAGATCCTGCGCCTTATAAATGATTTGACAAAGCAGATGCAGGAGTTGTTTTTGGACAGATTTGAAAAAATCAACCAAAACTTTCAGTCCACCTTTAAAGAACTCTTCGGCGGCGGAAATGCTTCGCTCGAGCTTTCGGCGCCGGACGATATTCTTCAAAGCGGAATAGAAATCAACGTCCACCCACCGGGAAAAATCGTTATGCACCTTGAATCGCTTTCAGGCGGAGAAAAAGCTCTTGTTGCAATTGCGCTGTATTTTGCTATAATGAAAGTAAGTCCTGCTCCGTTTTGCGTAATGGATGAAATAGAGGCTGCTCTTGACGACGTAAACGTATACAGGTTTGCCTCATATCTGCGCAATATGAACGACAGAACACAGTTTATATTAATAACACACAGACGCGGCACAATGGAGGAGGCGGATGTTCTCTATGGAGTAACAATGCAGGACAAGGGTATTTCAAAGCTGCTTGAAATGCACACCTCTGATATAGCCGGTGCCGCCGGAGTAAAATAAATAAAGGATTGAAATATAAATGGGTTTTTTCAGTAAAATTAAAGAAGGTCTTAAAAAAACAAGGGATTCGGTTATAGGTCAAATAGATTCTATGCTGAAATCCTTTACCAAAATTGACGAAGAGCTGTTTGAGGAGCTTGAGGAGCTCCTGATTATGGGTGACGTAGGCGTTGCCACAGCCACAAAAATCACCGATGAGCTTCGAGCAAGAGTTAAAAAAGAGGGTGTAAAGGACCCGAATGAAATACACAGACTACTTGAGGAAGCCGTTGCCGATATGCTTTCGGGCGACGATGGGCTGAACATTAATACACAGCCGTCGATAATTTTGGTAATCGGCGTAAACGGCGTCGGAAAAACTACAACAATAGGCAAGCTTGCGAACAATCTCAGGCAGCAGGGCAAGAGGGTAATCCTTGCCGCAGCCGATACATTCAGAGCGGCAGCGATTGAACAGCTTGAGATTTGGGCTCAGCGCTCCGGCTGTGACATCGTAAAGCAAAGCGAGGGCTCCGACCCTGCCGCAGTAGTCTTTGACGCGATTTCCGCCGCAAAAGCAAGAAACGCCGACGTTATCATCTGCGACACTGCCGGCAGGCTTCACAATAAAAAGCATCTTATGGACGAGCTTTCAAAAATCGGCAGAATTATCGACAGAGAATTGCCGGACGCCGACAAGGAGTATCTTCTTGTGCTTGACGCCACAACAGGTCAAAACGCCGTAAATCAGGCTCGTGAATTTAAAAATGCTGCCGGTATAACCGGCATAGTCTTAACTAAGCTTGACGGCACGGCAAAGGGCGGAGTTGTTCTTTCGATTAAGGAGGAGCTCGATGTTCCCGTTAAATATATTGGCGTAGGCGAACAGATAGACGATCTTCAGCCCTTTAACAGCGAGGACTTTTCGAAGGCACTGTTTGCAAGGGATGAAAAGGAGCAATAATGAAGGATTTTATAATAGCCTCTAACAACAGTCATAAGGTGGAGGAGCTTAACAGAATATTAAAGCCTCTCGGAATAAATGCTATGACGGCTAAGCAGGCAGGAATAGACCTCTCACAGGTTGAGGAAACCGGCTCTACCTTTGCCGAAAATGCTCGGCTTAAGGCTGTGTCTGCGTTTGAATTGTCAAAAATGCCTGTCGTAGCCGATGATTCAGGGCTTGTGGTTGACGCCCTAAACGGCGCTCCCGGCGTATATTCGGCACGATATGCCGGTGAAAACGCCACGGATAATGATAAAATAAACAAGCTTCTTTCCGAAATGAAAGGCGTTCAGCCGTCTGACAGAACAGCAAGCTTTGTTTGCTCTATATGCTGTATATTGCAGGATGGCAGAATGATTGAGGTCAGCGGCAAATGCAGCGGACATATCGCCCTTGAGCCTAAGGGCAGCGGCGGCTTCGGCTACGACCCTGTTTTTTTAATTGAGGGCGGAAAAAGCTTTGCTCAGCTAAGCGATGTTGAAAAGGATAAAATAAGCCATAGAGGCAACGCTCTTCGTAGGCTTAAGGTTGAGCTTGAAAGGGCGCTCGGTTAATTTTTTGTGAAATGAGGATATTTGATGTTGACAAGTAAACAGAGGGCGTATCTCCGCTCACTTGCAAACGGATACGATACAATATTGATAGTCGGCAAGGGCGGCGTAAGCGATCAGACAATAAAGCAGGCTGCCGACGCGATAAAAAAGAGAGAGCTAATAAAAGGAAAGGTGCTTGAAAGCGCCGGAGCTACTCCAAGGGAAATTTCAGAGCAAATCGCAAATGAAATAAATGCCGACGTTGTTCAGGTTATCGGAACAAAATTTGTGCTGTATAAGCGCAACGAAAAAGAACCGAAAATTGAACTTCCAAAGGCTTCAAAGAATAAATAAGATGAAAATTGCTATGTTTGGCGGAAGCTTCAACCCTCCGCATATTGGGCATTTGCAGCTTGCCCGTAAATTTATCAATAAGCTTCAGCTTGACCTGCTTTTGCTGATACCTGCATACTCGCCGCCTCACAAATCCGCTTATGATATGGCGTCACCCTTTCACAGGCTTAATATGTGCAGGCTTCTTGAAAAATACGACGAAAAAATTAGTGTAAGCGATACGGAAATAAAGCGAGGCGGAAAAAGCTATACGGTAGACACGCTGTCGAGTATAATCGGCGATTATCCCGATTCACAGCTTTTTCTTATCGTCGGCGCGGATATGTATATGTCTATACAGGGCTGGAAAAATGCCGAAAGAATATTCTCTATGGCAGATATTTGCACTGTACCTCGAAACGAGGACGACGCTTTTATGCTTGAAGCACACTCAAAATTTCTTAGCCGTTTTGGTTGCCGAAGCATAATTTTGAAGGAAAGAGTAATGACCGTATCTTCAACTCAGGTAAGAAATGCCGTTAAATGCGGTAAAGCACCGAAAGAACTCATTTTGCCGGAGGTGCTTTCATATATCCGCAGCAACGGACTTTATATTTAATTTCACAGCTTATAAAGCGTAAAATCCTTTTGTCGGGAGGCGTTTACTATGACATTTAAGGAATGCAAAAAGATAGCAAAGGCAAGAATGGGCGAAAAGCGTTTTACTCACAGCGAAAATGTCGCGGATGAAGCCGAAAAGCTTGCCGAGATATACGGCGCCGACAAAGATAAGGCGAAGCTTGCCGGCATTCTTCACGATATTACAAAGGAAACGCCGAATGAGGAGCAGTTGCAAATTATCCGCCAAAATGGTATAATACTGACTAAAATGCAGTTATCCTCACCAAAGCTTTGGCACTCGATTTCCGGCGCTGCGTTTATTGAGTCTGAATTGAAGATAAAGGATGAGGACATAATAAATGCCGTAAGGTATCACACCTCCGGCAGAGCGGGAATGAGCCTGCTCGAAAAAATCATCTTCGTTGCCGATTTCACAAGTGAGGAGCGCAGCTATGACGGAGTTGAAATAATGCGAAAAAAATCCCGCAAAAGCTTGGAGGAGGCTATGTATTTCGGGCTTTCGTTCACACTTTCAGATTTAATAAAGCGTGAACGCACAATTGAGCCGAACGCAGTCGCCTGCTATAACGATATAATATTAAACTACAAATTCTGAGGTGAATGTTTTGACGTCATTGGAAACCGCAAAAATCGCCGCTAAGGCGCTTGACATTAAAAACGGACAGGACATAAGAATATTAAAAATCGACGCTGTTTCAATTCTTGCCGATTATATGGTTATCGCCGCAGGCACAAACAGCACGCAGATCAAGGCTATGTCCGAAGAGGTCGAATATAAGCTTGATATGGCGGGCGTAAGCGTCAGCCACATTGAGGGACACCGCAACGACAGCTGGATATTGCTTGACTATGTTGATGTTATCGTCCATATTTTTTCAGAGGAAGCAAGGGAGTTTTACGGCCTTGAGCGACTCTGGAAGGATGGAATTGAAGTTGATATAAGCGATATATTAGACGAAACAAATTAATTCGGGGGGAATATTTTTGAAGTACGATCATAAATCAATTGAACGTAAATGGCAGAAAAAGTGGGAGGAAACCGGCGTTTTCTGCGCCGAGGAAAACAGCGATAAGGAAAAATTTTATGCCCTTATCGAATTTCCTTATCCGTCAGGTCAGGGTCTGCACGTCGGTCACCCAAGACCGTACACAGCACTTGACACCGTAGCGAGAAAGCGCAGACTTCAGGGCTATAATGTGCTGTATCCTATCGGCTGGGACGCCTTCGGTCTGCCAACGGAGAATTACGCTATAAAAAATCATATTCATCCTGAGATCGTAACAAAAAAGAATATTGCTCATTTTAAAGAGCAGATACAATCTCTCGGCATTTCCTTTGACTGGAGCAGAGAAATTAACACTACCGACCCTGAATACTACAAATGGACGCAGTGGATATTCCTACAGCTTTTGAAAAAGGGTCTTGCGTATAAAAAGGAAATGGCTGTAAACTGGTGTACCTCCTGTAAATGCGTACTTGCAAACGAAGAGGTTGTCAACGGCGTTTGCGAGCGCTGCGGCAGTGAGGTTGTCAGAAAGGTAAAATCCCAGTGGATGCTTAAAATCACAGCATACGCAGACAGACTTATAGACGACCTTGACCTTGTCGATTATCCTGAAAGGGTAAAGGCTCAGCAAAAAAACTGGATTGGCAGATCCACAGGCGCAGAGGTCGATTTTGAAACCTCCGCAGGCGATAAGCTTACAATTTACACAACAAGGCCCGATACGCTATTTGGCGCTACATATATGGTTATTTCTCCTGAGCATCCTCTTATAGAGAAGTGGAGCAGCCTTCTTTCAAATATGGACGACATACGGGCATATCAGCAGGAGGCCGCGAGGAAATCTGATTTTGAGCGTACAGAGGTCGCAAAGGATAAAACGGGAGTTATGCTCAAGGGCGTTACTGCCGTAAATCCTGTAAACGGAGCGGAAATTCCGATTTTTATATCCGACTATGTTCTTGTTTCATACGGTACGGGAGCGATTATGGCTGTTCCGGCTCACGATACACGCGACTGGGAATTTGCTAAGAAATTCGACCTTCCGATTATTGAGGTCGTTAAGGGCGGAAACGTGCTTGAACAGGCGTTTACCGACTGCGCTACAGGAATAATGGTAAACTCAGGCATTCTTGACGGATTGACCGTTGAACAGGCAAAGGAAAAAATAATTACTTGGCTTGAGGATAAAGGAGTCGGAAGACAAAAGGTAAATTATAAGCTTCGCGACTGGGTTTTCTCACGTCAGCGTTACTGGGGTGAGCCTATACCGGTTGTTCACTGCGATAAATGCGGATATGTTCCTCTTGACGAAAAGGAGCTGCCGCTCAAGCTTCCGATGGTTGAGTCATACGAGCCTACAGAAAACGGTGAATCTCCGCTTGCGAATATGACGGAGTGGGTTGAAACCACCTGCCCTCACTGCGGAGGAAAGGCAAAAAGAGAAACCGACACAATGCCGCAGTGGGCAGGCTCATCGTGGTATTACCTTAGATATATGGACCCGCACAACAGCGAGGCTCTTGCGTCTAAGCAGGCGCTTGAATATTGGTCGCCCGTCGACTGGTACAACGGCGGTATGGAGCATACAACACTTCACCTGCTCTACAGCAGATTTTGGCATAAATTCCTTTATGATATTGGCGTAGTGCCGACAAAGGAGCCGTATGCAAAGCGCACAAGCCACGGTATGATACTCGGAGAAAACGGCGAAAAAATGAGCAAGTCGAGGGGCAACGTAGTAAACCCCGATGATATTGTAAACGAATACGGCGCGGATACAATGCGCCTTTACGAAATGTTTATAGGCGACTTTGAAAAAGCTGCTCCGTGGAGCCCGTCGAGCATAAGGGGCTGCCGCCGTTTCCTTGAGAGATATTATTCGCTTCAGGACATTCTTACTGATGATGAGGAATACAGCGAAAAGCTTGAAGCCTCCTTCCACAAAACAATCAAAAAGGTATCGGAGGACATTGAAAATATCAAGTTTAACACAGCAATAGCTTCGCTTATGTCGCTTATTAACGAGATTGCATCAAGCGGTAAGGTGACAAAGAAGGAGCTTGCGGTATTCACAATTCTTCTAAATCCGTTCGCGCCGCATATCACCGAGGAAATATGGAGCATATGCTCACTTGGCAGCGGTATGGTGGCACAGCAGAAATGGCCGGAATACGATGAGAGCAAGTGTAAAGAGGACAGCGCCGAAATAGCCGTTCAGATAAACGGAAAAATCAAGGCGAGAATTACTGTTCCAATCGACGCCGATAAAGAATCTGTTTTGTCCACGGTAAAATCAGACGGCAGAATTGCCCCGCTGATTGAGGGCAAAAGCCTTGTAAAGGAAATTTATGTTCCCGGAAAGCTTGTTAATATCGTCGCAAAATAAAAAAGTGCAAATTGCGGTCGATTTGTGAATAATATGCTTGACATTTGCGGAGTCAATATAGTATAATTTATTTTGCAATTATGCGATTAACCCCTGCCGTATGGCGGATGGGAGGGAAGATAAATGGCAGAAATCAGAATAAAAGATAACGAATCTCTGGAGAGCGCTCTCAGAAGATTTAAAAAGCAGTGCGCCAGAGCCGGTGTTATCGCTGAGGTTCGCAAAAGGGAAGCTTATGAAAAACCTTCTGTAAAGCGCAAGAAGAAATCTGAAGCAGCTCGCAAGCGCAAGTATAAATAAGCTTGCTTAATAATTGCTAATACTTATTTAACAATCAAAAAAAGCAGGCAAACGCCTGCTTTTTTGAATATCCATAAATGTATTTGAGGTACTAAGGACCATATGAAGACAATTTATCAAAAGGACTTGTTTGCCTTAAACGCAGAAACCCTGTTAAAAATGGGGGTCAAATGTATTTTCCTTGACGTTGACAATACAATCAGAAAATACAACAGCGATTCCCCCGACGTTGAAGCTGTAGACTTTGTAAACAAAATGTTTAAAAGCGGAATTGATATAGTGCTTTGCTCAAACAACACAAAAAGCGAGGTTAAACCATTTGCCGACAAGCTAAGGTGTAAATATGTCGCCTTTTCGCTTAAGCCCTCGCCGTTTGGTATGATACGCGCGTTAAAAAAGACAAGCGCCCGCCGCAGTGAAATTTTGTTGATAGGCGACCAGGTTTTCAACGACATTTTCGCCGGCAAGCTCTTTGGGATAAAAACAATGCTTGTCGAGCCTATCGACCGTGAGCACGAGCCGTCAACGGTAACGGCAAGAAGACGGTTGTTTAAATATTTTGAAGAAAAAATAATTGACAATAAAAATCCGTTTCAGGAGTGATAGCTATGAAAAAAATCCTTGTCATACTCGGGCCCAACCTAAATATGGTCGGAATTAGGGAGAAGGGAATATACGGCGACGAATCATTTGAAAGCATCAACGACGATATGCGGCGTTATGCCGCCGAAAAAGGAATTGAGCTTGACGTTTTCCAAAGCAATAGCGAGGGCGCGCTTATAGACAAAATACACGATACGCTCGGCAAGTATGACGGCGCAGTAATAAACGCCGGCGCATACACACATTACAGCTATGCGCTCAGGGACGCAATAGCAAGCGTTAAATCCGTTCCGTTTGTCGAGGTGCATATGTCAAACATTCATGCCCGCGAGGAATTTCGTCACACATCGGTCATAGCGCCGGTGTGCCGCGGTCAGATAGCAGGATTTGGAAAGAACGTATATTTCCTTGGAATTGACGCTCTTATGTTAATGTGAGGCGGATATGGAAGAGAGAATAAAGAAAATTCGCGCCGCTCTTACAGAGGCAGGAGAGGCGGCGATAATACTTTCCGACAACAACAGGCTGTATCTGTCCGGCTTTAAATCCTCAGCCGGCATTATACTTGTGACAAGAACAAGCGCGTATCTTATCGTCGATTTTCGTTACGGTGAGGCTGCAAAAAAGAGTGTTGAACATTTAGACGTAATAGTATATGACAATTTGTCAAGAACTCTGACTCCGCTTATTAAAAAGCACAGGGTAAAAAAGGTCTATTTCGAAAACGACGGCGTCACGCTCAAGCAGGCGGACAGGTTTAAAAAGCTGCTTAAGGAATCTGACGTAAAAGCGTCATTCACAACTTACCTTGACAATGTCATAAACAATATGCGCATAATAAAATCGAAGGACGAGATAAAAAAGATAGAGAAGGCGCAGCGCATAACCGAAGAGGCATATCTTGAGGTTTTAAATTATTTAAAGCCAGGAGTCAAGGAGAGAGATATTGCGCTTGAGCTTGAATATCTAATGCGAAAAAAGGGCGCGGGAGGAATATCCTTCGATCTTATAACAATAACGGGTAAAAACACATCCCGTCCGCATGGTGTTCCCGGTGATAATAAAATAAAAAGCGGCGATTTTTTCACAATGGACATCGGCGCGCTTTTTGACGGCTATCACAGCGATATGACAAGAACCGTGGCGATAGGACAGGTAAGCGAGCTTCAGGAAAAAATATATAATATTGTTCTGAGCGCGCAGCTTGCAGCGTTAAAGTCTATAAAGCCCGGCGTTACCTGCGGATTTGTCGATAAAACCGCAAGAGATATTATTGACAGCGAGGGTTACGCGGACGCTTTCGGTCATTCAACAGGACACGGCGTTGGGCTTGATATACACGAAAGCCCAACGGTAACCGTTAATAACAGCAGAATTTTAAGCGCGGGTATGGTAATCACCTGCGAGCCGGGCATATACCTGCCTGATAAATTCGGCGTAAGGATAGAAGATATGGTGCTTGTTACCGAAAAGGGAATAAAAAATTTTACCAAAGTGCCAAAAGAGCTCTTAATTCTCTAAGATATTGTATCTAACGGTTGATTTTTCCTTAGAGATTTAGTATAATAGGTTAAGTTAGGTGTGTGGTTAAATAATCACCAAAAACAACAGGAGGAAAATAATATGATTTCAGCAGGAGATTTTAGAAACGGCGTAACCTTTGAAATGGACGGACAAGTCGTTTCAATCATTGAATTTCAGCACGTTAAGCCGGGCAAGGGAGCGGCGTTTGTCCGCACAAAAATCAGAAATGTAATAACCGGCGCGGTTGTTGAAAAAACCTTTAACCCTAATGATAAGTATCCGACGGCGTTTATTGAGAGAAAGGATATGGAATATCTTTACAATGACGGCGACCTTTACTATTTTATGGATAGCGAAACCTATGAGCAGACCCCGATAGGCAAGTCTGTTCTCGGCGACAACTTTAAGTTTGTTAAAGAGAATATGACCTGCAAGATACTTTCCTACAAGGGCAATGTTTTTGGCGTTGAGCCGCCAAACTTTGTAACGCTTGAGGTTACGGAAACCGAGCCGGGCGTTAAGGGCGATACGGCAACTAACGTAACTAAGCCCGCTATCGTTGAAACCGGGGCGGAGATAAAGGTGCCTATCTTCATCAACGAGGGCGATAAAATCGAAATAGACACACGCACAGGCGAGTATATGTCTCGCGCTAATTAAGGAGAATGAACGATATGACTTTAGCAGAAAAGGCTGCCTACCTTAAAGGCTTGGCAGACGGTCTTAAGCTTGACGAGAGCAGTGACGAAACTAAGCTTATCAAGTCCGTTATTGATGTAATCAGCGATATGGCTCTTACAATAGACGACATCGAAAAAATTACCGATGACCTTTCGGATACTGTAGACGAAATTGACGAGGCTCTCGCGGATGTTCAGGACGAGCTCTACGGTGATTATGATGATGAATGCGACTTTGACGAGTGCGATGATTATGATGACGGTGAGGACGTTTATTACGAGGTGACCTGCCCAACCTGCGGCGAGGTTATCAATGTTGAAGAAGATGTTTTGCTCTGCGGCGAAACAAAATGCCCAAAATGCGGCGAGGCTCTTGAGTTCGACCTTTCCAATATCGTAGACGAATGCGGCTGCGACTGCGGCGAGTGCGAGCACGATTAATAATAATTACAATTAAATTTTAACACCGCACAGGTATTTTCCCGTGCGGTGTTTTTCTCTTATTTTATAAAGCTCACTTATTTATAAAGCCTGTTTTCATTATGATGCGTAGGGTAGAGATATATTTTTGCATTATACGTTTGCAGGGCCGAGGGAGATTATCATATTAATTGTCGCCATTATCTCAGCCGCCGAAACTGTTTTCTTAGTATCTTCGTCGTAAGCGTCCGAATCAAGAATGCGCTTTACATACTCGTTTAATACTATCAACGCGCTGTGCATAAGGCGGCGCTTCGGAAGAAGCTTTGGGTCAATAAGCTTTGAGCCGGTTATCGCGTTGCCGAAGCCCTGAACCGTCATCAAATATGCGTTTACCTCAAGGGTGTCGTTTACTGCGCTTTCAACACTGTTATCAAGTATAGAAAGAGCGGCGAAAACAGAAAGCTCCAGTCCGCTCGTTATTTTATATCCGTGACTTTTAAGCGAATTAATTATTGAAACAGTTTTTTCAGCCATTTCATTTTCCGGCGCGTTTTTAAGAGCAAGCACGTTTGAAATCGCCTGATTGGTGTTTCCGTTGCCCATTTCCGCTTTAAGCAATTCAAAGCATTTTTCGGATCTCGATATGACTTCCTCATCGTTTTTATTTAACAGAGCGAATTGAACAGCCGTTATGCACTCTCCCGACGAGGTGAGAAAGAAATGCTTTTTCTTCATCAAATCAAATATTTTTCTCGAGTGAGTTATGACTTCGGCGTATTTGTCGGCAGGACTGTTGCTTACTATTAAATATGCCGCAAGCGTAAGCGAGGCAGAGGCGGTAAAAAATTCCTTTAAAAAGCCGTAAACAGCCTTAACAAGTAAAAATGTGTTTGCAGGCTCCGGCTCCATAGAAATTATCGTCGCGAGAGCCGTTGTTGTGGTGGTATTCCTGAAATTAGAAAAAAAGCTTGTGCTGTCCTTGATTATTTCCTTAGAGGTCTTAATGCGCTCCGGCTCAAGCTCAATACCCTTGTTTGTATATATATTTGCACAAAGAGCATACAGATGAGATGCCTCCCAACGGAATTTTTCTCTCATCATATTCAGATTTTTTGCGAACAGCTCGCATCTTAACAGCATTTCATCAGTCATTTATGATTCACTTCCTTTTAAAATTCAAGGTTTGTGAAAAGCGGCGCAGAGCTCTGCGCCGCAAAACATATTATAAATTCATAAGCTTTTCGCCGGACGAGGTAAGCTCCTCTGTCAGCTCGGCGGCATTATCCCTGCTGCTGCCCACAGCCGTGATGTAAAGCTTAATTTTGGGCTCCGTACCGCTCGGACGAACAATAACCGCGTTTTCACCCTCAAGCGAGAATGCAATCACATTGGACTTAGGCAATTTTATTTCTTGAGTTTCACCGCTTAGCTTATCGGTGCTTACGCTTTCAAGGTAGTCGTCTGTCTTAATTACCTTAAATCCGCCTATTTCAGACGGAGCGTTTATTCTAAGCTCATTCATAATATTCTGCATTTTCTTCATACCCTCTGCACCCTCAAAGGTAAAGCTCAGGGTAGTGTTGAGGTAATAGCCGTATTGTGCATACATCTCGTCGATTACCTGTGCAAGAGTTTTGCCCTGCTTTTTGTAATATGCAGCCATTTCACAAATAAGCATTGAAGCGACAACAGCGTCCTTGTCGCGCACATATGTGCCGGCAAGATAGCCGTAGCTTTCCTCAAAGCCGAAAACATATCTGTTTTCCTCGCCGTTTTTCTCAAGGCTCAGTATCTGCTCGCCGATATATTTAAATCCCGTAAGTACGTTTCTAAGCTGCGCGCCGTATTTATCGCAAAGCTTGTTAATCATTATGCTTGTAACAATAGTTTTTATAATAATCGGATTCTCCGGCAGTGTTCCAAGCGCCTTCCTCTGTGAGAGTATATAGTCAGTAAGTATTATTCCTGTTTCGTTGCCGGTAAGCAATCTGTATGAATCGCCGTCCCTTGCAGCGATGCCGACACGGTCACTGTCCGGATCTGTGGCAAGCAGTAAATCGGGCTTAACCCTTTGGCACATTTCAAGACCAAGCTTAAGCGCTTCTTTAAATTCAGGATTAGGATAAGGGCAGGTGGTGAAATTGCCGTCCGGCATTTCCTGCTCCGGCACGACCTGAACGTCCTTAACGCCGGTTCTCTTTAGAATTTCTCTTACAAGCTTATTACCTGCGCCGTTTAAGGGCGTGTAAACTACTTTAAGCTGAGAATTAGAGCAAACGTCCTTATTAATCTGCTGTGCCTGAACATTTTTAAGATAAGCTTCATAAACGCTGTCGCATACATATTCAATCGTTTCGTCCGAAACGGCGGCGTCAAAATCCGCAAGCTTAACGTCGTCAAAGCAATCCGTTTTAGAAATTTCCGAATATACAGCGTTTGCTCCGTCGTCCGTCATCTGACAGCCGTCGCTGCCGTAGCATTTATATCCGTTATACTTTGCAGGATTGTGGCTTGCTGTGACCATAATTCCGCTTTTGCACTTAAGCTCTCTAACAAGGAACGAGAGTACAGGCGTCGGCTGCAATTGCGCCGTAAGATATACCTTCACCCCGTTGCCTGCAAGAACCCTTGCGGCTTCTTTTGCAAAAAGCTCGCCCTTAATTCTTGAATCATATGTGATTGCGACAGCCGATGAGCTGTATTTATTGTTAAGATAGTTTGCAAGTCCCTGTGTTGCGTGACGAACCGTATAAATGTTCATTCTGTTTGTGCCAGCACCGATAACGCCTCTTAAGCCGGCTGTGCCGAATTCAAGCGAGCGGTAAAAGCGGTCGTAAATTTCTTCGTCATTATTTTCAATTGATTTAAGCTCATCGCTTAAATCACTGTCCTCAGTAGCTTTGTTTTTCCATAAATTAAATATATCTTTTATCTCCATTAAAAAACACCCCAATAATATGATAAAATATTGACATACTATTTTTACACTATCTGCTGTAAATTATACCATAGGTGAAAAAAAAAGACAAATTACAAACTGACTAAATTTACCCTTTTTGAAAAACATCAAATAGCTAAAATGCTAAAGAAGAAGCAAATCGGCGCAAAATATATTCTTAAAAATCATTTTGCAGAAATATTTTAATTCCGCGCCTTTAGCTCAATAAAAATATTTTGTAAAAATTTAGTTAATAAAAATCTATTTCTTTTATTTCGCTTGTCTAAAAGTGAAATTTATAGTAAAATAACTTAAAAAGTGAATTTTGATTAAACAGGGGGAAGCAAAATTGGACGAAAATAATAATCTTACTCTTGAGGATCTCGTCTCTGAGCCTGATAATGATGTTTCCAATGAAGAAGAGAAGGAAACACTGACTTCAGACGAAAATAACAACGATTCTATTTTTGAAGATGAAATTCAATTTGATGAGCAGCAGACTCAGGAAGAATCAACTGACGGCGAGCTGATTGAGGACAATGAAAGCAATACAGAGCTTAATATTTTTGACGAGGCTCATACAGACGCTCCCGATACAGCTAAGAAGAAAAAGAAGCCTCATCTCATAATGCCGTGCGTTATTATTTCGCTTTGCATTCTAATTGCCGGAATTGCCGCCGGAATTTCCTATCTTATGTTCTTTGACGATTCTATCGACGGAACATATCTTATAGAAAATCCCGACGCTGATGGTCAGGAAATAAAGAATTACTATATTTTCGGCGATAACGACAATAACGGCGAAAACGGCGGAGATTTGCAGCTGCTTGTCGGCTCACTGAAATTTAACGGCTCGTATAAGCTTATAAATCAGGACGGAAAAAGCCAGATTCAGCTTAACCTTCAGGCAGTTAATCTATACGGAACTTACAACTATAAGGTAGAGGGCAACAAGCTGACGGGAATTAATATTGAAATTTACGACGACGCCGGAAATTCAATGAAATTCATTCCGTCAAAATATGAAAAGACTGAAATTGAGCCTATTAAAAACGCTAAAGTTGATTCAAAGCTTGTCGGAACATGGACAGACAAAAGCGGATACGGCATTGAATACACATTCAATGATGACGGCACTCTCCTTATGAGCGACGGAACAATGGAAATTACAAGCTATTATTCCGCCAATAAGGGCAAGCTGAATATAAGATATCAGTCTGACTCTGTTATTGAAAACGAAGCCGAATATTCGTTTGATTCGGATACATTGACCCTTAATCAAATGGAATTTCAAAAGGTAGTCGAGGAATCGCAATAATTACAAAATTGGAGATGTTTTTGTTTTGAAAAAAAGATATTTAAAAATTGTTGCCGTGTTTACGGCGATTATGATACTGATTGCTTCAATATCAGCAGTCAGCGGCTCGGCAACGTCAGGTAGGGTAGTGATCAGTCAAGCGCACTACAGCGTTCAGATAGGCTCTACCGTTCAAATAAAGGCAACCGGCTCAAATATAACTTGGAGCTCCTCAGATAAAGATGTCGCAACAGTTTCAAAAACAGGTGTTGTGACAGGAAAGTCAATGGGAGTTGCAACAATAACGGCAAAATCAGGCGGAAGCAGCGCAAGCTGTGAGGTTAGCTGCGGCTTTTATAAGGGAATTGACGTTTCAGTCTGGAACGGCGACATTAACTGGTCTAAGGTAAAGGCTCAGGGCATAGATTTTGCAATAATCAGAGCAGGATACGGCTGGGAGGATTACCCGTATCAGATGGATAAGCAGCTTGTAAACTACGTTACGGGCTGTGTTAAAAACGACATTCCTTTCTCGCTGTACTTTTACTCCTATGCCGAAACATCGTCACAGGCTGTTTTAGAGGCTAAATATCTTTTAAAGATTATCAATGACTATCTTCCGTCATACAAGGATAAAATTGCACTGCCTATTGCGTATGACCTTGAGGAGGATCCCATATTTGAGATGCCGAGCAAAACGTTGACAGATATTGTTATATCATTTTCAACGGAAATTCAAAAAGCCGGCTATGAGGCAATGGTGTACGGCAATACATCCTCGTTTAAAAATATGGACATTAATAAAATACAGTCAAAGGGAATAGGTTTTTGGTATGCGCTTTGGCCGTACAGTCCCGACTTTTCTTCTCCGACTACAGTCGGCAGAAGCGAAATAAACGCTAACCTTTGGCAGTATGCCTCCGACGGTCATGTTTCGGGAGTCGGTCCCGAGGGCAGCGACGTAGATATGGATATTATGTATATGCTGAGCGCCACAACAAATAGCGTTAAAGCAACAACAACAAAGGTTTCAATCACAGCACCCGGAGAAGGAGGCGTAAGCCTCGGCTGGAACGCGGTCAGCGGCGCAAAATATAATCTCTACCGTACAGAGCTTGACTCTGAAGCTAAAATAATTGAGTCCAAAACAAAACGCCTTTATTCAGGCACTAAGACGTCATACACAGATAAAACCGCGGAATACGGAAAGGCATACTACTATTATACCGATACATATATTGACGGCGATATTCTTGATAAGTCATATAAGCCGACGGCAAGCGGAAAGAAAAACGGCGACAGTGTGTATAACATTAAAAAAAATGATGTTAATGCCGACGGCACGCTTAATCTGCTTGACGCAATCTGCGCTCAAAAATATTCTTTGTCTATTTTAGATTTAAACTGCGCGCAGATATACGCCGCGGATTTCGATAATTCAGGCACGATTACTCTCGCGGACGCTATACGCCTGCAAAAGCAAAATATGTAAAACAACGTGCTTGACAGGTATAATATAAAAAGCGATAAAAGTTTCGATTATTTAAAATCACAAATATTAATTATACGATTATAAGACGGCGCAGTCCTTAAAAATAGGGCTGCGCCGTTTATCGTGCTTTTATTTGATTGCTTTTGTAATTAAATATATCTTTTAATGTTTAAAATCATCTATTTAACGCTGAAATTGACAAATTATAGGAAAAATTTAGAAATATTTTGGTGAAACTATTTATTTTCCGAAATATATGTGATATAATAATGTCAGCAAAGTAAAATTTGCGCCAAAGCGTTTTCGCTGAGCTGCTATAGCATTTATCTCTGTATATATACTTATGCATATGATAACGCTTTTTCAGCAGCTGCAAACGCCAAATATAATTTAAGGGAGGTCCCGCACTATGTTAGTAAATTACATAGCGAAGAAAGTTAATCTAAAGGATAATTTTAAGGATATGGTTCAAAAAAAGCTTGCCAAATTCGACAGGCTTTTCAGCGACAGCGCTACTGCGACGGTAAAAGCAACTGTTGAAAAGAACCGTCAGACAGTTGAAATCACAATAAACGACAACGGAATGATATACAGGTCTGAAAATACGACCGCTGAAATGAACGAGGCTGTTGATAAATGTATTGCCATTCTCGGCAGACAAATCAGGAAAAACAAGACCAAGCTTGAAAGAAGACTCAGAGAAGGCTCTCTTGACGAGTTTATTGCCTCGGAAACAGAGAGTGGCTTAGATACAGAAACTGATGAAGAGATTGCCGAATATGACGTTTACAGGACAAAGACGATACCGTCTAAGCCGATGCTTGTTGATGAAGCAATTTTGAGAATGAATATGATAGACCACCAGTTCTTTATGTTCAACAATGCAGAAACCTCGCAGATAAATGTTGTTTATAAAAGAGCCGACGGCAGATACGGCTTGTTGGTGCCGGAGGACAACTGATACGGTCTTTATTAAGCGCATATAATTTTATTGCAGCCGCTTGATTTCAAGCCGTTAAAATCTTAATATGAATTATCCGCCGAAGCGCTTATGTGTTGCAGACATAGCTTCGGCGGATTTTTATCTACATTTTTAATTTTAAATTAATCATTTCGTTATTCAGGCAGATAAAAAATTATTAATTATTATTCAAATTCGGATTTTATGCTTCTCATAAATAAGCCGGAAAGTATTTCCCTGACGTTTTTATCGCCCTTTAAGACCTCGCTTACCGCCCTTGCTATAGGCAAATCAACGCTGTATTCATCTCCGAGCTTTAACAGCGCCTGCGTTGTGTATACTCCCTCGGCAAGCTTTTCGAATTTTTCTCCCTTGACATACATCTCGCCGTACATTCTGTTGTGACTCCATTTTGAAAAAAGAGTAGCCTCGTAATCGCCCAAATGACACAATCCGTATGCGGACATACCGTTGCCGCCCATTGCGCTTATAAGCCTTGAAATCTCCCTTGTTCCTCTCGCCATCAAAGCGCCCTTCAGCGATGTGTAACCGAGACCGTCAAGCATTCCTGCCGCAAGTCCGACAACATTTTTAGCCGCTGCTCCAACCTCTGTGCCAATCAAATCGTTACCGAGATAAAAACGTATCAGCTCGCTGTTAAAGCTGTCTACAAGTCTTTTTTTAACGCTTTCGTTTTTGCTGTCTATAACCATACAATTCGGAATGCCCCTTACATAGTCCTGTGGATGTCCCGGGCCTACCCAAACAGCAACGGGAGTTTTTTCGGTATCTATATACTCCTCAAAAACCTCGCTAAGGCGCTTTCCCGTTGTTTGCTCAATGCCCTTCATACAAAGCACAAAGGTTTTTCCGTCAAGATTAAATTTGTTCACGCGCTGTAAAAAGCTGCGCAGATTTTGTGAGCTTATTGAAATTACAATTATCTCGCCGTGAGCAAGCGAAGCCTCCAGGTCATCGCTGACTACCATACTCGGAGAATAAGAAAGATATTCGTTTTTGTGCTCGGCTTTAAGCTGACGGAAATCGGGAGCGTCGGTAAGACCCCATGAATAAACGCTGTTGCCGATTTTGTCAAGATACCATGCTATGCACGAGCCCCAGCGGCCGCAGCCCAATACAGATATGTTCATATTACCACCGTCCAATATTATACTATGAACACATTATAACACGAACTACCGATCAATTCTATATAATTTTTTATTATCCTTATCCTTTTTTTCGCCGGACGAAAACAACTGCTTTAATCCCATAATCAAAAGCAAAACGCCGAAAAGCTTAGAGAGTATTTTATCGTCAGTTACCGTGGCAAGATAGGCTCCCAAATATGAGCTTAAAATACCGCAAAGGGCAAAGGGGAGAGCGATCCTCCACTCTATCATTCCCTTTATGTGGTAAATAACAACCGATATGACGGCTATAGGAATAAAAAACAGCACGTTTATTCCCTGAGCAAGAATTTGAGATATATTTGTAAAAATAGAAAAATAAATAATCATTATTCCGCCGCCGCCCATACCCATTGAGCTGAAAATGCCGGCGATAAGGGCGGCGATTGCTCCGGCGCTCATCTGAAAATAAGGCGGGCAGCCGCCCAAAGCATAAATACAGCAAACAGCTTTTTAATAAAGACGTTGCTTAGTTTGCTTAGCAATACTGTACCTATCAACGCGCCGATAACGCCCCAAATAACATATGGCGCAACGTCTGAAAGCGTAACTTTGCTGCTGCTCATATAGCTTATCGCGCTCGAAACACACATAGGAAGTATTATCGCGACGCAGGTTGCGTGCGCCTTTTTTGGCTCGGTAACTCTTGATAAAAACGGAATGGCTATCATTCCTCCGCCGGCGCCAAGCAAACCGTTAATAAGTCCTGTTATAATGCCGCCAATAACACTGTGAGGCTTTTTCTTTTTATCTTTATCTTTATTTTCCTTTTCTTTATCCAAAATTCATCACCGATAATATTGTGAGCTAAAAGGCGTTATTCATACAAAAAAATAGCCATTGCAGTATAAACCGCAATGGCATAAAAAACCCGCCTGACCGCATTGTGTAAATTATAACCTGCCTACCAAAAGACAGGTGGGTGTCTCCCCTTGATTTCACGCTCCCTTCGTCCGCAAGGCGGGAGGTCTGCAATCCGTCAAGGGAGTAGGACTCCCGATTAATAAGTTGTAGGGTTATATGAACACAATTCGCGCATCAGGCAGGCAAAATTAAAATTTAAAGCTCGTCGCTCTCCGGGGCGTCATCCTCATACATATTTTCAAAATGATCCTCGAATATCTCAGCAAGGCTCTGGCTGAGCTCTTCATCGTCAACCTCAACAAGAAGTTCCTCGCCGTCCTCGTCAATCGTTTCAAAAATATAATAGACCCCGTCGGACTCAAGCTCCTCCTCGGGCGATTCAAAAACAGGGTATAGGGCATAATAGCTTTTATCATCCTGTTCTATAATGTCAAGTATTTCAAATTGCTGTTCTTTGCCGTCCTCGTCAATCAAGGTAATTAAGTCCGCTTCAAATTCTTTATCCATAAATATCATTCCCTTTCGCTTTTCATATATGTATTGTACCCTTAATATTAAATTAAGTCAAGAGTATTTGAAAAATTTAGCTAAATAAAATTTATGAAAAAAATAAAAAAAGTTAAAAAAAAGTATTGACATTACCAAAATAAGTGTTATAATGTAATTGAAATCAAGGAAAGGAGATGAGTCCGATGGGCGAATTGGAACCGGTACATTTTATGAGCCTTGTTGACGAAACGGGCTCAGATCTGCGAGGCTGACTTGAGAATATTAAAATAATAAAGAAAAATAAGTAATATACAAAAGATGCTCAAAAATCCATCATTTGCAGCTTCTTGCTTGATATTCAAATTTTTAACGATTCCCAAAAAGGGCATGGAATATTTAAAGTTTGCCAAGCAGTAAATTTACAATTGAATATTTTTATTATTAGTCTATCGTGTGTTCGGATATACTGAAGATACGGTAAAAAAGCTCAAAGCATTAAAAGCTTGAATTGATTTTCTGCTCCAACGGCGGAAAATCAATGAAATACAGACAAACGGTCTGTAATACAAGTTAAGCATTAAAGGCGCATTAAAGCGTGCTGATGGTTGTGCGTAATACAATTCGCAACCGAATGTAATTTTATTGTGTAGAGTAATTACTTCAACTTTCTGTTTTATAATATATTTCTCATTTACATATATTGAGAGTGAGTCCGATGATTTAGATTAATAAGTTACGACCGGCGGGGTGTTCTCGCCGGTCTTTTTTCGTGCCTTCTTATCTTTAAATTTTAATTATTCCGCATTATTTTAACTTGCGGTTGATATTTTTTCCATAAATAAGTATAATAAAATGCAGACAAGGTAAAGAAAGGTAGTTATTAAATGAATCTTAATACATTCGACTTTTTAAACTCATTAAAAGGCAAAAAAATCGCTCTGTGCGGAATTGGCAGAAGCAATCTGCATCTTATTAAGCTGTTTAAAAAATACGGCGCACAGGTTATAGCCTGTGACAAAAGCAGCGAGGATATGCTTGGCGAAAACGCAGACCTTGCTAAAGAGGCAGGAGCGCAGCTTTCTCTCGGAGAAAATTATTTAAAGCTTGACGATATAGACATTCTCTTTCGCACACCCGGTATGCGCTTTTATACCGATCAGCTCAACTCATTCAGAAAGAGGGGAGTAGCTGTAACCTCTGAAATGGAATTGTTTTTTGAGCTTTGCCCGTGCAAAATAATTGCCGTTACGGGCAGCGACGGCAAAACCACTACCACTACTATTATTTCAGAGCTTTTAAAAAAGCAGGGATATACAGTGCATTTGGGCGGAAATATCGGAACACCTCTGCTTCCGCAGATTGAAACGATTTCTAAAAACGACATAGCCGTTGTAGAGCTTTCAAGCTTTCAGCTTATTTCTATGCGTGAAAGCCCGGATATTGCCGTTGTGACAAATTTAGCGCCTAATCATCTTGATATTCACAAGGATATGCAGGAGTACATAGACGCTAAGAAAAATATAATTTTGCATCAAAGCGCATTTGACAGGGCTGTTTTAAATCTTGACAACGACATTTCAAATAGCTTTGAAGACGAATGCAGGGGCAGCGTATATAAATTTTCAAGAAAGAAATCAATACAAAACGGCGCTTTTTGCGACGAAAACGGCGGAATTTTCTTCAGCGAAAACGGAAATACTACTTCGGTCATGAACATATCGGATATAAAAATTCCCGGTCTGCACAATGTTGAGAATTATCTTGCGGCTATTGCGGCAGTTTGGGGAATGGTCGATGTAGAAAACATAAGGTATGTTGCAAAAAATTTCTCCGGCGTAGAGCATCGGGCTGAATTTGTAAGAGAACTTAACGGCGTTAAATATTATAACGACTCTATCGCCTCAAGCCCCACGAGAACAGCGCTTGGCACGCTTTCGCTTTATGATTTTAAAATAATACTCATTGCCGGAGGATATGACAAACACATTCCATATGAACCGCTCGGCTCTGTTATCAACGATAAGGTAAAAACACTTATACTTATGGGAGATACAGCCGATAAAATCGAAAGCGCCGTCACAGGCGCTGATAATTACAAGCCTGACTCATTAAAAATCATAAGGGTAAAGAATATGGAGGAGGCTGTTAAAGCGGCAGCAGAAAACGCTGCAAGCGGAGATATAGTTTCAATGTCACCTGCAAGCGCAAGCTTTGATTTATATAAAAATTTCGACGAGCGCGGCAAGCACTTTAAGTCGATAGTAAATAATTTATAATTTAAATAATTTTCATAGCCTGATACGGTGATGATATTTTATTAACGGGTAAACTCCGCATTGACAATCAGCGTCATTATTTATACAGCAGGGTTTTGACCTGAATTTTAAAATGAAGGGAACGACTATAATGTTACCCAAAGAAATACTCTCAGAAGCGGTAGCGCTGCAAGAGGAGCTGCAAATAATCCGGCATGATCTGCACCGGCACCCGGAGCTTGGGTTTGATCTTGACTACACCTTGCCATATGTGCGTAAAAGGCTTATTGAGATAGGATATACTCCGGCACAATGCGGTAAGGCGGGACTTATCGCCCTTGCCGGCGGCAAAAAGTCCGGCAAGACGCTTCTGCTAAGAGCTGATATGGACGCGCTGCCTATAACAGAGGAGGCCGACGTCGATTTTGTAAGCCTTACTCCCGGCAGAATGCACGGCTGCGGACACGATATGCACACAGCAATGCTTCTTGGCGCGGCTAAGCTTTTAAAAGCCCATGAGGACGAGCTTGAAGGCACGGTAAAGCTTGTATTTCAGCCGGCAGAGGAGCTTTTTCAGGGATCACCCGATATGCTTTCAAACGGTATGCTCGATTCGCCCAAGGTTGACGCCGCCGCAATGATACACGTTATGGCGGGTATGCCGCTTCCAAGCGGCAGTGTGCTTGTCGCCGGCGGAGGTGTTTCAACCGCTTCCTGCGAACAGTATCACATCACCGTCCACGGTAAAGGAGGCCACGGAGCATCTCCGCATCAGGCGATCGACCCCATCACAGCAGCCGCGCATATTCACCTTGCGTTGCAGGAAATCAGTGCTCGTGAGTTGGACGGCAACGAATTCGGCATATTTACTACAGGCCATTTTTCGGCAGGAGAGGTCAGCAATGTCATTCCTGACAAAGCGGAAATGTGGGGTACAATTCGCACGACCGACACTGAATACGTTGTCGGGGAGCGTATCAAAACCCGTATGTGTGAGATCTGCGACGGTATCGCGGCAGCTATGCGATGCCGTGCCGAGGTAGAGTTTTACGATTACTGCCCCTGTATGAACGTTGACCCTACTCTTGCATCAGATACGCTTAGCTATATGGAGGAGCTGCTCGGACCTGCGGCAATGAGCCTTAATACAATCAGCGGCGGCAAAGCAGGCGGAGGCAGTGAGGATTTCTCATTTGTAAGCCACAAAGTGCCGGCCGTTACAATGTTTCTCGTTGCAGGCGATATTGAAAAGGGTTACCGATATGCACAGCATCACCCAAAGGCGAAGTTTGACGATGCCGTGCTGAGCCGTGGGGCGGCAATTCACACATGGCTTGCACTGCGCTGGCTTAAATCGCACAAGGAATGATAGGTAAAGGGCAGTGTATGCCCAAATTGCAATAAAGTTAGAAAGAATGATATACTAATATGAAAAATATTCTTCTTAAGCTTTGCTCTGCCGAAAGCATAAGCGGAGTTGAGCATTCGGCGTGTTTTGCGGCTGAAAATGTTTTAAAGTCGTACGCAAAAACACAATATGATATTAACGGAAGCTTAATTGTCGAATTCGGCAATCTTGATTCAAAATATTCTATTATGCTCGACGCTCATATAGACCAAATCGGGCTTATAGTAACCTATATTGATGAAAATGGATTTGTTAAGGTTTCGCCATGCGGCGGAATCGACAGACGAGTGCTTCAAGGCGACCGCTTTATTATTCTTGGAAAAAAGCCTGTTAAAGCTATATTTTCTTCAACTCCTCCTCATCTGTCAAACGGAAACGAGGAAAAGGCGGTTGACTGTGATAATATGTGGCTTGATACGGGATTGAGAGGCGAGGAGCTTAAAAAGCTTGTTTCTCCGGGTGACCGAGCGGTTTTCTTAAACGAGCCTTCGGAGCTTTTAAACAACAGAATTACCTCAAAGGCGATAGACAACCGTGCCGGAGCAGCCGCCGTTTTGTACTGCGGAGATTTACTTAAGAACAAAGATTTAAGCTGCAAGGTCATAATTTCTCTTTCTGTTCGAGAGGAAGTTAATATGCTTGGGGCAAGAGCCGCTTCATACAGCTTTTATCCAAATGAGGCTATAGCCGTTGACGTCAGCTTTGCAAAGCAAAACGGAGTGCCGTCGGAAAAGTGCGGAATAATGGACGAGGGTCCCATGATTGGAATTTCACCTGTTTTAAATAGCGAGGTCACCGACAAGCTTATTCTCGCGGCGCAGGTTAAGAAAATGAAATATCAGTATGAAGTAATGGGAGGCGCAACGGGAACAAACGCCGATGTAATATCCGCAACAAGAGGCGGTATAAGAACAGGTCTTGTTTCAATTCCGATACGCAGTATGCACACGGGCGTTGAAATAGTTTCTCTTAACGACATAGCTGCCGCAGGCGAGCTGTTGGCAGAGTATATTACAGAAAGGAGCATTACGTTATGCTGAACACTGCCTTTCTTAAAAAGCTATGTATGACTAACGGAATTTCCGGCGACGAGGGAAAAGTAAGGGCTCTTATAGAAAAGAGAATAACCGGCTTCGATACTGAAATTCAGACTGACACAATGGGCAATTTGCTCGTTCATAAAAAGGGCAAAGAGAAAGCTAAACGCAAGGTTCTGCTTACGGCTCATATGGACGAGGTCGGCTTTATCGTTACGGGGATAAATTCCGACGGCACTCTGAGAATCGAGCCTGTTGGCGGTATTGACAGGCGAGTGGCATACGGCAAAAGAGTTACGGTCGGCAGTTCCGATATTTGCGGCGCAGTTTCAGTAAAGCCTATACACTTGCTGAAAAGCGATGAAAAGGACAGCGTAATACCGATTGATAAAATGGTAGTTGATATAGGAACAGATACCCGTGAGGATACTCTTAAATATATATCATACGGAGACAGTGTTTGCTTTGCTCCGAATTACAGCGAAGAAAAGGGTATAATAATGGCTAAGGCTCTTGACGACAGAGCCGGCTGCTTTATTCTTACCGAGCTTCTTCGGCAGGAGCTTCCATATGATATATACTGCTCATTCGTTGTTCAGGAGGAGATTGGACTTAGGGGAGCAAAGGCGGCGGCATACACCATTGACCCTGATTTTGCAATAGTTGTCGAATCTACCACGGCAGGCGACATTCAAGGAAGCGATGAGGCAAACTGCGTTTGCTCGGTAGGAAGCGGAGCGGTTTTATCATTTATGGACAGGTCTGCAATATACGACAAGGAATGTCTTGAATTGGCAATCAACACGGCGCAGGAATGCAAAATTCCTTATCAAATAAAAAAAGCAATAGCCGGAGGAAACGACGCCGGGGCAATTCATATTTCTCGCGGAGGAGTAAAAACGATTGCTGTTTCATTGCCATGCAGATATTTGCATTCACAAACGGGGCTTATCTCGAAGTCGGATCTTGAAGACTCATATAATCTCGTTCGTGAAACCGCACTAAAGCTTGCCGTTTATTGATATGTTTAAGCTTGTTGACAGTCTTGACAGCAAATATCTATGCGGAACAGACCCGTTTTGTATCAGAATAAGCTCGCTTTATAAAGCATACGGCGGCACTAACGTTTGTTCGTTCTATACCGACACGGAAACAGGCTCGGTGATGGCATTAAACGGCAGTGTGCTTATATATGACGGTGATAAAATAAGCGATACAGACGAGCTTAATATGTTTTGCTCCGCGCTCGGCGCGGACACCGTGCTGTGCAATGATGCACTTAAATTTAATAACACTAATAAATCGAGCGGATATATTTTAAAACTTGCTAAGCTGCCTCAGCTAAAGGTCACCTTGCAGGTAATCTTTAACGAAAATCTGAAGGAGCTATACTCAATACTCTGTGACAATATGCAGGACGAAATTTCAAAAATTCCGTTTGAATACTTTTACACCGATTTGTCGCACAAAGTACGACATAACTGCGCCGAAACCGCGACAGGCTTTATTGATAACGCTCCGGTTTCATGCGCGGTCGCTCCTTTTATAAGTAAAGCGGGCGCGATAATTTCATCTGTCTGCACAAAAAAATCAATGCGTCATATGGGACTTGGAAGCGCGGTCTTATATTCTCTTGCGGAAAAATTAATTCTGCGTGATATAGATAATATTTATCTTTATATTGATAATTCAAAGCTTATTGAATTTTATTCAAGGCTCGGATTTGCCGTGTGGGGGAAATGGCAGGAAATATATCTTTCCTGAAAACAAGGGGGAAGCTATGAAAAACAGCTTTTTTAATTTCGATGATAAAATACTTTCTGTTTCCGAAAAGGCTCTTAAGCTATGCTCGGATGAATTTGAAAAAATAAATGAAATTCAGGACTATAATCAAAATAAGATGCTATATGCCTTTCAGCAGGCAGGTGTAAGTGAAAGTCATCTGTTCGGTTCGACCGGCTACGGCTACGGTGATCGTGGAAGGGAGCTTTTAGACCAAATATACTCCACGGTTTTTGATGCGGAGGACGCGCTTGTAAGACATAATTTTGTCAGCGGCACTCACACTCTTGAAATCGCACTGTTCGGAGTCCTCCGCCCCGGAGATAAAATGCTGTGCGTTACAGGAACGCCTTATGATACAATTCACCCCGTAATCGGAATAAACGGAGAGGGAAACGGAAACGGAAATTTATCCGATTTCGGAATAAAATATGAGGAGGTTCCTCTTAAAAATGACGGCATGCCTGACTATGAGGCGATTGAAAAGGCAATAGAGCCGACGCTTAAAATGGTTTACATACAACGCTCGCGGGGCTACAGCTTAAGACCGTCGCTCACCTGCGAGGATATAGCAAAAATATCGTCTATAGCAAAAACTAAAGCTCCAAAAGCTATAGTTATGCTTGATAATTGCTACGGTGAATTTATTGAAAAACAACAGCCGCTTTCAAGCGGAGTCGATCTTATTGCCGGCTCGCTAATAAAAAATCCGGGCGGTGGAATAGCCCCCACAGGCGGATATATTGCAGGAAAAAAAGAGCTTGTAAACCTTTGCGCCTGCCGACTCACAACTCCTGCCACCGGCAAGGAGGTCGGCGCTACACTCGGACATAACAGAGAGCTTTTTATGGGAAGCTACAGTGCGCCGATGGTCAGCTGTGAAGCCTTAAAAACCGCTGTTTTCGCCTCCGCGCTATTTGAGCTTCTCGGCTTTGAGGTATCGCCGAGATATAACGAAAAAAGAGGAGATATTATTCAGGTTATAAAGCTTAAAACAGCAAAGGCGGTAGAGGCGTTTTGCAAGGGCATTCAGACGGCTGCTCCTATAGATTCGTTTTTAACGCCCGAGGCATGGGATATGCCGGGCTATAACTCTAAGGTAATTATGGCGGCCGGAGCATTTACCCTCGGTTCATCAATAGAGCTTTCCGCCGACGCGCCGTTAAGAGAGCCTTATGCGTGTTGGATGCAGGGCGGCATAAACTTTCCAGCAGGCAAAACGGGCGTTATGCTTGCCGCGCAGTCTATGCTTGAAAGCGGTAATTTATCCTTGTAATAATGTAATTATATAGTATATTTATTAAAAAAGCATCCACTCGCTGTCCGGGTGGATGCTTTAGTATGATTTTAATTAGAATTGTTCTTTGAACGGATAAATCAGATACAGCTACTTGACGCTTAAAAAAATTAGCGGCTTTACTTTAACAATAGTAAAGCCGCTGTTTTAGCGAGATTATTAAAAAATAGCTTTCAGACAATCAAAACCAAACTCTCATTTTGAAATCCTGCCTGCATTTCGGGCAGCAAACCGTGTGCTTTCCTCTTTTTCTCGGCAGTCTCAGCTTAGCCTTGCAATGAGGGCATCTGTGAAAGCAGTATGCCTTGCTCTGACGTACTCTTTGAGTTATTGTTTGGAAAAAGTATTTGATTTTATCAAAAAATCCTTCAAATATCTGCGCCTCTCTTTGCCTCTGAGCAATATTCCTCGAAAAAACTCTGTAAATGGCAATTGCAGCAATAATAAGCGCTATTATCGTTATAATGAGCGAGTGTATAAAAATATTGAGAAAACACAGCGCACAATATATTCCGATAAGCAAATAGCAAAGCTTATCAATACCATATCTGCCCTGGAAAAACTCTGCGACCCTATATACAAAATTCATCACACAGCACCTCTTTTCAATATCAATTATACTGCAATAAAAGCGAAAATAAAGTGCTTTTTTGAATTTTAATATAAAGTTTAAAATTTAATTTTTCAGCCGCCGCACATAAAAAGCTTTGCTATGCTTGAAATTAAAAAGCACAGGGTAAGCCCGACTGCTGTCGGCAGTATAAACGCCGCCGCAGTCCATTTAATGCTTTTTGTTTCTTTGTAAATCGTGATGCAGGTAGTCGAGCAGGGAAAATGGAATAGGAAGAATACTAAAACACAAATAGCTGTAACTATGCTCCAGCCGTTAGCGGTTAACAGCGATTGAAGCTGAAAAATGCTGTCATACTCCATAAGCGATGAATTTGAAGTATATGCCATTAGCATAATCGGCAAAACAATTTCATTTGCCGGAAAGCCTAAAATAAAGGCTGCGAGAATTACGCCGTCCATTCCGAAATAACCGGCAAACCCGTCGAGTGCGGAGGTGAAATGCTTTAGCAGAGATATTCCGTTTACATCAGTGTTCGCAAGTATCCAAATGATAAATCCGGCAGGAATTGCAACAACTACCGCCCTCCATAAAACAAACAAAATCCTGTCCTTAATCGAATGCACTATCACTCTGCCGATTTGCGGAGTTCTGTATGGCGGAAGCTCTAGGGCAAAAGAGGAGCTTTTGCCCTTTAAAACTGTCGACGATAAAAGCTTTGAAGCCGCAAGCGTCATTAAAACGCATAAAACTATTACCAAGAGCAAGAGCAAAGCGGAAAATATGGAGCTGAAAGGAAATAGGAGGGAGGCTGAAAAAAATATGCTTATAATCGCTATTAGCGTGGGAAATCTTCCGTTGCAGGGAACAAAAGCGTTAGTGATTATTGCAATAAGCCTTTCCTTTGGCGAATCAATTATTCTGCATCCTGTAACTCCGCAGGCGTTGCAGCCAAAGCCCATGCACATTGTTAATGCTTGCTTTCCGTGTGTTCCTGCGCACTTGAAATATTTGTCGAGATTAAACGCTATTCTCGGCAGATAACCGAAATCCTCAAGGATTGTAAACAGAGGAAAAAATATAGCCATAGGCGGAAGCATAACGGATACGACCCAACCTGTTGTTTTTAGCACACCGTCGCAGACAAGTGAAATAATGCTTTCGTTTGTTCCGAGGTTTAAAAGAAGGTTTCTCACCGAGGTATTTATATATTCAAAAAGCGCTGAAAGCCATTCGGACGGATAATTCGCCCCGACTATCGTTATCCAGAATATAACTCCCAAAAGCAAAAGCATAATCGGTATTCCCGTGCGCTTTGAGGTCAGAATTTGGTCAATACGCCTGTCGCGCTTGTTGTATTCAAGATTGTTGAAAACAACGGTCTTTAAAAAAATTTCCTCAGCCGTTTTTACAATTTTTTCGGCTATCATATCCTTGTAGTTTTTATTATGTACCTTGCTTTCGTAATTTATGGAGCTGCATGCGCTCAGGCTTTCGTTAAATTCCCTGTCGTTTTCAAGCAATCGCAGTGATATAAACCTTGCAATTGCGTCGTTTTTGCACTTAGGACGAATTTCTCTGTATATTTTTTCCGCCTCATTTTCAATTTCTTCGCTGTAGGTGATTTTGTTTACATACGTCTTTCTTTCGTTCACAGTCATATTATATATCATTTCTTTAAGCTCGCTCATACCTGCGCCGCTTCTTGCGCTGCTTTCAATAACAGGTACTCCAAGCTGCTTTGACAGCTCGTTTATGTCAACCGATATAGACTTTTTTGCCGCCTCATCCATTAAATTGACGCATACAATAACTCTGTCTGTTATTTCAAGTATTTGAAGAACAAGATTAAGGTTTCTCTCAATGCAGGTGGCGTCTACTACTGCGACGACAAGGTCGTGATTTTCAAAGCAAAGATAATCTCTTGCGACCGCCTCCTCCTTTGAGCCGGAAAGAAGAGAGTATGTTCCCGGCAAATCGACCAGTGTATAGCTAATATTTCTGTAATTCAGGCATCCAAAGGCGTTGCTTACAGTCTTACCGGTCCAGTTTCCGGTATGCTGATTAAGCCCCGTAAGATTGTTAAATACGGTGCTTTTACCGACATTCGGATTTCCGGCAAAGGCGACGGTAAATTCTTTTTTAGCCACATTCACACCTCCGGTATATCTTTTTATCTGATAATAAGTTATTCAAATTAAACTATTGTGTTACAAACAGCCCGCGGTATATATTTGCGTATATGCCGCGAGCCTTACTGTTTATCGTTATATTCTTTTCAATCTATGAGAGAATATTTATTTGCACCTTTGCCGCGTCCTCAGACCTTAAAGCTATTAGAGCGCCTCTTATATAATATGCGACAGGGTCGCCCGACGGACTTTTTAAAGCCGCCTCGACGGTGGTATCTCTTATAAGCCCCAAATCAAGCATTCTCCGCCGTTCTTTTCCCTCGGCATTCAAACCTTTGACAACGCATTTTTCGCCTATTTTGAGCGAGCTTAGAAAGCTTATCCCTTCGTCCAAATTACATCATCTCTATTCATCGTTAGTCATTATCAGTTTATGCGCCGATTTTTTGTCTGTTACCGCGACGTTTAGCCGTTTGATTTTTCAACTGCCGACTTATAGTATTTTTCAAGCTCCTCTTTTGAATTTAAGCTGACTCCGCTTTCAATTATTTGCTCCTGAAACAGAGCCGGCAGGGAATAGAAATATTCCTTTGCGTCTCTGTCAAGCTTTTCAATATTCGTCAATTTTATCACCTCGTAATTATTGTTACCACAAGTGATAAAAATATGATATAATAAAAATGCGATAAATTTCGTCAAAAGTGCAAATCCTGCTTTTAGCTCAACAGTGCTTAATATCATATTGCTAATGACAGCGGCATAATATTTATCACCTGAATATTTGATCGGGGTGATATTTTGGTTATCAGTTTTAAAAAGCTTTTGTGCGTGTTTATTCTGCTTATATGCGCCGTAACTTTTTTTATTTCCACCTGCTCGGCATACAACAGTCTTAGCACAATTGCATCAGCCGAGGGAAAAAACAACGTTACTGTTGTAATCGACAGCGGTCACGGCGGAGAGGACGGCGGCGCCGTTGCCTCTGACGGCACGGTTGAAAAGGATTTGAACCTTTCCATAGCTATGAAGCTTAAAAAGCTGCTTGTTCAAAACGGCATAAATGTTATTACAACGAGAGAAAGCGATAAGGCTATTTATGATGAGGACTGCAATTCTTTAAAGGAAAAAAAGATTTCCGATATGAAAAACAGGCTCTCAATATTTAATGATTCTCCAAATAATGTTATAATAAGCATACACCAAAACAAGTTTGAACAGAGTAAATACAGCGGCACACAGATTTTCTATTCCACAAACAACGGCGACAGCCGTGTTCTTGCAGAGTGTATCAGAAAATCCGTAACAGCTAAGCTTCAAACTGACAACACAAGAGAGTGCAAGCCGGCAGATAAAAACATATATTTATTATATAACGCGCTCAATCCGGCTGTTATTGTTGAGTGCGGCTTTATATCAAACGAAAATGAGCTAAGCCTTCTAAAGGACGACACATATCAAAGTAAAATGGCTTTATTGATTTATAACGGATTTATGCAGTATTGCAGTAATAATAAACAGGATGTGAGATAGATGCCAAAATTAAAGAGCGTTTACATTTGCTCCGAATGCGGATATGAATCCGCAAAATGGTGCGGAAAATGCCCCGGATGCGGCGAATGGAACAGTATGAACGAGGAAATAAAGGAAACCGTAAAGATTGCGCCTGCCGCAGCAAGGAATACGACCGTATTTTCCTCGCCGCAGCTAATACGCGAAATAGACGCCGACGATGAAAAGCGCTGCTCTACAGGCTCAAAGGAGCTTGACAGGGTACTGGGCGGAGGACTTGTAAAGGGCTCAGTCGTGCTGCTCGGCGGCGACCCCGGAATAGGAAAATCTACGATTCTGATGCAGGTTTGCAGTCATCTGAGCGATGAGGGCAAAAATGTACTTTACGTTTCAGGCGAAGAATCAAAAAGACAAATTAAGCTAAGATCCTCACGCCTTGGCGTAAACGGCGAGAATATTTATCTTTATACGCAGACAGACTGCCAGACGATATGTGAAATAATAAAGGAACAGATGCCTGAAATGGTCGTAATTGATTCAATTCAGACTATAAGTATAGCAGAGCTCAACTCATCGCCCGGCAGCGTTACACAAGTCAGGGAATCCACCAATATGTTAATGCGCACAGCCAAAACAACGGAAATACCGATTATAATCGTCGGCCACGTCAATAAGGACGGCGCGATTGCAGGGCCAAAAGTACTTGAACATATAGTAGACACCGTTTTATACTTCGAGGGCGACAAGCAAATGACTTACAGGATACTGCGCGCCGTAAAAAACAGATATGGCTCAACAAACGAAATCGGCGTCCTTGAGATGTGCGACAAGGGCTTGTTCGACGTTGAAAATCCGTCGCTTATGCTCCTGTCGGGCAGACCAAAAAACGTAAGCGGAACCTGCGTTGCCTGCGCAATGGAGGGCTCAAGACCGATTCTTGCCGAGGTTCAGGGGCTTGTCTGCTCAGGCGGCTACGGAAATTCACGCAGAATGTCAACGGGCTTTGACTATAACAGGATGTCACTGCTTCTTGCCGTGCTTGAAAAAAGAGCCGGATATTCTTTTTCAAATTCAGACGCATATATTAATGTCGTCGGCGGCTTACGCCTCGATGAACCGGCGGTAGATCTTGCCGTCGCGATGTCGCTTGTAAGCAGCCTGAAGGATTTTCCAATAGACGAACAAACAATAGCCTTCGGTGAGCTGGGGCTTGCCGGAGAAATTCGCTCGGTATCACACTGCGATTTGCGAATTTCCGAGGCTCAAAGGCTCGGCTTTAAGCGCTGTATAGTACCGTATTACAGCTTAAAGCATATAAATAAAAGCAATTACCCCGATATAGAGATTATCGGAGTAAAAAATGTGAGGGAGGCTGTTTTGGCTCTTTCGCGCTGATGGATTCTTTTTTTTCTCTTTCAATAAAATAAGGACAGCCTATGCTGCTGTTGCTGTTGACGATTCTGCTTTCAGAGCTTAAATTACAAACCCCGTCTTTTTGAAATTTGCAGTCGTAAATACAGTTTATTGTTGTCATACTATCCCTCCAATCATATTGTAATTTTATTATTTAAAAATATACGCAAATAATAATAAAACCGGCGCTTTGATTAATAATAAAGTGGCAAGGAGTGGTTAGTATGATTAAGAAAACTAAGCTTATTGCCGCAACTGCGGCGGTTATCGCTTTGTCATATATAATAAGCGCATATATCATAATGCAGGTTCCGGAGGTAAGTATATTTTCATTAAATCCGCAGAGCGTAAGCTCAACCGTTGTATGCAACGGCAAATTGGAATATGCCGACAGCACAAAACATCATTCAGAATATAACGGTATTGTATCGGAGGTTTATGTTTCCGAGGGAGATTATGTTTCACCGGGGGACAAGCTGTATTCAATCGAGCCGCAAGCCTCGGAGCTGAGCAAGGCAATATCACAATCCCAAATGTCGGATTATGATATAGAGCTTGCTAAGAACGTGCTGTCGGGAAATACACAGGCGCTTGATATGTATGACGGCGAAGGAATAGTTTTTTCCGACAGCAACGCAGTCAATACAGAAAATATAATTGAAATTTCAAGTAAAACCGGGGGAGTAATAAGCGATATAAGGGTAAAATCGGGCAATCCCGTTTTTATAGGCGAAAACGATATAACCCTTTCAGAGCCCGACAAACTTCAGGCTAAGCTTGAGGTAGGGGAGAATAAAATCGGAGAAATCAAAACAGGCCAGTCGGCTGAAATTCGCTGCAACGCAATTGACGACGTTGTTATGAGCGGTTCAGTAACAAAAATTGACAACGTGGCAAAGCAAACAACAACCTTGACAGGAAAGGAAACAACCGTTGAGGTAATTGTAGATATAAATAAAGGAATAACGCCGCAGATAAAGCCGGGCTATACTGTGAAATGCAGCATTACGGTTGAAAAAAAGGACGGCGCAATGCTTTTGCCATACGATTCGATAAAGTATGACGACAAGGGAAAGGAATATGTGCTTTGTTATTCTTCAGGCGGCATATGTAAAAAGAAAAATGTTACGACCGGCAACGAATATAAGAATGGGGTAGAGGTAATATCGGGAATTTCATCCAACGATTTTATAATATCCTCGCCTGAAAACAATTATGAAAATTCCTTTGCAAAAATAGCGGAGGAAGAAAATGAGTGATATTTTTCTTTTTGCTCTTAGAAATATTTTCAGAAAAATGAACCGAACGCTCCTGACAATGACAGGAATAATTATAGGCGTTACGTCAGTTGTAGTAATCAGCTGTATAAGCACCTGCGGAACAACGGCAGTAAATGAAGAGCTCGACAGCCTCGGTTTAAGCGGTATAAACGTATCGGTAAAAAACGACAAATCCCTGCCGTTGACCAACACGGAGCTTGAGCTTGTTGAAGATCTTGAGTTTGTTGAAAGCGCGACTCCCGTTATGGCGTATAACTCAACATTTACCTCAAACGACCTTGAAACACAGGTAATAACATGGGGAATTGACGAAAATGCCCAGGAAACAGTTTCTCTTAAGGTGCTGTACGGACAGTTTTTTAATAAAAACGATATTGCCGCGGCGTCAAAAATCTGTCTTGTTGACAAAGCTTTTTCAAGCGGAATGTTCAACAGCGACAATATAGTAGGACGAAATATAAAAATTAATATAAACGGTATTACCGAAACATTTAAGGTAGTCGGCGTTTTAAAAACAGGTAACGGACTACTGCAAAACGCACTAAGCGGATATGTTCCGAGCTTTGTTTATATACCTTATACAACTGCCTCTGAAATAACGGGAATGAGCAACTATAACCAGATAATAACAAAGGTAAACAGCAGCGCAGATATAGACAAGCTGTCGGAGCGCATTACGGATACTCTGAACGCTTCAAAAGGAATTGACGAAGGCTATCAGGCAAATAATATGGCCAAACAGCGTGACGCTCTCACAAACATACTAAGCATAGTTACGCTCGTTTTAACGGCGATAGGCGCTATATCGCTTTTTGTTGCGGGACTCAGCATTATGACCGTTATGCTTGTTTCGGTATCGGAGAGAAAGCGGGAAATTGGGATTAAAAAATCAATTGGCGCCTCCGAAAAAACTATTATTTGCGAATTTCTGACCGAGGCGTTCCTGATTTCGGCAATAGCCTCCTTATTAGGCGCGGTGCTCGGTATAGTTATTTCCTTTATCGGTACAAGCGCAATGAATATGAAGCTGATAATCGACTGGAAAACGATTCTGTTCGCAATTGCTTTTTCAATAGCCTCCGGCGTAATATTCGGAGTATATCCCTCAATCAAGGCTGCAAGGCTTAAGCCTATTTTGGCGCTAAAATACGAATAAGCGAATATTGGAGGAATAAATGGATATTAAAAACCCTCGATTGCCAGATAAAAAGGTAAAATGCGTATTAATGTCGGGCGAATACAGTGAATTTGCCGATACGGTCGGCAAATTGAATATAGATGTGATAAGCAGTATTCCGTCCCAAAATCTCCCCAAATATGAAAGGTATCATTCCGATATGCAGATGCACAACTGCGGATATGATACTTATTTCCTCAGGAACGATTGTTCGATTTACAAAAAAATAATCCTAAGCAAAAATAAGTCGGCAAAGGTAATAAGTGAGGAAAATACAAACGACAGTAATTATCCTAATAATGTATCTCTTAACGGTACGCTTATAGGAGAATATTTTTTAACTAATATCAACCACTGCAATAAAGAAATGCTGTCGTGGTACATAAATAACGGAATAAAGCCCTTGAACGTAAAACAAGGATACGCAGCCTGTTCAACGGCGGTTATCGAATACAACGCTGTTATAACAGATGATGAGTCTGTTTACAACGCCTGCGCTAATAATAAAATCGACGTGCTGAAGATAAGCAAAGGCAGTATTAAGCTAAAGGGCTACAGCTACGGCTTTATTGGCGGATGCTGCTTTAAGCCCGACAAAAAAAGTATATGCTTTTTCGGAAATGCGCAAACCCATAATGACTACAAGAATATAAAAGACTTCTGTAAAAATTACAGAATAGATATAATAAGCCTCGGAAACGGAGCGCTAACCGATATAGGCGGAGTTATTCCTATAATCTGAAATAAAGCAATTGAATTAACTTAATTTTAAGAAAAACCCCTAAATTAACAGAATTGCTTAAAAAAGTAAAAAATATCGTTTTCCCCTCCTCTCAACTACACAAAATATTCATTTTGTGTAGTTGGCGGCACTCCTGCAAATTCTGGAGGGCTTGCGCCCCAGTCGCGCCGCCAACTGTGGCCGCCGAAAAAAAACGGCGCTCCTTTCTTTCGGGCGTTTGGTGTCGCGCCGTTTTTTTTACGTCTGCACACAAAATAGGTATTTTGTGATAGTTCGCGCTCGGCTGCTCTGGTCGCCGCAGCCGAGCGGCTTCCGCGCAGCGTGCGGCGTGTTCGTTGCTGCGTCTGTCCTTCTTGCGCGTCCCTTGCCTTTCGGCTCGGGCTTTCGCCGCCCTCGCACACCCCCAACAGCGACCGTGCGGGGTTCCTCTCGTTCCGTCTTTCTGCTCCTTTCTATTTTCGTGCGACCTTTTCAGCTTGCCGGCGCACACCCGCGCCCGCGCCCCCACCCCAACCGCCCAAGGCGCGGGCGCGGGTGCGGTGCGCTTTTTCCGCAAAAAATATCATTTCGGAGAGAAAGAGGGATATTTTTTGCTATTTTTCTTTAAAAGAATAATGAAATTATTCTGTCGTGCTATGATTATACACGGCGGGTATACGGACAATGTATACAGCCCTTGGGCATTTAGTCCGTGTGGCTTTCGGTTGGTCGCCGTTTGCTCACTCCAAGGGTACCAATAAGAGCAGGATTTGTCAATCCTGCTCTTTTTTTATATATCCGCGCCGCTCCAATTCATCGCAGACAGCTGCGGCGATTATCGCCGCAGCTTCGGCAACCTCAGCGCGGTTGCTGCCTTTTGCCGGAAAGCCGCCGGAACCGCTCAGAATGTCCGCAAAGGCATAAATCATTGTGGTATCCGCTCTGTCGTGCTGGAGAGCTTTCTGCGTGGCGTTCAAACCGTGTTCGTGGTAATAATCAACCGCCATCGTTTTTCTCGCGCTGTGCGGCGTTACGTGCGCCTTTATGCGCGACTGTTCAACCGCTCCCTTTAAATCGCGGTAAACGGTTTGTCTCGTTCGCGGCTTATCGCCGGAACGACCACAAAAAACAAAGCCGTTGTTCGCGTTCCGCTTCAATTCGTTTGCGAGCCGTCCGCTTATTACCTTGCGGTCGGCTTTTCCTGTTTTTTGTGCAATATAACGGACAGTCCGGCCGCTTATATCTTCAACGCGCAACGCAAGAACATCGCCGATTCTCATTCCTGTTTCAAGCGCAACGCGCAACGCAAGAACGTTTTCATACTGCATATACGGGAACAGCTTGTTGTAACTGTTCTTGTCCAGATATTCGGACTTCAACAAATCACCCCTCACTTAACATTATTGAAAATGTTAAGTCGACTTGTCAACTGTCCTGCGGTCGGGCAAACTTCGCGCGAAGGTTGTTTGTGAATGCTATCTCTGTTCCCTCAAAGGTGGCGTAGTCAATATGGCAGTATTCATAACGAGGGGAAAGCAAATCGCCGCCGTGGTAAAACCACCGCCCGCCGACCTTTTCGGACTTGCTTATATACTTTCCGACATAAGCTGCAACACCGGCGCGTGTTCCGTAGGTTTTAATGGCTGTACTGAAACCGTGCGTCCAGTCCGAAATATTATACACTGTCTGTCGTTCGTCCTCCGGTATATTGTAGCGGTCTGCGGTAGAAATCTTCAAGGGCTTTTTGTGTCCGGCACAACGCACAGTTCCACTGTCCGCAAGCTGCAAAGAAGCGTTTGCAAGTCCGTGAAAATGTATAGCCTTGCCGTCGCTGTGATACTCCGCGCAAGCAACATACTTCAAGCCGGCGCGGCGCACTCGGTTATCAAACCATTGATTAAATGTTCGCACAACTGTTCTGTAATCGGTTCGCTCCTCTTCGCTTCCGAAAGTCAGCGTAAAGAAATAAATCAAATCTTCGTTGCATTCGATGTAGTCTCGCAGCTTTGTCCGCGCTCGTTGCGCTGACTTCGCAGACGGAATAACGAGGGTCTGTTCATCGTCAGCCGGGATTATCTCGGCAAGCTCCTCAGCTTCATTAAGCTCCGCGCTTCGCTTCGGTTTGTTGCTCAAGTGTTCATCAAAATGAGGGTGGAACAAGTCCCTTGTTGTAACCATAATCTGAGTTACTTTCTCGCCGTTTTCAGTTGGCACAAGCTTAAGCCGTGCGTTAAATAATTCGGGTGTAAATAATTCTTTCATAGAATAATGACGGAATAATGAGGGTAATATCAAGTAGGCGCCTGCCAAAGTTTCAGCGAAAAGACCCCCTCCGCCCCCTAAAAGGGGGGACGACGGATACCGGACCGCACAACCCGTTAAGAACCTCCGAGAACGGGCGAATTGAGTACGCCGGCAAATACCCAAAGAGCACGCCGAACGTGGCTTGCTCAAGTACAAACGACCAAGCTTTTAAAAAGCTCCCCCAGCTTGTCCGCGCCTTGCGCCCTTCCGCGCGAACCACACAAAACACGTCATTTTGTGTAGTTTTGCCAATTGATTTATACCTCTTGCCCGTGATATAATTAAATAAAAAAATTGAATAATTCTAAGAGGTAAACAAATGAACAGTAAATATATTTACGAAGCGCCGGAGTTGCTGAAGGATTTTCTCGGATACATGCAGAATATCAAGGGCAAATCACAAAAAACAGTTGATGAATACTATCTCGACTTAAGAACATTTTTAAGATATATTAAAATCTTAAAGAAAAAAGTTGACCAAGAAGTTGAATTTAATAAAATATCTATTGACGACATTGACATTGACCTTATTAAAACGATTACACTATCCGATATTTATTCTTTTATGGATTATTCTATTAACGAACGACACAACAGCGCAAAAACACGCTCGCGCAAAACCTCAAGTATAAAATCCTTTTTTTCATACCTGACAAATAAGCGGTGTCTGCTTGCCTTAAACCCGGCGGAGGAATTGGAAGTTCCGAAAACAAAAAAATCCCTGCCAAAATTTCTCAATCTTGAGCAAAGCATAGAGCTTTTGAACAGTGTTGACGGTAAATACAAAGAACGGGATTACTGCATATTGACTTTATTTCTTAACTGTGGACTAAGGCTTTCAGAGTTGGTCGGACTTAATTTAAACGACATTAATTTGACAGCAAGAGTTATGACGGTGACCGGCAAAGGCAACAAACAAAGAATAGTATATTTAAACGACTCCTGCTTAGAAGCGCTAAGGTCATATATCAGCGTCAGACCTAATGACACTAAAGATAAAAAAGCGTTATTTATCAGCAGAATAAATAAAAGAATGGGCGTTCAGGCGGTTCAGGACGTTGTTTATAAATATCTAAAGAAAATAGGACTTGACGGCAACGGCTACTCTGTTCACAAGCTAAGACATACGGCTGCTACGCTGATGTATCAGCACGGCAGCGTTGATATAAGAGTATTGCAGGAAATGCTCGGACACGAAAATCTCGGCACAACAGAGATATACACACACCTTTCAAGCGAACAGCTTGAAAATGCCGCGGCCGCTAACCCTCTTGCAAAAATAAAACGTAAAGAGAAAAAATAGCCTTCCCCTCTGCCCTCTCATTTATTATTTTACATTGACTTCTAACCTCAATGACAATTTATAATTTTTATAATATTTTATATAATTAAATACCCGACGAGCAACACATTGTGTCTCCGTCGGGTTTTGCTTTTATTCAAATTAATTTTTTGCCAATAACAAACTAAGATAACGTAATTTGCTCTATCTGTTTCCATACATTTTTTCGTAGTAGTCCATATATTCTCCGGAAATTATCGGCTCCCACCAAGAGCGGTTATTTAAGTACCATTCTATTGTCTTTTTTATACCGTTTTCGAATGTTGTTTCGGGCAGCCAACCGAGCTCATTATGTATCTTTTCCGGGTTTATCGCGTATCTGAGATCGTGTCCTTTTCTATCGGTGACATAGGTTATTAGACTTTCGGGCTTTCCAAGCTCTCTGCATATCAGCTTAACTATGTCGATATTACGCATCTCATTGTGTCCGCCTATGTTGTAGACTTCGCCCACCTTCCCCTTGTGAATTATCAAATCTATCGCTTTGCAGTGATCCTCTACATACAGCCAATCGCGGACATTTTCTCCCTTTCCGTAAACCGGCAGAGGCTTATCCGCCAAAGCGTTTGCTATCATCAAAGGGATAAGCTTCTCAGGGAAGTGATACGGTCCGTAATTGTTAGAACACCTTGAAATCGTAACAGGGAGATTGTAGGTTCTGTAGTACGCCTGAACCAAAAGATCGGCACTCGCTTTGCTGGCACTGTACGGGCTTGAGGTATGCAAAGGTGTTTCCTCGGTAAAAAAGAGGTCAGGTCTGTCCAGCGGCAAATCTCCGTACACCTCATCGGTGGAAACCTGATGATAGCGCCTTATGCCGTACTCGCGGCAGGCATCCATAAGCGTCTGTGTGCCGATAACATTCGTTTTCAAGAATATGCCGGGATCCTCAATTGAACGGTCAACGTGGCTTTCAGCCGCAAAATTTACCACTACGTCCGGTTTTTCCTCCTCAAATAGCTTAAACACTGCATTTCTGTCTGCAATGTCGTCCTTTACGAACTTGATTTTATCCATGACAGAAGCAAGAGTTTCAAGATTGCCGGCATATGTCAACTTATCCAGAACTATTATCTCATACTCCGGATGAGCTTTTATCATATAATGAACAAAATTTCCTCCGATAAATCCGGCTCCGCCTGTGATGACAATTTTCAAATCTATCCCTCCAAAAGCGACAGCAGATACTGCCCGTACTCAGTCATACTTAATTCCTCGCCCAACATTTTAAGCTGAGCGTCATCTATAAATCCTCTTCGCCAAGCAATTTCCTCTATGCAGGATATATAAAAACCCTGCATTTCCTGTACTGTCTTAACGAATCCGCTCGCCTTGTGCATTCCATTTGGAGAGCCGGTGTCAAGCCATGCCATACCTCTGCCCATAAGCGTTACCCTTAGCTGACCGCGCCTTAGATATTCCGCGTTTACCGAGGTTATCTCTATTTCGCCTCTGTCAGAGGGTTTGACATTTTTCGCAATTTTTACAACATCGTTATTGTAGAAATAGAGTCCGGGTACCGCATAGTCTGACTTAGGTTTTTGCGGTTTTTCTTCAATTGAAATAACTCTGTTATTTTCGTCAAACTCGACAACGCCGAACGCCTTTGGATCCTTGACAGGATAGCCGAATATTGCGGCGCCGTAGGTTTCTGCCTGTCTCTTCGCATCTTCAAGTACTCTTGTAAAATGCTGGCCATAAAAAACATTGTCCCCCAACACCAGACAAACACTGTCATTTCCTATGAAGTCCGCACCTAAAATGAATGCGTCGGCAAGTCCTCGCGGCTCGTCTTGAACTGTATAATTAATGTGTATCCCAATTCTTGAGCCATCTCCGAGCAAGGATTTATAGTTATCAATATCTCTCGGCGTAGAAATTATCAGTATATCTCTTATCTCGGCTAAAAGGAGCACCGATAAGGGATAATATATCAACGGCTTGTCGTAAATCGGCAAAAGCTGCTTTGATACAGCTATGGTACTTGGGTAAAGCCTCGTGCCTAATCCTCCTGCCAAGATTATTCCTTTCATATTATTCCTCCAGTTTTTTCTTTATTTCCTCGAATTTCTCAAGTGCGTGCTCAATGCATACATCCATATTGTAATACCTGTATTCCGCAAGCCTTCCGCACAAAACTATGTTTCCATATCTTTCCGCTTCTTCATAATATTTTTCATACAGTTTTACATTTTCGTTCGTAATAATTGGATAATATGGGATGTTGCCCTTCTCCGCGTCTGGGTCATACGGAAGCGGATACTCGGTTGCAGTCATTGACACAGGTATATCCTGATCTATACCGTAGGTCATCTTTTTGTATTCGGTACTGCGTGTATATCCTAAAGCCTGAGGATAGGAAATTATCTCGCTCGGAAGAATACTCTTTTTATTTTCATAAGAATATCTTATATCAAGCGACCTGTACGGCAGTCTGCCGTATTTAAGGCCGAACAGTTCATCTATCGCTCCGGTGAATATAAGAAGCTCAACCGGTTCCCCATCGAAATTTATCTTCTTTTTTTCATCGTCAAATTCAATGTGTTCAAGAGCATCTGTGTTGAGCTTGATCTCAATATTAGGGTGATCGAGCATATTTTTAAACAGATTTGTAAATCCATTTTTCGGCAAATATTGAAAATCTTTGTTTAAGTAACGCTCATCAAAATTCATTGCCATGGGAACTCTGTCAAGTACGCTCCTGTCAATATCTTCAGGATTGAGTCCCCATTGCTTCGCTGTATAGGTTCTATAAGCTTTTTCAAAGAGAAGATTTCCATACTCCCGAATGTCCGCATCGCTGCACTCAGTCAGTTCAAATATCGGCACTCTGTCGCGACCGGCAAACTCTTTGCGCATTTTTGCAAGCAAGACTTCTGACCTTTTAGCTCCAACAAGCTGCTGCAAGGTTTTGAAGTTAAACGGAAGTCTTACATAATTTCCGTCAATAAAGCTTAAAAGCTTAGTATCGTGAGGAATAAGCTCTGCGTACTGTTCAAGAAACTCAATTATAAAATACTTGTTTGTGTTGAGAAAGTGCGGTCCGTATTTCTGAATGAGTATGCCGTTTTCGTCATACTCATCATACATATTTCCGCCAATATGCGCTCTTTTTTCTATTATCGTCACCTTGCGGCCGCATTCCTCTGCAAGCTTTCTCGCCAATATACTCCCGGAAAATCCGGAGCCTACTACAATAATTTTCTCCATTTTATATTCCTTCACTCTTAAGCCATTCAGCTGTTTTTATTATGCTTTCCTCAAAGTCAGCGCTGCACTCAAAACCTGTATCGTTATATAGAGCGTCAAGGTCAATATTTGAATAATCAACTCCGGACGGCACATCAGGGTATTTACCGAATAAAAGGGGACATTCCGGATTAATTATTTCGGCAACTTTTTCAATTAAATTTCTGAAGGTGGTCAGTTTTCTGTGTCCAACATAATAACTTTTTAGGTTTTTACCGTACTCGCCTATTGCTTCGAAAGCACCGGCTATATCATCAACATATATCATGTCATAAAGATCATTGCCCTCAATTAAGTTGCACGGAGTGTTTGAAAGCAGATTTTTCATAACAACATTAGGCACCATCATAGAGTAATTCTTTTCACCGTATGCCATAGCAATTCTTCCGGAGCAAAATTTAATGTTATTGTTAAATGCGAGAGTTTTACATATTGCCTCACTAACTTGTTTGACAGCTGAATATATATATGTGTATCTCGGTTCAAAATAATCTGCCTTAATATATTTATCCATCTCGTATTCATTCATAGTTCCGGCGAACACAAACTTTTTACAACCGATTTTTATTGCCTGCTCCAAAGCCTCGCAGGCATATTTCGCATTGTTAAGCTGAAGTCCATAGTCTTTAAATGCAGTTCCGAATACACCCTGCCATGCAAAATGATAAAAAACATCAATATCGTCATCTATTATTTCGTTAAGGCTATCATACTTTGAAAAATCAGCGACAACGGGAATAAAATTCTCAAATGCGCTGTATTCCGAAAGCTTTTCTTCGCTTACATCTATGCCATATACAGTCACGCTTTTTTCAAGAAGCTTTTTTGTCAGCACTCCTCCGATAAACCCTCCGGCTCCTGTTACTATTACTTTCTCCATTACTTATTTTCCCCCACAGTAAAGTTTACATCACTTTCTGAAAGAGTTGGAGCCTTTGTGTCTTTTACGGATATTATAGGATTGTCGGTTCCCCAGTCTATTGCTATTTCAGGATCATTCCATGCTATCGCACGGTCATATTCCGGATAGTACAGCTCGTCAACCTTGTATTGAACCTCACAGTTATCCTCAAGAGTAATAAAAGCATGACCAAAACCCGAAGGTATCCATATCTGCTTTCTGTTTTCTGCTGAAAGCTCAACAGCCACCCACTTCTTGAAATACGGCGAATCCTTTCTCAAGTCAACCGCATAATCCATAACTCTGCCCCGTGTGCAGCGAACAAGCTTGAGTTGCGGCTTCGGATTGTTTTGAAAATGTATACCGCGAATTATGCCCTTTTTAAGCGAAAAGCTGTGATTATCCTGAACAAAATCAGGATTTAAGCCATACTCACTCATGGTTCGCTTTGAATATGTTTCGCAATAATATCCTCTGTAATCTTCAAAATACGTAGGCTCAATAATTTTAACTCCGGGTAGCTCAAGCTCCGTTATTTTTAAGTTTGCCATTTTAGTCTACTCCTTTTACTTTGTCAACAAGCTCAGCTTGTTTTACTATCATTTTATAGTTTTCTTTTCTGACATCATTATCATTCACACATTTGCAGAAATGAATTATTGATTTTTTAAATGTATCGTCGGCCGGAAGAGATACGGTTTCGGTTCCCTCCGCCGTCTTTATCTCCGCGGTGGGCTCAAAGCCTGCCGGCGCCGTAAGTATTCTTCCGGTGCTTAATGTTCCCTTACTTCCCCAAATTTCAAGGTCGCACTTGTAGCTGTTGTCCATACCGAAGCTTACCTGCGCTGTTACTCCTTCGTCGTTGACGAGAGCCGCGCTTCCGTAAATATCGACGTCAAACCCCTCGGTTGAGTTAAGCTTCGAGTATTTGATCTCAGCGCTCTCCCCCAAAAGCATAGAAGCAAGCTTTAGCGTATATCCTCCGCAGTCCAAAAGCGCCCCGCCTCCGAGGGATTTGTTGTATCTGAAATCGTTTACCGCTCTCTGCGGAAATCCGAATGCAATTCTGTAAAGCCGAACATCTCCCAGTCTGCCGCTTTGGACGATTTCATTTATCTTCGCAAGCTGAGCATGAAAGGCAAACATATAATTTTCATGAACAGCAAGGTCTCTTTCATCCGCCACAGCTATAAGCTCTTTGGTATCCGCCGCAGTTGTTGTAGATGGCTTTTCAAGGAAGATATGCTTACCGTTTTGAAGTGCAAGCATTGCCCATTTGTAATGCAGAGCAGGAGGCAGCGGAAGATACACCGCGTCCACCTCGTCGGACTTTATAAGCTCCATATAGCTCGAAAAAATCTTACCGCCGTATTCTGCCTTAAAAGACTGCGCCTTTTCAGCCTCACCTTTTATGAGTCTGCTGTCAACATTGGATTTGCCGAACCACTCATCCGCACAAGCATATGCAACGCCAACGTATTCCGCGTTCTCGCATTCCTTAACAGCAGGCATAAAGCGTCGAAACGCTATTTCCGACGGACAGATAATTCCTATCTTAACTTTACTCAAGATCACCACTCCAATACCGATAATAAATTCCTGAGTTGAATATTCAGGCAGTTGTTCACCTGAACAAGCTCGCTCAACGTCCGCAGATTCGTCCAGAAATACCCCTCGGGCAAAGACTGTATCTCATCCTCAGCAACTTCGATAACAACATTACGGTTTTGCTCGTGGTAGAACCTGCCGCCCTCCTCCGAAAGCAGAGTGTCAAACTGAACACCATCTTTTTTGTTGAGCTTATCAAAGAACAGTTTGTCAATTTCCGTATCTATGCCGGAATGAATATACTCACGCTGCACAGTTGGCCCTAACTCTATGCCGTCAAAGCAGCCTACCTCATGACGGGCGCAGACAAGGAACTCATACATACCATTTTTAATTCGCGTTATTAATCCAAATGTTGCTATACCCGTCGCCTCGAAAAGAGGTTGAGTCCAGTGTTTGACCTCGCGGCCCTCAATCTCTATATCGCAGAATACCACTTTGAAGCTGTATGGCTTATCACACACAAGCTCGTTATTCTTCATGTGCCAGTTATCAAGCGACATAAGCGGAACAAGCTCCGTACTGCTGTTGTCAAACATCTTGTAGTTATTTATATACTGATATATATTAGGCAGATTTTTAATTTCAGCAATTGCTGAATTGCGCATTTCAGGCTTGTTCATACTGCTCAGATATTCACTCTTAAACACCGGCAGACAAGAAAGGACTGTTCTTGTATCCATATTGACAAGATTGTCATAGCGCATCAATTCTTTGATTTGATTAAGTGTCATCCACTTATGACTTGGCAGAACATCAATCTCCTCACTAACTCGAATAACGATATTTCGATTTCGCTTTTTTAAAAACCTTGACGACTGCTCTGACTGTATCTGATCAACGATTATCTCATATTTTGAGGCGTTTATAAAGTAATCAAGGTACGCCGGCTTCTTTCCGCCGTGCTTTTGTGTAAAGTTAGACTTTGTCGCCTGTATTGTCGGCGAAATTTGAATTTTATTTATATTCCCCGGCTCAATCTTAGCCTGCATTAAATAGTGGGTCTCGCCGTCAAAGTCACGGCAGATAATTCCCAGGTAACCGATCTCGTCCTGAATGATTATCGGCTGTTCGAGCACAGTCCGACCATCCTTTAGCATTTTTAATCCGGATACGGTAAAAAAGCTGTTGTTCCTGCTGCGAATCACTCCTGCGTCTTCATCGTAAAACCAAAAGTCAGAATCCTCAAGCCGGTTTTTATATATTGAAACATGAACGCTCTCATTAAGCTCCCTGACCCATTCAAGTAACTGCTCTGTTGTATTCAAAGACATATTTTCACCTCATGTCTTTAATGTATTTTATCGTTTGTTTTATATCGTTTTTCTTAATTACAAGATAAAAAACGTAGCACAGAGCGTATATTCCCATTCCAACAAGACCTAAGTACCAGTTGCAAATAATGAAGGCTATTGTCATAGCAAGCTCGATTACTATGTCCTTTTTAACGCTCACATCTATATGCCGAGATAGTACAAGTTCACTGAATATGCCTCTGAACATAAGCGCTATGAGTATTGAAATTATCGCCAATGTAACGTTCTCAAACACCATTATTGATAAAACAGCGCATACCACGCTGACCGCAAGTGCGGCTAAATTGCTTATCATGAGCATTTTCTCAAGGCGCAGAGTCTTAAAATATGTATTTATAAGCATTGCCATTTTGCTCTCATAAGCGCATATAGGAAGCAATATTGCCGCATACCTTATGCTTTCTGCGTACTGAGGCAGCCAGGCTGAAAGGATAAGCTGCATCGGATAATAAAATACCAAGCCGCCGAATACCACGCCCATTAAAATTATACGTATTACACCGTATATTACCGGAAGCTGATTATTCTTGGCCCGTCTGAGCATTGGGTACACAACAACTGCAATTGCATTAACTGTAGTTGTCAGCATATTTGACAAATTCAAAGTCAACGAAACTTTTCCAAAAGTCGCAATATCCCACTGCCTTTGTATAAAAAATCGCACAATTCCAACTATTAATCTTGCACTCAGTGCCGAAAACATAAGTTTTAGTCCCGCTGTCACATTTAAATAAATATCAGAAATGACAGATTTTATGGGTAAGAATTTTTTGTTAAAGACAATATCACGACAGAAAAATATGGCCACTGACAAAGAAATCGTAAGAGCACATATATTGCTAACTAATATCAAATTATAATTATGATATCCGAAAATAATAAGAGTAACAACAAAAACTGTCATTGATAATTTTTCAAAAACTGTCACAATAGCATATTCTTTTATTCGCGCTGTTGCCTGAAGAATATAGGTCAGAAAAACAATTAAGCAAATCGGTATTGCTGAAATGCATGTGCATATTACTACAAAAAGTTCGTTAGCATCTGTTAAATTAAATAAAGCAAACACTAATATTATTGAGTATATTAATACTTCAAATATTGCACACAACCAAAACTGTGCGAAATACATATGTTTGTTAATATTCTGATAATACTGTCCGCCGATTCTAAGATATATTCCCTCACCCCATCCAAAACATAAAATGGTTACATAGGGAATATAAAATAAGTACAGCTGATAATAACCATATTCATCAACACCAATAAATTTCGGTACAACTAACACAGTTAAAGCTGAAATGATAAGACTAATCACATTAGCCGAAATAGTATATGAAATGTTTTTTGTAAAGCTGCGAAGCTTATTCTTACTCGTCACGTTGACCACCCATAAAACCTTGTTGCATAAATCACTTATTATTAGCAAATTTATACTTTATCTTCTTTTTAAATCTATAAAATCTCTGCTGAATAGCACCATCCGGTATTTTTTTTAACCAGCTTTGAACACGCTTAGTATATTTTTTAAGATATAATTTTTTTACATTATATTCTTTGATCTCTGAGGCATTAACGGGTTTATCGTCCAAAAAGCGATTGGGAACTATAAGAAAGGATTTTAAATCTTTATCATCGTGTATTTCTAAATTCATCGGCCTTTTTTGGAGATGAATTAAAAGCATTTCTTTAGTTTTCACTTCACCATTTACAACAAACAGCCTATATAATTTTCCATTATCCCATCTCCAGATTTGATCTTTATATTCATCCTGAATAAAGACCATCTCAAAGTTGTTTCGTTCGTAGTTGATATCCGCAAAGAAAATATCTTCTAATAATCTCACATGCTCTAAGCGGCAAATTTCATTAATAGCACTTTCGTCAAAATGACATACATAATCTGTACGAAACACCTCGTCATATCTATAAAACGGCTGATTATGTTTGTTAAGAAAAAGCTCTCTCATTCTCATATTGTTTCTATATAACGAAAAATATCCTCTGGTGAAACATTTATCATAATTGTTGAGTATTTCGTCGCTTATAAATTTTTTAATATCTCCTAAAATCAAGTCCAACTCACAATGACCCCAAAAATCATAACCGTTTAGATAGTCTTGAAAAGCTAGACCAAATGCAGGCCTATAATCACATACTTTATAAGGAGCATTTAAGGTAATTTGAAAGTCTATGTGTTTTTGAATCATTTGCTTCATTTCTTCAAAAGTAAGATGTATTTTATGAACATTTGTAGGATAATTTATATGATCTTCATTATCAGTAAAGAAAAGAAAGTCAATATCTTTATTGTATTTTGCAGATAATAACCATAAATTAAAATAGTTTGGTAATTTGCCATAGTAAAACGCAATTAAAGCAATTTTCACAAAACTCTTCCTTTCTTATGAATTTTGTCTGTTGAGATTAGTCGCTTGTTAGATTTTGTGGGTAAAATATTGTTTAAGCTCCAATTAAAAGGATCTCAGGGTTATATATTTTCCTTTGTTCGGTTTTGTATCGTCTTAAACACGCATTTTAAAGCGCTAAATTAAATATATTACTTTGCTATTGGAAAAAAGCAGCAATTTTAAACTCTTCTCCAGTTCATTTCTCATCCTTTTTATTGCGGTGCTTTTCTATTTTTAACTTAATTAAATTTTTTGTTTTCTTGACTGCCATACCTAATCCGCCATGAAGTGAAATGTATATAAACTTTCCTAACTTCACAGGTATATATTTCCGATGCCGTGCGGCAAATTCAATTGCATTTCGTTCAGTGTCACTTTTCCATGAAGCGTCAAGGTAATGAATGGCATAAGTATTCTCAGTTATTTTAATTTCTCTGCTTTCCATATCCATCGCACAAAAATAATCACTCGGAAAAAGCATTAAGCCGTGAATATTTTGCTCGCAGTCTTTATGAACAAAACCGTATTTAAGACATATCTTAGTTATTTTTGAAACATTTGTTGTTAAATCATATTTTCCGTCCGGCTGTAAAAAATGAATATTATCATATTCATGTAAAAACTCTTTGAATATCGGATGACACTTTTCACACGCCATAAAATTTGTAGCTATTCTATTATTGCTCTGAATTCCCGATACAGCCTCATATTTAAGCAAATCTTCAAGCGGTTTTACAATTTCAACATCCGTATCCATATAAATTCCACCATAATTCACAAGAGCATATACTCTTGCTACATCAGAAACAAAAGCCCATTTTTGGGCTTCGTAGGCTTCGCGTGCATAGTCACAGCAATTTATGTCAAAGTTATTCTCATTCCATTCGATAATCTCATAATCAGGACAATATTTTCTCCAACTGGCGATGCACTTTTGAGCAAGCTCAGATAAGGGATTACCCCCGAACCAACAGTAGTGAATCACTTTTGGTATTTTCTCTTGCATCAGAAATATCTCCTTTGCTATGCAGTATAATAAATATCAATATGATTACCGGCGATGTAAAATGCTGCACCATAAACGCGCCAAAGCTTATGCCTACAAAGAAAACAATTGACACAACATTTCTGAAGTTAAGGCGCACCGGACAAACAACTTGGTGTATCCACAGCGAAAGAATTACACCGATTATACCAATATTGCCAAGCGTCTGAATGAGCATACTGTGAGCGTAGACTGTACCTATGCCAACTCCGAATAAGGGGTATTTTTTTATCGCCTCAATTCCAAGCTCAATTGATTGTGCTCGGAAATGTCCCGAACCCCATGTATCTTCATTGTTTATAAACTCTAATAGCTTGGAAGAATAAACGGAAAAGTAATTTATCAAGAAAAACAAACCGAAAGCCGCTACGATAGTCATAATAGCTATCTGACTGGCTTTTTTGTTTTTGATTACAATAACAACAAATTCCGCAGCGATAAACGCTATAGTTATTACCAACACAGTGCTTGAGCCTGTGCAGTAACACGCAACCGCAGACAAGAGCATCCATATCCAATCACTCGCCTTGAGCGATTCCTTTTTTAGTAATATTAAGTAATAAAAAACGATTATACTGTAAGCAGATCTTTCCGAAAGCCAAAGACAAACACTATAGCTATTCCACGTGTACCAGTTTGATGTCTGAAAAGTTCCGTTCAGTGAAAAAAGGTCATTCATAATTTGCCTGTCGTTAAATCCACCCAAAGCGTTTACAAACGCCCACTCAAGTATCAGACAAATAATTAAAATTTTAAACCATTTTACCACATCGTTTATGAGCTTCTTTATATATCTGTCATCTGAATACAAATCGCTGTTTAAAACAACAAACAATATATAAGCTACTAAATATAAAAAATGCTTGATAACTGTAAAATCAATTGTCGGTTTAATTAATTGACCGTAAATGTTCATTACATCGGTATTGCTTTGCTTTAACAGCAAAAATTTGTCATCTATAATTCCGGTCTGTATCATAATAAGCGGAATCAAAAGACAAATAATTAAAATAAGCGTAGAAATCAACGCTGTCGAATTAATTCTACGATTAACAAACAAAGAGAGAAAAATGCTTAATATCATCGGATAAATATACAGTTGTATCTTTACAAACGGATCATCCGAGTTAAAAAAAATCAGACATAAAATAACAGTCAGGGTAAAGAGGTCTCGACGCAAAAGATTAACATCTCTGCGCTTAAAAAGTATTACTATCAAATATATAAAAACACCTATAGCTAACACTATTTCCTCTTACCTTTCACTACAACAATTATATCCATTGTTATGTTCTAACACTGGATGAGAGTAATGTAACCTTACTTTACTGACTATTAAAAACAAAAGCTCTATTAACTATTGCCTGATCTTACGGCTTTAAATACACAAGCCAAGGTACCAACAGTAAATGAGATTCCATAAAATAAACAACTATAAATTACAATTAAATCCAGAGCATGAAATATTGATGCCAAAAGAATGGCTATCGGCATAAAGCCGCTAATATCTAATTCATTTATTAATCTGCGGAAGATTAAGCTACTCTTTTTTTCATTATCTTTCCAAGCATCAAACTTTGGTGCAATCGTAACATTGTCAATTAAATCTTTTTCAACATTCTTATATTTTTGATAATTAAGACGCATTAAACTGTTAAGTCCTGACGCTAATGCTCCTATAAGTATTATCCAACCGGTTCCCGGAGTTATAAATATACCACCATCGCAATAGGCAGCATATCCTATAGAAGTATAAACAAGACCTAATAAAATATAACCGCTTATTGCATCTGCAAACTCACCAAACGGCTGTTTTTTTACCGTGCGTGCTATATTTCCGTCTATGCAATCCATTAACAGCCATAGATTAACCAATACAGCACCAACAATATGAAATGCATAATTATTTATAATGAACATAATGCTTGCGGCAAGAGCGACTATTGCAGAGGCATAAGAAACAGCGTTTGCAGTAACTCCTAAATTGGCAATAATAGCTGACAAAGGATATGAAAGCGGTCGGTAAAACAGTCTCAAACTAAAAGTGCTTCTTTTTAATTTGTATTTTGGAAATGAATCAATAAATTGTTTTGTAGTATACGCCATATACAGCACCCTCTTATTAAGTAATTTTATAAAATAAGGATATTTATTAACTACATATCCTCTAACAACCCATGCTTTTCATAATTAGTTATGGATTGAATAGCGTTGCCCTCTTCAAGGAACACAACTTTAGGAGCATAGTCTTTCGCTTCATCAGGAGTCATCTGTGCAAATGACATTATGATAATTTTGTCTCCGACACATGCGCAGCGTGCTGCGGCGCCATTTAAGCATATCATGCCCGAACCTCTTTCTCCGGGTATTGTATAAGTTTCAAAACGCTCGCCATTGTCAATGTCAACAATAAGCACCTTCTCATAAACACATATTCCGGATGCCTCCAAAAGCTCCTCGTCTATCGTGATAGAGCCAACATAATTAAGTTCAGCTTGAGTAACAGTAGCACGATGAATTTTCGCCTTTAACAAATCAATATACATAGTTATTTCTCCTCTTTCTTGTATTTTACTTGTATTTTAAATTTTATTTTTCATATTTATTAAGGAACCATTCAAGGCACCACAACAGCCATTTTTGGTTACCTGTAAAATTATCCATATTAATATCCTTTTTAAATTCCTTACGCACAGGCCCATTCCAATTTTCAAAATATTTATCCACGGGTCTTGGCATCGGGTTTTTGTCAGGAACAGGATAATCGGGATATTTCATATTAAACAATTCACGAATAAGGTATTTGGAATCTCCTGAGCGTATTCTGTCCAAGTCTAAATTTGTGGTAAACATTGAATACGGAAAATCATGTTTTATTTCAACGGCAGAGAAAACATTTGAATATGATTTAGCGCTTTCCGCAAGATACACTTTCTGCATAAAATCAACATAGTCAATTTTATTTCCTTTTCTGAATGGTTCAAAAGTTCCGGTAACGTCTGCGGGATCTACAAGCACGTCCTTCGGGTCAACAAACATAAACCAGTCTATAAATTCCTGATATTCCCAGTCGTGCGACAATAATCTGTCGAGCCCTCCAAAAATTGAATCAGCGCACTCTCCCAAAATAATAGATTCAACACCATCTTTTTTTGCCTGAAGGCAGGCTTTATAGATTTGCGGTTCTATAGAATGAACGGGCTCTTTTCTGCTTTCAACTACTATAGGAAGATATTTTAAAACATCTTCCCATGATATATCTACATAATGGAGATTCATTTTGTATTTTTCAGCATAGTATTCAGCTCTTTTTAGCTCCTTATCCTGAAAAGAACCGCCTAAGAAACGGAAAGTATAAGCATCACAGCCGGGCATATAAGAAGCTAAACAAGCAGAATCCATTCCGCCGCTCAGCATTATGCCTAATTTTTCACCTCGTGCATGCAGCTTTTTAAAATGCTCTTTGAGGTATAAGTCAATATCCTCGGCGCTGTTCACATTTATTAGCTGTTTAGGACGCACAGGTTCCGTTGGTATATGGTGTAATCCTTCAAAAAAATCCAAATTATTCTTATCAATAAATCTAAAAGCAAGATATGAACTCATGCAATATTTTTTGTCAACGCTCATCTTTTATCCTCCTCATTGCGCAGCATATTCAAGGCGTTATTAATTTTTGTTGACGAAATGCCTCTTGTATATGGAAAATAAACTATCTTTATTCCCTCTTCGGCAAATTGCTTTTCATAAGTTTTCCATTTATCAGTCCCGTACCAATCATCTCCGACAAACAGAACGTCAGCTCCGATTTTTTTACAAGCAGATAATTTATCCATATCATATTGCGGAACAACCGCATCAACATATTTGCAGCTGCGAACAATTTCAATTCTATCCTCAAACGGAATTAACGCATGTTTTCCTTTATATGTAACCAATTCATCGACGGTAACACCAACAATAAGCTTATCACACAATCCTTTTGCGTTCTTTAACAAATTCAAATGACCTATATGAAATAAATCAAATACACCTGTTGTGTAACCCGTTATCATTTGTATACTCCCCCTTGTTTTTACTCCTATTCACATTAATCTCTATACGCAAACCGAAAATGATATTTAGGTTTAATTAGGCTTTTGTCTTACACTTAATTTGCTTTCCTGCTTCAATACCCTAATGCCTTTTTATATACCTCTGAATATTTCTGAGCCATAACATCGGTGTTGTAATCTCTCAAAACATCGTTACGCGCTCTATCACGCAGCTCGTCCGAACTGCCCGCCGCACGAATCGCGGCAGTATATTCTGCTATGCTGTTGCATACAAAACCGTTGACGCCGTTTTCTATAACATCGCGGTTGCCGATTATATTGCTGACAACGCATAGCTTTTTTAAATACATTGCTTCAAGCAATGAAATAGGCAATCCCTCCCAGAGTGAGGGAAGCAAAAAAACATCGGACTCAAGGGCGGTTTTGATAGCTGTTTTCCTGTCCACCCAGCCTGTCACAGTTATATTCTTAGCGGTAAGCTCTTTCCTTAAATCGCCGTCGCCTATCCATGTAAATTTAATATCGGGCATTGCCAAGGCGATATTATTAAAAAGCTTAGGATTTTTCTGAGTACAGATCCTGCCAAGCGTAAAGACGGAAAATTCAGACTTTTTCTTATTTTCAACCGAATTTACAAGCTTGTCCAAATCATTTAAATTTATTCCGTTATTTATGTAAACAGCACGCTTTGTCAGTTTCAACGTTTCATTGTGCTCGCCTTCACTGCAAGATATTGTTGTGGCATATCTTTTTGCTGAAATAATCTCCGCAAATTTGTATACGAATTTTTTTATTGCGCTCTCATCCTGCATCAAAAAGCTGTAACCGTGCGGAGTATAAAACACCGGCAGCTTGTGACCGTTGAACGCCCACCGCCCGAGTGCTCCAGCTTTTGAGGAGTGAAGATGTATTATATCAGGATTAACCTGTTCGGAGATTTTCTTTAGCTCGGAAAAAGCCTTTAAATCGCTCCCCACGCTTAGCGACCTTGTGAAGCTGTCTACTTTAATAAGCTTTATTCTTTTATCGAAATAATCTTTATAATTCTCAGGGGTTTCCTCACGGATACCATGTGCAATAGTAATGTCAAAGGTATCCGCAAGCCTGTTTGACAAGTCAACTAAATATGAAAAAACTCCTCCGCCGAGGGGCTCTGAAATATACAAAAGCCTTATTTTATCGCTCATTCTCTACCACCTACAAGCACTAAGTGTTTGCTAAAAAATCAATTATTTCGCTCCGTCTTTTCTAAGCACTGACCCAACAGTAGCAAAGCATATCTTAAAATCGAGTAAAAACGAACAATTTTTAACGTAATAAAGCTCCATGCTCTGTCTTTCTCCGCTTTGATATGTAGCATTGTTTCTTGCATATGCCTGCCAATAGCCTGTCAGCCCGGGCTTTGATGAAAGAAGCAACCGTTGTTGCTCAGGAGTGTAGTTTTCATTAAGCTCATTTTCCATTATAGGTCTCGGACCTACAATTGACATATTGCCCATTATTAGAATATTAATAGGAATTTGCGGCAGTTCGTCTAAACTCATCTTTCTAAGTAAAGCCCCGAAACACTTGCATCCGTCACCTGATTTTTGATAACCGATAAGCCTTGGATCATCTGTTATTTTATATTCTTTTCTATACTCCTCAAGCTGCTCAGGCGTCAATATATTTTCTACATCGTCGGCGCCTTTTTTCATAGTTCTGAGCTTTGCGGCGAATATAGTTTTACCGTTTTGTCCTACTCTTTTGTGAAAATAGAACGGATTTCCGGGATCCTTAATTACTATAATTAACGCCAAAATCGCAATTGGGAGCAATAATAGTACACTTGCTATAAGCGAAAGGAGAATATCTGTTATGCGTTTTACAATTCGATAGCCTGTTTTTTTAGAAACTGCTTCTTGATCGTTTGAGGAAGTGTTAATAATATCAATTTGCTGCATTTCACTCACACACATCGCCTCCCCTCATTAATTCACATATTTTTGCAGAACTGCGGCATCTCATGTTCACTATAATTCACATTCCTTTTGTCGCGTTATTTAAATCATATCTGCTTAGTAAATATTTGTTATCTTGTTTATAATTTATTTGCTTAAACTCCAAAACCGCACGATGGTTTTTGTATCATAAAGCGCTCATAGGTCAGCAATAATCTTAACACAAACTTATCGGGAAAATCCTCGAGTAGCTTATAGACTATATTGGATTTTCCCGTACATGTTGTGTGAATAATTGCCGCCTTGATTGTTAGCTCAAGTATATGCAGCAAAGCCTTATATGCAGTTTAGTTGTTTTGATTAGCTTTGTCGGCGTGAAATAGTGTTAGTTAAGCAAATCGACATATTCGTACACTATTGCCAAGTTTACTGCAAATAATTCTATCATATAAGAGCCGAAAAAACAATATATTTCGTCAGAAAATTTCTGTAAAAAAAGGATTATATTTAGCTTTGCAAACTATCAAAATCTAACAATGTTTAATTTCGTAAAATTATTAATTTTATCTTCAAAAAAATAGTAATTTAATATGTTTTTTATGGAAATATTTGTTAATTTTTGATATATCAGTGAGTTAAAATACTTTATTCTTCAACTAATGACAAATTAAAGGTATTTTTTTGTTCGTTACAGTATTATTTGTTTTATAAAAATAAAATCCCCTCCTGAGCTGTGCTGTGCTTTGCATCAGCTTGGAGGGGATGAATAATTAATTTTTGCTTACTCGCCTTCACTATTAAAATCAAAGGACAGAGTGAGTATATTCATATCATTCTTTCTGATGTAATTTATTTCTCCGGCAATGCCGCGAATAAAAGAAAGTCCCATACCGCCGCTGTCCAATTCAGAAAAATCCTTGCTTACATTTTTTGCCAACGGGTCAAACGGGAAGCCGTTGTCTTGAAATACGGCTGAAAGCTTATCGCCGTTTTTTTCAATTTCAAGCTCGACATAATCCGCGTCGGAGTGCTCAGCTATGTTTGCAAACACTTCGTCACACGCAAGAAATATTTTTCTGCCCTGCGGCGTATTGCCGGTAATATTAAAAACGGCATCGCGTATTTGAGAAAGCGACGATTTATCGGGTGTAAGTTGAATTTTTGTTTTATTACCGGATTGGTAAAATAACGCAAGAGCGGTATAATCATCAAACTGCTGTGCTCCGGAAACAAATTTAAATACAGCATGGCTAAGCCGGTTAATGGCGCTTTTAGCGCTGTGCGCGTTTTTCACAGCTTCAGTTAATCGGCTTTGACCGAAAAATTCCTTTTGGTTATTTACGGATTCAGTAACGCCGTCCGTATATATCAAAAGTCCCTCGCCGCTGCTTAGAGTGAGCCGTTCATCGACAATTTCGGCGTCATCAAAAAGTCCGATGGCAATGCCGGAGTCAACATTCACTATCCTTGCTCCCTTGCCGAAAACAACGGGTACGGTATGTCCGGCGTTCGCAAAATAAACCTCGCCGGTTTTCGTATCAAAAACGGCGGCAAAAGCAGTGACAAACATACCCTCAGGATTAGATTCACACAGCGAACGATTTGCGCTTATTAACGCCTGCGCGGGGCTCTCTCCCCTGCTCAAGCTGTCATGAAGCATTGTTTTAGTCATAGCCATAAACATAGCCGCAGCTATTCCCTTGCCTGACACATCGCCTACTACGGCGCAAATCCTTCCGTCGGAGGTTTTAAAGCAATCATAGAAATCGCCGCCTACCTCCTTTGCAGGCAACGCGCAAGCGTAAACATCGAAGTCAGGCTCCTCAATTGCAGTATTTTCCGGCACTATGCCCTTTTGAATGCGATTTGCAACGTCAAGCTCAATGCTTGTGCGTTCCCGCTCGGCAGTAAGAACTTTAATATTATCTATATAATTTCTTATATCCTCGCTCATCTTTTGAAAAGAGCGCACCATATCGCCGATCTCGCCTTTTGATTTAACATTAATCGGTTCACATTTATCTATGCCTCCGTCAGAAATAAAACCACTCATACCCGAAGAAAGCTGTTTGATCGGCTTGATTATTCTTTTTTGCAAGATAAATAAGGCTAACAAAAACGCGAGCACGAGTATGCCTATCATCGGCAGAATAGTTACAAATTCTGAATGTATTATTTCTTTCAGCAAATCAGCGGTATAGTAATCGCAGCCGACAAGCGCTGCGACTTTTCCGTTCTTTACCACAGGAGATGACCATGTATAAACCTGCCCATATTGATTTCTAAAAACATATGGCGCGGTATTTTTTTCGTCGGCAAGCGCGTTTTTCTCCTGCTGACTAAGATCATGCTTGACCGTTTTGCCAAGTCCTCTGTCCTTTACAAGCAATTCATTAAGATTGTCATCCTTAGAAACGGAAATGATATAACGAATATCGCCTGTGTCTTTAATGTATTCATAAATATAAAGATATTGAAGATCGAACGCGTTGCAAATGCTTTTAAGCTCTTTCTTAGTTGAAACGTATAAATCGCTTTTGTCCGATTTTTTAAGAGATTCAAGATCAATACCCTCTATAATTTCAGACGTCATCGACGCTGCCGCCTCTAAATAATAATTGGCTCTATACATGGTATGCTGCGCATTATAAATAAAGCCTATTAAAGCGGCGGTTATAGACGCAAAAGCGATAACAAGCAAAAAAGCGATAATTATTTGCTTAAAAATTGAATGCTTCATAGCCTTACAGAATATTGAGCTTCTTGTCAAATCCGGCCATTTTGAAAACATCCATAATTTCAACCGAAAGGTTTGTAAGCGTCAGCGCTCCGGACATTTTCTTGTGCGCGGAAACTATCTGCCTTAGTCCTGCCGAAGAAATATATTGCAGACCGCTCATATCAATTGTGAGCTGCTTCACGTTTGGCTCAAGAGCCGCAAGCTCCTGCTCAAGCATCGGTGCCGATTGAGTGTCAAGCCATCCGTCGATTTCAAATAAAGCCGAATCTCCGTTCACGCTTTTTTTAATATTCATAATATCTCCTCCGTTATTATTCAAAATATCCGAGCCCATTGAGATTTGCAAGGAATTTTATCATATATTCAAACGAGGTTACGGGCCATCTGAAGCCCATTCTGTAAAGCACCTGCATTGTCAACTTGTTGCTTTTGCCTACAGAATAAGATTTTCTGCCATGCGACATATTCTCATACGCTATCATACTCGAAAGAACCTGCGCTTTTTCGGGATCGCTCTCTGCATTCTTCAGCGCAGCCTCATATTCGCTGTCCTCAACCGGTTTTGTTGATAATCCGAGAGCGTTCATTTCCCCGTATAAATCGTTCATAAGCAAAGTGTGATTATTAAACGGGTGGAAAACGACGCATTCCTTCGGCGTGCGTGACAGCAGAAGAATAGCCTTTGCAACATAGTCTATCGGCGAAAGCTCAAAAGGAGCGTCCATTGTTTCATAAGGATAACAGCCGATAATATACGTTGATTTAAGCCTGCCCATAAAGTTGTTCGTTGTGAAATTGATTTGATATTCTCCGTCGCGCTCTCTCGGAGCAAGTGTTCCGACTCTCATTATCTTTGCGTTGAGCCCTTCAGCCGCGCTTTCAAGTATTTCACGCTCTGCTTTGAATTTGGCGCTTGTGTACTTTGATGTCTGAACCTGCCCGTAATACAGCATATTTTCCTCAAGATTTGAAACGCATCCGGGCTTGTCAAGGAATATGCCGCCGACGCTCATGGTAGATACATGAACAAGACGTGTGCCGGAGCGCTTGCAGTATGTGAGTATATTCTGCACTCCGTGATAGTTTACATCTTCAATATCCGTACCCTTGGAAAAATGCTTTACGTTTGCGGCGCAATTTATCAACGTGTCGGCTTTTATCTTGTCAAGCTTTTCAAAATCAGACGGGTTTGTTATATCGCCATCTATAACCGTTAATCTGTCGCCGTATTTGAGCGAAATATTTTCCTCAAAATAATAGAAGAACAACTGTGCCAGTCTTGTTTGCGCGGTCATATCTTTTCTGCAGCGCATAAAGCAATAGACCCTGCCGCTTTCGTTTTTAAGCAGCTCGTACAGAATATGCGCTCCGAGGAAGCCAGTAGCGCCGGTAAGTATAACGTCGCCGAGCTGTTGAGCTTCACCGTTTATATAGCTTTGTAATGTGTTTTTCTCAAGCAATCGGTTTATATTGCCGTAATCATAATCATCAAAGCGGTCAATGCCGTCGTCGTTTTTATTTTGACCTGAAAGTCCTGCCAGAGCCCTCGGAGTCGGATTATCAAAAACATCTCCGTATGTTACCGAGTAATTAAGCTTGCTTGCCGCGATTACAACTCGTGTGACCGTGAGCGAGGTGCCGCCCAAATCGAAAAAGCTGTCGGTCGCGGATACATCACTGACGTTTAATATATTTGCAAATATATCGCAAAAATCCTTTTCCGCCGCGGTAAGCGGCATTTCATCGGCGGATTTTACCTGTTTTTTATAAATAACAGGCTCGCCAAGCGCTTTTACATCGACCTTGCCGTTAGCAGTAAGCGGCAGAGCGTCAAGCTGATTAAATGAGGCGGGTATCATATAATCCGTTAGGGTTTTCTTCATTTCGGCTTTGAGATATTCAATATCCATTTGCTTTTCAGCCGTATAATATACACAGATACCGTCCTCTTGACCAATTCTCTTAATTACGGCAACCGCCGAGCGAATACCGTCAATATCAGTAAGACATTTTTCAATCTCGCCAAGCTCAATGCGAAGCCCTCTGAGCTTAATCTGATTATCCTTTCTGCCGAGTATCACAACATCGCCTTCAGATGTCCAGCGAGCGTAATCGCCCGAACGGTAGAAGCGTTCGCCCTCGTACTCAATAAACGCCTTTTTGTTCTGCTCCGGCAGATTATTATATCCGAGAGCAACTCCCAAGCCGCCAATAAGCAGTTCTCCCACAACTCCGACAGGCAGCTTGTTGTCATCTAAGTCAACAATGTATTCACGGTAATTGAGCAGAGGTCTGCCTACCGATATAATATCCGAATTCGTCAATTCCTTTGCGTTGGACGAAACTGTAATCTCGGTAGGTCCGTATGTGTTGATAATTTGAGCGGATGTGTTTTTACGCAAAATATTAAGAAGCTTATCCGGATATTTCTCACCGCCGGATAAAATAACCTTGCAATTTTTCATAGCGTTAACAAACTCGGGAAGCTCTATATACACAAGCATCCTTGACGGCGTCGCGTTAAATACGTCAACGTTGTTATCAATAAAGAATTTTGCCAGAGCAAGAGGATCCTTTGTTTGCTCGTCGCTTGCAAACGCGAGCGTAAGACCGTTGCAAAGCGTTCCTGTTGTTTCCTTTAAGGACATATCAAACGAAATCGTTGTAACAGAGCCGTAGCAGCTGCAATTTTCCTTTACAAGCCGTATTTGAATATTATGCTGATTGTCAGTCAAATAGTTTGCAATGCCAATATGCCTCAGCATTACGCCCTTAGGTTTTCCCGTTGAGCCTGAGGTGTAAATCAAATAGGCAAGATCCTCAGGAGATATATCAACAGACGGCTTTTCGCAGTTATCACCGCTTTCAAGAGCGGCTATATCAACAGTTTTTTCATAGCGTGAAAGAAGCTCGCCAAACGTAATAACCAAATCAGCGCCGCTGTCTTCAATTATGCTTTCGATACGCTCCTTTGGATATTCCGGACAGGTTGGGATAAAAGCAGCGCCGGCTTTTAAAATACCGAACATAGATGCAAAAAAGGCTGAATTTCTCTCAAGCAGAATAACGACCCTGTCGCCTTTTTTAATACCGCGGGCAATAAGATTATTGGCGATTACATTCGCTCTTTTGTCAAGCTGAGAATAAGTAAATTTGCCGTCGCAGGCAATTAAAGCCGTTTTTTCGGGATTGCTTTTTGATTGCGCTTCAAACATCTCGTGTAAAAGCTTGATTGGTATATCTTTAAACTCGGAATAAGAGAAGCTCTCTATTCTTTTTTGCTCCTGTAAATCAAGCATTGAGATACCACGAACCTTTTGCAGCGGATCGGAGATTATTTTTTCCGCAACGACAACAATAGCGTTTGCAAAAGCCGTCATAAGCTCCTTGCTGTAAACTGCATTGTTATACAATACGTTTACACATTCTCTGCCGTCTGTATTTTCAATATATACTCCCGTGTCAAATTTTACGTGTCGGTCGCCGATTATCTTGTTCTCTATAGAGCAGCCGTCCATTTTAAACGAATCCGCAACGCCAAGCTGATAAGCATAGAGTATATGCGGCGCATAGTTGAATTTGCGGCAAACGTCCGCATACGGATACGCCTCGTTTTCAACGGCGTTTACAAGAAGCCGCTCAGATAGGCTTAAAAGCTCTTCAGCGGTTATATCGCCGATTTCAAGACCTATTGGCAAGGTTTTTACGAACATACCGAAGCAGTTTGAAAGCTTTACGTTTGAACGCCCGTTGCTTATCGTATTAATATACGCGCAGCGGCTGTTGGTAAAGCGAGCAACACAATACAGCGTGGAAGCAAGAAACAGGTGCGCCGGTGTGACTGCGTGCTTTTGACAAAAAGCGGATATTTTCTGCATATCAAACGGAACTCCGGCTATTTCAGGGCTCCCGTTTTGAGGCGATCCGCCAAGATCGGGCGTAAGCTCGGACGCTCCCTCGCAGGCTGAAAGCATATCAGAAATATATTTTTCAGATTTCTTAAAAGCGTCGCTTTCTCTGTATTTTGAATCGTCGCGTACATAATCGAAATAGTCGTATTGTTCATCTACAACCGCACCGCCCTCGTAAACAGTCTTTACAGACTGCATAAACAAATCAAACGACGCTCCGTCAAAAATAATGTGGTGGAAGTCGGAGAGAAGATAAATAGCCGCCTCGGTTTTAACCACATCTATTTTGAACAGGCGTGAGTTTAAAAGCTCATACGGCTTAACAAAGTCGTCACGATAGCCCTCAAACTCATTCTCGCTCATTTCTTTTACTAAGACAGAATAGTCATCGTCCTGTGTTCTGCTCTGAACAACATCATCGTTTAAAACGGTTAGTCTTGTAAATATATAAGGATGTGCCTTTAATACTGAATTCACAGCGCCCGCAAGCTTTTCGGCGTTAAAGCTGAGAGGAAATTTATATATAAACGGAATATTGTAAAAGGTATCGTCGGGACGCTTCATACACTCTGAATACACGCCGTACTGCGTGTATGAAAGCGGCGCAAATTCAGCCCTTACGTTTTCTTTTTCCTCGCCTGTAAAGCACGGCTTTTCCTTCTCTGAAAGCAAATACTTTATTATTTCGTCTTCGATAGACATTACAGAGCAGCCCTTCATCAGCTCCTTAACGTCCGCCTCATATCCTCCGAACGCCTTATTAAGCTCAACGGCAAGTCTTATAACTGACAGCGAGGTCATTCCGCAGTGTTTTAAATCGGTGGCAATATCAATATCGTCGCTTCCTATTATCTCTTTTATAATAGATAATATTTCGCTTTCAAGAATCGTCAGGCTGCGCTGTGTCTGTACCTGCTTTTGCGTTGACGCAGTAAAATCAATTTCAGGCAGCTTTCTTTTATCCACCTTGCCGTTTATCGTCAGCGGTATGGAATCAATGCATACTATAGCCTCAGGAACCATATAAGGCGGTTTTCTGTCAGATATGAAGCGTTCAAGCTCATCAATGTTAATTTCGCCGTCAGCAACTATATACGCGGCAACAAATTTACCGCCGGACGGTTTATCCTTTGCAACAACCGTCGCATCTGTTATTCCTTCAAAATCACGTATTACAGACTCAATCTCAGTAAGCTCTATTCGATATCCTCTGATTTTCACCATACCGTCACGTCTGCCTATATATGAAACGTTGCCGTCGTTTAAAAATCTTACTATATCGCCGGTATGATAGAGAATATCGTAATATTTCTCGCTGTCAAACGGATTCTTAACATAAACATTTTCTGTTTGCTCCGGGCGGTTAAGATAACCCTTTGAAACCAACGGGCCGGATACGCACAGCTCGCCGACCGCGCCGCAGGGCAGCAGGCGATGCTGCTTGTCAACAATATACAAACGGGCGTTGTCTACAGGAACACCTACAGGGATAGGGTCGTAAAATTTGTCAATTTCAAACGCTGTGGTCAATATAGTGCATTCGGTTGGGCCATAGGCATTAAAAAACCTTGCGTCGCCCTTAGGCTCAAATGGAACAAGCTTTTCTCCGCCAACCAATATAATCTTAGGAGCGATATTGTCTATTAAGGTCATAAACGCCCTTCCTGCCTGTGTTGTCATAAAAAGATTTGTAATTCCGTTCTCGGCGCAGTATTCATTTATCCAAACAAGGTCAAGCCGTTTATCTTCAGGAATTATATACTCCGTCGCGCCGACGGAAAGAAACGGATAAATGTCAATCATATGAGCGTCAAAGCCATAGCTCGCACAGGCGGCGGAAGAACTGTTTTCGGAAATATCCACATACCTACAGTACCAATGTATAAAATTTGTCAGATTATGGTGCATAAGCATACAGCCCTTCGGCGTTCCTGTAGAGCCGGAGGTATATAAAAGGACAAATAAATCGTCAGGATCGGGAGACGGCAGAGCGGCAGAGTTATTTTCAAGAGAATGTATATCTTCTGTCTTTAAAATCACACCTTTAAAATCAGGCACAAGTCCCAGCAGCTTTTCATTAGCTATAAGCAGCTTTGCCGAAGCGTCCTTAATCATAAATTGCAAGCGTTCGGTCGGATATGTGGGGTCAAGCGGTTCATATGCCGCGCCTGATTTAAGGATTCCTATGGAGACTATGGTCATATACTCGCCGCGCTCAAGAAGCGCAGCTACAACATCACCGCGGCCGACGCCCTTTGAGTTTATAAACCGCGCGATTTTATCCGTTAATTCGTCAAGCTCCGAGTAGCTATAGCGGTTCTCCTTGAACACAAGCGCAGTCTTATCGGGTGTTTTCCCTGCCTGTTGTCTGAACATATCTATAAATCCGAAGCTAAGGTCAACGTCTGTCTTTACCGAATCGTTAAGCGCGCGTATTCTGCTTACACTGCGCTCGTCAGCAAGGTTTATGTCAGCCATATCGGTGCGCTTCATTAATTCAGATATAATAAGCAGCATCGTGTCGGCAAATGATTGCATTGTTTCATCTTCATACAAATCGGTTCTGTATTCAAATTGAATCTCATAGCCGTCTTGTCTTTTGAAAATCATTATGGAAAGCGGCGCAAGAGCACTGTCAACCGGCAGGAATTGAAAATCCGATATACTGTCCCCAAGCTGTAGTCCGCCTAATAAATTTCCTTGGTATGCAAACATAATATCCGCTTGAAGTCCGTATTCGCCCGAAAGCTTTACAAACGGATAACGTCCCTGCTTTATCGCGGCTCTCTGCGCGTTTTTTACGTTCATCAGGTAATCATTCACCTTATCGCCGGTTTTTATATAAATCGGGAGTGTGCGAACAAGCATACCTACAGTGTTTTTCATTCGTTCGTCATGTCTGCCGTGATTAGCGGTAAATATAACCGCGTCCTCCTGACCCGTAAACTTTGCGGTCGCGTATGCCGCGGCTCCCAAAAACAGTGTGTTTTCGGTTATGCCGTTTTCAGCAACAAATTTGCAAACGCTGTCAACAGAAGGCTCTGAGAAAAAGCGATTAAGCCTTTTGCAGGGCTTGTTTTCAACGCTATCGTCCTCTGCTTTATCGGCGACAAGACGGGAGCTTACTTCAAGCCCATCAAAAGTATTTTCATAAAAGTCGTGCGCCTGCTTATATTCCTCCGTCTGCTCGAATTTTTGCTCAAATACAGACATTCCGAACTGACCGATATGTTCCGGCTCAATTTCCTTGCCGGAATAAAGAGCGGATACTTCGCCGAAGAGAACAGAGCTCGACGTGCCGTCAAAGACTATATGGTGAAAATCGCACAACAAACAAAGCTTAGTTTCGGTTTTTACAATTAAAATTCTGAATAGAGTATCGTTTTTTAAATCAAACGGCTTTATAAAGTCCGATTTTATTTTTGAAAGCTCGCTGTCCGACGAATTTATAACCGGTATCTCAACCTTTATGCTGCACGGGCGCATAACCGGAGAGCCGGACGAATCGTCTATTTTGAATTTAAGGCTCTCGTGATTTTTTATCGCCCCTTTAACAGCGGCAACGAGCGCCTTAATGTCAATACCGTCGCTCAGCTTAAAAGTAAAGCACAATGGTATATTATACATAGTGCCTGCCGGGTTGCTGACGCAGGCAAAATAAATACCCATTTGACTTGGCGTAAGCGGATATTCCTTCAATTCTTTTGCTTCATTAACCGACTCGGCAATCAAATCAACAGGCGTTATTTCTAATCTTTGCATATGTTTTCAATCCTTTCAACTGTGAGTTATATAATTTCGCGAATTTGGTTCATACCCAAAACACGGGAAAATTCAATATTATTTGAAATGCGGTCAAATTTTTCGGCGTCGATTTCCTTGCCGTTGTTTATAACAAAAACAACATAGCTGCCGTTGTCAAGCATTACTCTTATATCATTTAAAGAGGATTTGTCATTCTCGCTTACAATATTAAAAATCTGAGCGATTGAATCGGCTACAGCCTCGCCGCGACTGCCTTCCATTGCATGCTCAACAGACGATTTTAAATCGGCAACGGCTTCGCTTGAGCTTACCGACATCGACAAAATCTCGTTTTGGTCTTCAAGCAGGAAAATATTTTTATACTTCCCCTTTGATTTTAAAATCACCGCAAAAATCATAACGGCTATAAAAATACAGGTTCCGTACTGCGCCGCCGAGAAGGTCATCCACAAACCGTTTATGCCGAAAAGACGGCTTAGAAGATATGCCGACGGTATAGTCAGGACGATTCCATTAACGATTGAAACGGCAAGCGACATAGCCTTTCGCTGTGTGGCAGTAAAATAATACATAAACAAAAACGACATAGCCAGTCCGACAAAGGACAGCGCGCTTATCCTAAGTGCAGGAATAATAGACTCCATCTCCTTCGGTGTTTTGTCGCCGAACAGCAGAGCGACCCCACCGGGAGCAATCTCTATTATCAAAATAATAGTAAGGCTTGCAATCAAAAGCACCTTTATCGCGAATTTTAGCGCATATCTTATTCCCTCGTTGTCACGCTCGCCAAGCAACGTGCTTACGATTGGAATCATAGTCTGTGAGGCTCCCGTTATAAACGCGGAAATGAAAATTTGGCAGTTGGATATAACAGACATTGAAACCATACCCTCCTGACCGCCGGCGCTTTGAATTGCTATGTTCATATAAAATGATGTGACGGTTACAAGCATTGTACCGAGCGCACCAGAAATTCCGGTCGTAAACAGAGAAAGACATTTGTGCAAAAAGCGCTTCATATCAGAGAATATCGAAAGGTCAAGCTTGAGAGTGTTATGTTTTCCGGCAAAATGAAAAATCATTATGCAAAATGAAACAAAATTGCCTATTACGGTCGCAATGGCAGAGCCTGCAATTCCCATTTTAAAAGGCCCCATAAGGACAAGATCCATTATCAGATTAATAGCGTTAGATATGATTATAAGAGCAGACGCAAGCTTTGGCAAACCGTCGCTTCTTATGCAGTGTACTGCGCTTGGAAGCAGCAGAGCAAATGGCGTGCCGATAATAAACGGAATATAATATTTGATAAGCTCATCTCTGAGCGATTTAATCGGAGTAAGCAAAGCGGCGATATTATTTACAAATATAAGCTGAACGACAAGAAATACGGCGCTTATTATAATAAGAAGTGCGGAAGCCGCGGTAAAAACGGCGTCAGCGTCAGATTTATTGTTTCTGCCCTTTGCAAAGGAAATAAGCGTAGACGCTCCAAGACCGAACAGAATAGTAGTTGAAAAATAAAGCTGTGTAACAGGCGACAAAACATTGATAGCAGCCATGGGAACACTGCCGAGCATATTGCCTACAATTATTGAATCAACCATAATCGCAATATTATTTGCAAGAGCAATTAATACTGTTGGAATAAAATATTCAAGATATTTTTTATTAATAATTTTGCCGCTTCGTTTTAAGGTCATAGCTGACATTTTATCCCTCCGAGCCTGCTCACAATATGGCATAATATAACATAAAATCAAAATTAATATAGCATAATTTTTGTCTTTTTGTCAAGATTTTGAGCGGCTTGAAAAAAATAAACATGCGCAAAAAAGCCCCATATGATGATGAGGCTTAGAGTTTGTCGATAAACCGATTTTTTGATAAGTTAACGCCTGCTGTAGCTTTATAATTTGATTTTAAACGTGGAGCTTACGCCCACCGTAAGCCCTCATTTCCTCTTTGATAGAATTTGTTAGCTAAATTCGTTCTACTAAACTAATTTACGGGTGTAAAATCTTATTTAAGTAAAATTCTCTGTGCGAGAATGATGAGGTACAGAAGAAGCGAAGCTTCTCCTGCAAAAAAATAAAATCTTAAGCAGCAGTCCCACTGCGTAGCAGTGCTGACTGCGGTTCAAGGATTATATGGATAAAACCGCATTTTAGACAGGCAAAAAGCCCCATCCGATGATGGGGCTTAATTCATATTGTATGTTTAATTACAAAACATCCATAATTATACCGTTTTCGTCTGCGGACAGCGCGATAGCCTGAATTTCACCGTCACGTCTTGTAATCATTGCAGACGCGATTTTATCCTCAACCTCTCGCCTTATCGTATTGCGTAAATCTCTTGCTCCGCTCTTTCCTCCGCAGGATTTTTTCGCAAGATACTCTTTGACCTTATCGTCAAAGCTGAACGATATGCTTTTTTCCGCAAGGGTGTCCGTATATTCGCTGAGCATAAGTCCCGCGATTCTTACAAAATCACTGTCTGTAAGTTCATTGAAAACGATAATTTCATCAACTCGGCTTATAAATTCAGGTCTTAAAAACTCCGATAGAGCCTTCATAACCCTTTCCCTATCGGCAGACTGCTGTGTTTTTCCGAAACCGAGCGCACCCTGATTTTGATTGCTTCCTGCGTTAGAGGTCATAATTATAACGGTGTTTTCAAAATTGACATCTCGACCGTGAGCGTCCGTAAGCCGGCCCTCGTCAAGAATTTGCAGGAGAATGTTCATAACGTCAGGATGAGCCTTTTCTATTTCGTCAAAAAGCAGAACGCTGTAAGGGCGGCGGCGCACCTTTTCGGTAACCTGCCCCGCCTCGTCATAGCCGACATATCCCGGAGGAGAGCCGATGATTTTTGAAACCGAATGCTTTTCCATAAACTCGGACATATCAAGTCTTATCAATGTTTCGGGAGTATCAAAAAGCTCCTCGGACAGAACCTTAACAAGCTCGGTTTTACCAACGCCGGTAGGGCCGACGAAAATAAACGAAGCCGGACGTCTGCGGGGACTGATCTGCACGCGGCTGCGCCTGATTGCAGCCGACACAGCCTCAACAGCCTCATCCTGTCCTATAATTTTCTCTTTAAGCTTATCTTCAATTCCTGCCAGCTTGTTAAGCTCGTTTTCCTGAACACGGCTTGCAGGGATACCCGTCCAAAGCTCTATGACCTTTGAAATATCCTCTTCCTCTACCTGAGAACCGAGCGCCTCGTCCTGTATCGCCGCAGCCTTCTCCTGTATTTTCGCAAGGTCTGAGCGCACCTTAGCAAGCTTTTCATAGTCAATTTTTTCAGGGTCAGCCGTAAGCTTCTCCTGCTGATATATAAGCTGACTCTCCTGCGCCTTATAGCCGTCGTATTCTTCCATTTTTTTGTTTCTCAGCGCAGCGCAGGCGCACGCCTCGTCAAGCAAATCAATAGCCTTATCAGGTAAAAATCTGTCGTTTATATATCTTTCGGACAATACGACCGCACGTCTTATTATCATATCCGGCACAACTACTCTGTGGTGCTTTTCATAGTAGGACTTTACGCCGGTCAGAACCTCAATCGTCTCGGCAATTGACGGCTCGCTGACCTTTACAGGCTGAAATCTTCTTTCAAGAGCCGCGTCCTTTTCTATATATTTTCTGTATTCGTTAAATGTGGTAGCGCCTATTACCTGAATTTCTCCTCTTGAAAGAGACGGCTTTAAAATATTGGCGGCATTCATTGTTCCCTCGGAATCTCCTGTTCCGACAAGATTGTGAACCTCGTCAATAAATAGGATAATATTTCCGGCAGCCTTAACCTCTTCGGTAAGTCCCTTTATCCTGCTCTCAAACTGACCTCTGAATTGAGTTCCTGCAACAAGCGCTGCAAGGTCAAGCAAATAAATTTCCTTATTTTGAAGCCTGTATGGAACATTGCCGGAGGCAATTCTAAGGGCAAGACCCTCGGCAATTGCGGTTTTACCGACGCCCGGCTCGCCAATAAGGCAAGGATTGTTTTTGCTTCTTCTGCAAAGTATCTGAATTACCCTTGCAATTTCCTTTTCCCTGCCTATAACGGTGTCTATTTTTCCGCTTCTTGCCTTTTTAGTCAGATTTTCGCAGTATGCCTCAACATTGCGGCGCTTTTTATTCGACTTTTTGTCGTTCTTTTTGTCAGCAGTCCCCTCTTCCTTTTTTCCGTCAAAATAATTCTGGAAGAACGGAAACGTCGGCGCGCCGCCGGGCGAAAACTCATCGTCGCCGGGCTCATCGCCTTCAGTCGCATCCATACTCTGACCGAGCATATCGGCAAAGCTTGGCATTTCACCGTTCTCACTCATACCAAGCAGGTTGTCGACCTGCTCCTGAACATTATCTATATCCTCATCCGATATGCCCATTTTTTCCATCATATCGGTCACAGGCTTTATACCAAGCTCTTTGGCGCACGAAAGACAGTACCCCTGTGGCTCGGAGGACGTATTTGTAGAAACAAACACAACCGCAGGCCTTTTTTTGCATTTACAACAAAGCATAAGCTATCTCCTTTATATTACAACAGTTAAACAAATTAACGCGATTTATTTTCTTTTAAAATACGGAAAAAAAGTATTCCGTACATAACAAGAGCAAATATCATGGCTGCCGAGGTCACAGACAGCAGCGTAACTATAAGCGGAAACAGGCTTTGCGACGCCGCGGCTCCGCCTATCAAATCTATACCGACTATTATTATTATTGAAAGATAAAAAATAACGGTTGCAGCTTTTCCGTACCATTTTGCCGCCGGAGGAGCAACGCCAAGATGAATGAGGTAAGCTCCACCGAGCAGCATAATTATGTCCTTTGCCGCAAGAATTATCACCAAAACCCTTACGCTCGGAATAATTATTCCGATACATATTATAACTGCCACAAGAGTGAGTTTATCAGCAATAGGGTCAAGAATTTTACCCAATTTTGTAATCTGATTAAATCTACGGGCAATCAAGCCGTCAAACATATCGCTCAAGGCTGAAATCAAAATACAGATCGCGGCCCCGACATATATTCTATTAAGGAAAAAAATTGTCATCGGTATAATAAGAATGATTCTTATAAATGACAAAGCGTTTGGTATTGTAAGAATCCTGTCTTCAGGATTATTGCTCTGTTCCAAATCTATCCCCCCATATTTGCGGTTACATAAGACGCCCCTGCATAGACAGAATGCAAAAGCGGCGAAAAAATATAATCAAATAAGTTATAATTATAAAACAGGCAGAACAAAATTGTGCTGTTTATCGTTTCCTCACCAATAAGCGGCGCGCCGCCGACAAACTGTGAGAAAATTTTAACAAGCTCCGTGATAAGCATAATAAAGACAATTCCGCTCAAAAAGCCGATAAATCCGCCCAAAGCGCGGTTAAACGTGTTGAGTACAGGTGTCTGGACTTTTCGTGAAACAAGCCTTGATATCAGCCTTACAACAATCATAAGCAGCGCAAAAATACACGCCGTTAAAATAACGGTAAGAAAGCCCGTTACAATCGGGGCGACAATGTCCTCGACAGCAGAAGCGGCAGAAGCAGAGCCGCCGCTTAAAGCGTTTGAAAGCTCCTGAGAATCGTTTATCCACGGAGCAATAATTTTAAGTCCCGGCACAGCCGACACTATTTTATCCATAACATCGGATATTCCCGCGCCGACAGAATTATTTATTGTATCGGCAACAGCATTCTCAATGCTTTCCTTAAAAAAGGAATTATATACTGACAATGACAAAAGCTTGCCCAAGTAAGAGGAAAGCGAAGCTGAAACTATCATTCCGGCAAAATTGATTACGCTGGAAATAAAGCCTTTAAATACACCTCTTAAAACATATAAAACGAGAATTAATAAAATAAGACCGTCTAAAAAAATATTCATTCAGCACCTCAGACGCTACCGTATTTTCTTCTCAGGCTACAATATAGCACAAATTATGCGATTTTGTCAAATTTAAAGCAGAAAAAGCACCGCTGTAAATATTGTCGTGACAATTCAATAATTATAGCTTATTTTTTTAGGAAAATGATTAACAAGCTTTTAAATTTAGCGGCCTACACAAGCGGAAAAACTTGTAAATTCAAGGCAAAAAGCCGATGCAAGCACCGGCTTTTTGCTCTTAGACCGCTTTATCGAAAAATTAGGAGAAAGCAGAGTTAAATTATGATGGAATAGTTAATATCCATCCTATCTCAATATAGTTAGTGGTTATCTTAGAATATTTACTCTTGTTGGCTTTAACGATTGCCGCAGCCGTTGTTCCGAATTTCTTGGAAATCTTTGTCAGATTATCTCCGGAAACAACCTTATAAGTCTTCTTTGCAGTCGAGGAGCTTGATTTGAGAAGCTCGTTTACCTTCTTCTGAACCTCGTCCGGATTATATCCGGCTGCCTTTAGCTTATTGATGCGGTCGTTGCCAACGCCCCACTTGCCGTCGATTACCTCTTGAGCAATCTCTTTAACGGTCTTTTTGGGTGTCTGTGCTGCTAACAGCTCGTTTACCTTCTTTTGAACCTTATCGGGGTCGTAACCGGCTGCCTTTAGCTTGTTGATACGATCGTTGCCAACGCCCCACTTGCCGTCGAGTACCTCTTGAGCAATCTCTTTAACGGTCTTTTTAGGGGTCTGTGCTGCTAACAGCTCGTTTACCTTCTTTTGAACCTTATCGGGGTCGTAACCGGCTGCCTTTAGCTTGTTGATACGATCGTTGCCAACGCCCCACTTGCCGTCGAGCACCTCCTGGGCAATCACTTTGACGGATTTTTTAGTTGTAACGCCTAACAGCTCGTTTACTTTCTTTTGAACCTTATCCGGGTCGTAACCGGCTGCCTTTAGCCTGTTGATGCGATCGTTGCCTGTGCCCCACTTGCCGTCGATTACCTCTTGGGCAATCACTTTGACGGATTTTTTAGTTGTAACGCCTAACAACTCGTTTACTTTCTTTTGAACCTCATCCGGGTCATAGCCTGCTGCTTTAAGCTTGCTAATGCGCTCATCAGCGTCTCCCCACTGTCCTGAAATAACCTCTTTGGCTATTTCATCAACAGATTTCTTGGCCGGAGCAGTCGGAGCTGTCGGCGCCGGAGTGGATGAGGCGCTGCCCTTTAGAAGCTCGTTTACCTTCTTTTGTACGGCGTTCGCGTCATAGCCGGCGGCGGTAAGTCTTTGAATACGGTCGTTGCCGTCTCCCCATTTACCGCTTAAAACTTCCTTAGCAATTTCATCAATTGATTTTGTGGGTGCGGATGAATTGCCTGAAGCTGTGCCGTCTGTTGTGTATTTGGGGCAAATGAAGCCGCGTATAGATTTAGCGTTAAAGCTAACTGTGCGGCGCTTTACGGAATCGGCGTAGTTACCCTCTATGATCGTCATAGTTTTGTTAGATGTGTTGATTTTTTCAACGGTTCCTATGTGATCAGGAGTGCCTGTGTTGTCGCCAACGCCGTTATCGTCCCAGTCATACAGTATTGCGTCGCCGGGGCTTGGAACATAAGCGTCGTTTTCCTGCCAGCAGCCCATCTTTTTGGCAGCCTCTACAATATAGTAGCAGCTTATTTCAATAGGCATAACATCAGTGTAGCCTAACTGAATTGCCGCGGCAGACCATGTGCAAGCGCACCATGCCCAGCCGTAAGCCATTTTAGTTCCGCGTGGGAACGGGCCGCTGTAAGAATTATAAATGTTTACAATGGACTTGTAGCTTCCGTCGTATTCATTCTTGCCTATCCACGACTGAAGCAGAGAAACAACCGCGCTTCTTGATCTTATCTTAGCGCTGCTTTGTGTGTTGCTTGAGCTTGTAGATTGAGTGCTGTCTCCATAGTAGTAATTCAAATCAACATTTCCGCTGATTCCGTTTACCTTGCCGGAGCTTGTGTATTGATGATAAGTACACGGATAATCCGGTGAGCCGGAATAATCCGCAAGCCAGAATATGTATTTAGATAAGAGCGACTTGTCATACATATTCTTGTAGTAGTCGCCGTTTGCGTATATGCCTGCCTTATAACCCTGACTTTCTACATATTCGCAAAACGCCTTTGTGTGAGAATTACATTCCTTTGAGCCAAGCGTAACGCCCTGATTCTTAGCCTTTGTAACCGTATCATATTCAAAATCGAAGAATATAATAACGTCCTTGCCAAGTCCGGCGTTCTTCATTTGCTGGATGCAGAATTTTGCCTCCTGCTTTGCCTGCTCTACATTCAGGGCGTAACTGAAATGATATACGCCCTTAATACTGATTCCGTTGTCTTTACATCCCTTTACATAGGTTGTAAATTTTGAGTCAACAGTTTGTCTGTAGCCCTCACGAATAATGGCAAAATTGATTCCCGATGATTTAACCTTACTGAAGTCGATATTACCCTGAAAATAGGATATATCCATGCCCTTCACCGGGGAAGCCGCAGACGCGACTGCCGAAATATTGACAGTGCCAAAAATGAAAAGCGCTGCCAACAAGACCGCAATTTTGCTTTTGATTTTACTCATTAAGTTTCCTTCTTTCCTCGTATAGAGTAATTGTGAGTTAAATAACAGTCTCGACAAGACACCCACTAAGTCCCGTCTTGACCGACCGTAAATCCAATATCCATTGAATAAACGGTCTAATGCCGTTTGGGAAAAATTATATAGCATAATCTTTCATCAAAACGATGAAATCACAATTAACATTAAACATCTTATAATGAAAATAAAGCCGAGGAAAATTATTATAGAATTAAAATTCTAAATATAAAAGCAGGAATCTGTAGCCTTACTTCAAACGGATGTTTAATGCTTGTACGGGGCGAAATCCATGCTGTTAAAAGCAATAAAAAATCTAAGCATGAAATCTTCAGCATAAGCGCAGGAAGATAACCAAGGGCTCAGCCCGTCGGTCAGCACCTGCTGTACGGTCTAAAATTTATACAAAAACACGATTGATTAAAAACAGAGTTTAAAGTGTTTAAGTTGTTTTTGCTTAATTCTACCCCTATCTCTGCCTTTTAACAAATACCTTCACATAACGATTAAACAAAAAGTTTTAATCTACCAATTGTCGGAGATTAGCCGCCAAAGTAATCGCGCTTATAAAATGAATAACGTCAATTGATTTTAAGTATTAAATTTAATATTCAATAGACGCGGCGTCTTATAAGAGCTTTTATCCGGCAGCGAGCTGCTTGCAGAAAATCGGACAATCAGAAAACAGCCATACAATTGATAATCCGTTAAAGCTGCCGCAGACAGCTTGACCTTGTTCAATTTAATCCGTTTAATTTAAAGTGCGGATAATAATAAACAAATTAAAATGTAGGGTAGCTTTTTAGTCAGGCAGACAATGCGGTCTTCTCCGAACAGACCGAACTGTATTTTCTATCCCCCTTTCCTGCCGTGTATAAGTATTTTAAGGCTTCAAAGCTATGCCGTATAAAGAAAATACGGGCAGTAAGGAATGTAAATTAAGCGCATTCCCTTGCAGCTTAAGAAACAATAAAATCATATTAAAAAACCAGCTTCAAGCATAATTGAGAGGATGCGGGGAGAACAGAATAATCTGTTCTCCCTTTTATGCTTAGGAAACATAGGTAAAAGCTAATTAAACGCTCTTCATACGGTTTTTATAAAGCCGTAGAACTGCAGCTCAGCGTGCGTTATTGCGCGCCTTGCGCTTTTTCAGAGCATAAAGGATAATTCCAACACCTGCCGCGACTATTATGAAGCCGATTATAGGTATAAGGATATTAAAGCCTTCGGTTGCTCCTGTAAGCGGCAGATAATCGTTGATCTTCGTTGTGTTTGAAAGAGTAACGGTTATCTCTCTGAAATAATCAACGCCGTCCTCGCTGTATGACGGATTACCCTCATCAACGGATATGATGTTATTCTTCTTTCCGGACTCCTCACTGTAAGGTATATTTATCTCAATTGGATGGAGAAGCGGATTATGGTCATCGTCGGTGTTGATTTCAGTTATGCGGTAAGTCGTCTGATATAGATTATTAAGCTCAATGATTCCATCACTATTTGTTTCAAATATACCGTCATTATGCTCAGGAGCAGGATTAGCGTTATCAATAAATCCATTGCTGTTATAGGTCAGGAGCTTCCATTCCTTAACGTCGTCAAGATATTCAAGCTTAAATTTAATTCCGCTCATCGGCTTAGTTAAATCGTTATCACTGTATTTCTTGATTGTTATTTTGCCGTAAGCGTCGGTCAATGCAAGATTTTGCTTTGATTTTGTATAAACAAAATTGTCTTTAACAACATTGACAGTATCGGAGTAGCTGTAGGTAAATATATCGGCAGCATTAGGGAATTCCTGATCTATATAATATTTCTTGCTGCTGTCGGCAGTATTGTCGGAGGAAATATGAGCTATGTTATTATCAACTCCGTTTGACTGCGAAAGGATTTTTGAAATCAAAAGCTGCGAATAATCCTTTTCAACCGCAGGAGCGTCTTTATAGTTAAGAGTAACCTTACCGCCGACAGGCGAAACAAACTCAACCTTATAATTACCCTCGGCAAGCTCTTTGTCATTAAAGCTGTAGCCGCCGGACAAGTCCGTAAACGTCGTAGCGACAGGATTGTTCTCATCCTTGACCAATTCGCCGCTCGACGGATCTTTATTATACTTTACAAGGTCGACCTTAACGCCTGAAATTGACGCCTCGTCGTCATCCCAAACGCCGTTTACATTGCTGTCAAGCCATACGCTTCCGCTTAAATCTCTGCCGACAATTGTGGTGCGCACATTGTTGGAGTAGCCGTCGTCCCATTTGTATTCGTCAACTAACTGCTTTGTCTCGCTCCATTTGCCGGAAAATGCCGAGAAGAAATAAGCGTTGTTAAACAGGTCGTCATTCGGTTTTCCGTTATATTTAACCGTTATTTCAACTGAAACGCTGTCAGCGGATGCAAGCTGTATTCCTGTTACAGCAATTGCTTTAACATTCTCGCCGTCAGCTGGGCTGATATTGTAAACACCGTCAGAGCCTGTATTTGAGCCGGCAGGCCCTCTTGAAAGCTTATTCCAGCCATACTGACTTGTGTCAATAATAGTGCCTATATTTTTTATGTAATTCTGCTTAACCGGATCGGAGCTTTCCGCATATTCATCTATGTTATCCGGCGCAACGTAAACGCCGAGATTAGAAGCCGAATGCTCGCTTACAACCTTTTCCTGGTTGCCCGACTCATCAAGCTTCGGGCTTCCGTCGGGCTCGGTTGCGTCCTCGTAAAGCAAATCGCGGACATTTTCCTGTGACGACAGATATACGCCCTTTATTTCAGCCTTCTTTGTGTTTTCGTTGCCGGAGCGAGTAATTTCAAGCTTTGTCACTTGGAACTCCGGGTCGGTTCTGCCATCGCCCTCAAGCTTGGTCGTATCATCATCAACTGTAACGATTTCGCCGGTAGTATCCTTCATATCAGGATTTATTCTGGCGTCGCCCACAAACGGGAGAATATCAAGAATGGCGAATGTAACAGGCTGCGCGCTTACTGAGTTTGTGTATTTAAGCGTGTAAGTAAGCTCATTGGTCTTAGTATTATATGTCGCGTCGTCAAACGACTTGGTTACCTTCTTTGTTATACCGGACATATTTGCCAAAATATTAACGTCCTTAGTATCGGTAAAGTAACGTCCATCGTTCATAGCCCAATAGAATTTTACTCTGTAATCGCCGTTGTCGGTTGATTCAAATTTCTTTTGTCCCGTCCACTTGAGATAGTTTGTATTAGACTCCGAACCGGAATCCTCCGAAGTACTCATCTTGGTGAGAACGATTCTTTCACTTTCCGTGCTCTTGCCCTTGTTCAGAACCTTATAAATTTTAACTATAGTCTGACCTTTTCTCGTAGTAGTACCGCCGGAACCGTTGTCAACTGCTACTTCATTTGAGTCACCTATAAGCTGCTGACTTACAAGGCTTCCTACGTCAAGCTTAGGATTTCTCGTTACCTTACCCTCTGCGTCAACACTTGTCTCATCGTTATATTCAGGGGTTTCACAAAACGCGGATGTCATAGCGTAATACTTGCCGTAGTTTCGCTCGCTGCTGTCGTCCTCGTTTCTGCGGGTGGTGCTGAACGGAATTATTCCTCGGCTATTATTATTCTTCACATTCTGATTAGAGTAGTTATCATAAATGCCAAGACCGATTTTATCCGTTATGGCGTAGCCTGCCATAAGAGCAAAGTTATAATAAGAGAAGGTTTCAGTGCCAATATCTCCGCCTTCCAGCTCAACACGAACATCGGAAGTGCTGTTTTCGCGGTCATATACAACAACATTTTGACGCTTTTCTTCGTTCTTATCCATAGTGTCTATAACAGTAATGGTAGCGTCGTTGCCTGCCTCAATATAGCCCTTCGGTATAAGACGAACAAGGCGTGTGCCTATAACAGATACCTTTGATATATTGACATACGGCGCGTCAAGAGGAATAACATCGGTTCCGTCCTCTTCGCTTCCCGGCGCGTTAACGAACTGTTCGCTATAGGCAGCTTTATACTCTTTAAGCTTATTATGCAGCAAATTCCATTGCTCATATCTGGTAACAAAGTCAAAGCCCTGCGTGTAATGATCATACTGCTCTCTATCATTAGCTTTCATAGTAGTAAGATAAGATACAAGCTGTTGTATTTTTGTGCCTGAGGGGTTCGCCTGAGTTAATTCGTCGGCGTCGATAAGCAGCAAAAGTGATTTCGCCTTTTTGTCAAGGTCATCTCCTCTGAGAACAAACTGGTCGTATAAAACGCGTATGATCTTCCATCTGTTAAAATCTTCGCTCGTTCCTATTCCGTATGCCGAAACAGACAAGAATTGTTTTCCCGGCATAAATCTTTCAGATGTATAGGTTATCGGAAAATCAATATACTTTGAAGGCGTTTGCCATGTTGAGCTGAGGAGATTATCTAAATTTAGATACGATTCAAGACTTGTTTCAATACCGTCGTCATCTGACGGGACAGGATTGCTCTCCCTATCAAGTGCACTGCCGAAATCAACCTTAGTATCAAGGTCAACAACGTCCTCATCAAAAGTAGTTTTAACCTTTTTGCCGTCTACTTGATAATTAAGAGTAAAGCCGCTGTCTAAATTCGCGCCGCTTTCCTCGCCGCCGAATTTTGTTATATATCCCTCGTCATGGTTAAATTCCTGATCCAATGACCACGCTATGCCCTTTTCAACGGTGTCTGAACCGTTAGTAAAATTGACCGTCTGGGTAATGTCACGAACTGTGTCGTATGTTGTGTCAGGGCCTCTGAATGATTCAGAGTAGGACGCAAGTCCCTGGTCACCGACAACATACCATACAAAGTCTTTGGTATCTATCTCGCCCATAATGTAACCGTCAGGTCTTGTTTCAACGCTTATTTCATTGCCGACGGCGCTTGGGTCGAATGTGATAGTAACATTACAGCTATTATAGTTGGGATCGCCCTCCTGTGCGTTTGTGTTCGGATTGGAAAGAGTGATTATGAAGTTGCCGTCACCGTTGCCGTATGAAATACCGCTGTCCCAGTTGCCGTTTGCGGCTACCTTAAAGGCATAGGATTTAAAGTTACCGTTTGTGCCAACCTCAACATTTTCAAATGTCTTGGTGTATATCGTTTTTTGACCTTCGGGCGTATTAACCCTCTTGGGATCCATCTTACCGGCAATAGACGCCTCTTCTTCCTTCTTCTGCTTTTCCGCTCCTTCATACGGCTGACCGTTATCCTGAAGTCCGAGCCAGGTGTAGCCGGTTAGTCCCTTTTCACCTATTACAGAATAGCTTTCAATATGAACGCTTTCGGCAGCGTCGCTCAAAAGGGTGTTGCATTCAATATCGCTGTACGTCTTAAAATCAGTCACAGCGGTTATGGGGTCGTATGTTACCTTTATATACGCGTCCTTTTTCAAATAGAACGAAATATTACTGCCGCTGTCAATTCCGTATTCTATAACCTTAAAGGCGTAGTTTTGACCCGAGGAGATTTTTTGGGGAGCTTCGTTTTCCACAGCCTTTGAAATGACATATTCATACAAGCCTGTGTTTATATCATATGACATTATGCCGTTATACAAATTCCAAACCTGACCGTTGCCCATAAGATTTTCCGTTCCTGTTACTACATATCGCTTAATTTCAAGAACATTCGGGTCATCACAGGTTATTGACGTAAGATGATTTGCGGCGTTGAAGGTAACGGTAATGGCGGAATCTGATTTAAGAGTAAAGCTTATATTGTTGGTTCCGCCGTGCTCGCCAAAGCCAAGGTCAATATCGCCGTCGGCAAAAATCTTGAACGAATATGTACCCTTAGGTATTGTCTCGCTTTTCCATGTGTAAAGCTCAACGCCTGTGTCGTCCTTTGACTGCATTTCGCCCTTTTCGATTGCCTTTGATATGTAATCACTTATCTCCTGTTCATTAGGGCCGCTATCGGGGTCGGCGGCGGGGATTTTTGTTTTATCGCTTCCGAGCCAATGGTAGCCCGTGATTTTCTCGTCGCCGGCAACAACATATTTATTTGTCAAAATATTATTGTTTACGGTAAGTTCGACCGCGCTGTCAGTGGTCGCCTTATAGCTTACCTCCTTAGTATCGGAATCATATGTGATTACCAGGGTGCAGGTTTCATCATCAGGAGCGTTATCGGCGCTTTTTTCGATATAGAAGAAGTTGTTGTCCGCATTGTCCAAGGCCCAGCTTTGAAGCTCGTCAAACGGAAGCACTCTGATTTGATAGTTTTTGCCGGTGTGAACATTACTTGCCGTGTAGGTGTATATCTTACCGTCGACGGTGCTCATTTTGCCAAGCGGAGCAATTTCTTTTTTATCGCTTATCGTCTGGGCGTCGCTCCATCTCTTTGAAGTGATGTCTGTTTTGTCGCTGACAACGGTAAACGTATTATAATCATATACAGTATTGTCCGCTATATGGCTTTCGAGGCAAATTTCAGACATTGATTCATCGTCGGCGGAAACCCAATCATCATTTCTCTTGATGAAAAGCTCGCATTTGTGCGTATCCTTAGAAAACGTTATTTTAATTGTTTCGGGTTTTGTCAAGATAAAGGACATATTAGTACCGTCGGAAACGCCGTCGTAACCGAAGTTTGCAACGTTCCAGTCCTGATTTCCTCTTATCTTAAACTCCTGTTTTATGAAATTGCCTTCAGCGTCCTTAATGTCGTTTTCAGTAAAGACAATCTCCCTTTCAAAAAGCTTGTTTGAATTATCGGTCGCTGTAAGGAAATAGTCTTCAGTCCAGCTGCCAGTAAAGGAGCCGATAACGGAATACTTTATTTCATTGTTTCTGCCGCCCAAGGGTTCCGTGCGCAGAATTTTTCCCGTATACTGCTTCGTAACGGAATCATACTCAAATCCGTTTTCGTCATATATGTCGGCCAAAATCTGAAAATCGTTTGAGAATAGCTGATCAAACTTAAACCGAATAACAACGTCTACTCCGTCATAAGGAACATTAAGCTTACAGTTAATCGGATCGTCGAATTTAGTTTCACCGTAGTTATACGTCATAGAGTCGTTTGCCTGAACCTTAAATTCATATTGTCCGCCGTTAAGCCCTTCATATCCAACCTGCCAATAGCCGGTTTCATCATTGAACTCCATTTTATTGCTCGGCTGTGCGACAGCCCAGTCATTATCGCCTCTTACCGAGCCTGTTGCGGCGTCCATAATAAAGTTATAGTTATTAAGAATAATCGCCGCTGTTGAAGCCTGAGAATATCTGTAGGCTCTGAGTACCATAGTCATATTTTTAAACTCGTTGCCCTGACAGCTTTTAAAGCCTGATAACGTACCTTCCTTTAATAGTTCAGAATTATTAGGAACAGCATCTCCGCTAAAGCTTGAGCTTTTAATATAGAAGACCGAGTCCTTAATGTCATCGTCAGTCGTTGTTTTGTTGTTATCCTCGCCCTGTACATTTGAAAATACGGTTAGCTGCGGATAATACCCGTGTTCATAACGCCAGTGGTCGCACTGCCACGAATTGTTTTTAAGCGTTAAGGGGCAATTATCCATCTTCATTTTGAAGCCGGAGTTATTCGTTTGAATGTCTTTGTTAAAATTATCAGCCTCAATCGGGAAATCGGTAAGTCCGCATATACCCTTTTCTTCAGCGGTTGTTGTATAAAGACCTACAACGCCGGCAACAGAAAAATTAGCAATATGCTTCTTACTTGTATCTACATTTGAAACCTCGCCTCTGCGCGCGGCGTCAATATCCTCCTGATAAGCTATACCGTTGCCCGATGTTGTAAACGTAAACTTGACGTTATTGTCTAAATAATTTGATGCATATGGGCCGTCAGTCGCGCTTTGCGGTGCGTAGGCGTTTTCTCCGCCGGCAATTCCTATCGCCATTTCACGCATTGCGGTAGTCTGCATATCATAAAAGCAGTTCTTAAAATATCCGTATCTGTTTTTATAAAGCTGATACTGCGGCATGTCCTTTAACGCACCGGAGCTATCATGAAGAAAGTCAGCGCTTTTTTCTGCATCGCTTCCCGGTGTAAAGTACGCATATGCCTGTTTTTTATATTCACCTGCTGCAGCTACCCACCAACGGTCGGGACAAAGCACGCCGATAAAGCCGCCGGTCGGATAATACGGGAGAATGTCGGTATTGTCAACACCCTCATTATTGTTAAGATAATTTTTTTCAAGCTGCGCCGCTTCACCCGATTCGGTAACGGACAGTATATTGCCAACCTCGCCAACGGCGTAGCAATTGAAGTATCCTGTGCCGTTTATTTTAGTGGTCACCCCTTCAATGTTTACCTGAGTACTCATTGTATAGCCCTGGTCCATACCGGTAAAGCCGCCGCAGTACCGTCCCGCATAGTCCATTCCGACTGAGGACGAGGAGTAGCAGTTATAAAAAATAGTGGAGCCTGAATTGTCGCCGAGACCGTCCTGTTCTTTAGTAAATGTTTTCTTATAAGTATATGCAGAGCTTGTTCGATCTTCTTCAAACTTTTCGTTATCCATATTGGGATTTATCGTATATGACTGCGGAATATTTCTGAGGCTTTGAACATAACCGACAAATCCGCCCATTGCGTTTCTTCCCTCAACAAGACCGGACGAATAGCAGGATTCAAAATAGTTTGTTATTCTGTATTTATCATTACTCGTATCTGCGTCACTGTTAACTGGATTATCGTCCTTCATAGCAAAAATACCCGGTCGGCTTGATACACGGCCGATAAAGCCCGACGTGTTTGTGTCTGAATATATGTTGTTATTTGTGTAACAGTTTTTAGCCACAATTCCTATACCGCAGGACACAAGACCGCCGGAGTCGTTACCAAGTGAGAACAGCTCGCAGTCAACCGAATACGAGTTTTCAAGCAAGGTCGGAAATTGTAATTTACTTAAACCCTCTTCAGTAGCACTCGTAACAGCAGTAGTAGGTATTCTGTTGCTGAATATTATCTCTTCGGGCGATCTGCCTTCAAGCGGATCCTTGTAATTAGCCGGAGATTTAGTCTGAATATTTGCATCTTCCTGAGCCCATGCCTGAAGGTTACCTGTCATACCTCCAATATGTGAGCCGCCGATAAGAACCAAATTACTTGTTGAGCAGTTCTGAATGAAGGTGCCGGCGCTTTTAACCTTACGTCCTATAAGACCGGAAACGTAAGCGCCGTTCCAGTTTTGAACATATGAATCTTTTGTATGAACATTATACAATGACATGTAGGTGTTTCTTGTGGTATGTCCAATCAACAGCGTTGTTGGATCATTTGACGACACATGATAATCCTTGCAGGCACGTACTACCATAGAGTTAGAAATGCAGAAATTTTTAACAATAATATTTGTATTCGCGTTTTCAATGAGACCGTTATCGGAGGATCTCAAATTAAACATAGTATGACCGTTGCCCTCGATATAAACTATGCGTTTTTCTAATTTATTTCTTTTGTTATTAGTATTAACCTGCCAATCTATTGACTGCCAATCATAATTTGTTATTTTTGTGGCCGTATTGTGATAATTTTCATCAACGTCTGTTAATAAAGTATGCGCAGGAGTAGACTCATTTACATTATATCCGCCCATATCGAGGTCGCTTGTAATATTTATTATAAAGTTATCATCTGCTTCATAGTGTTCGGTAAGATATTCAAGCGCATAACGAAGCTGATTCGGATTTTCAATATTAAATACCTTGAAGGACGTTTCCGGCGAAGAGCCGTATTGCATTGTAACAACAGGAAGATTAGCAACTTTAGCAACGGTATTCGTTTTATTTTTTTTGAAATTCAATGCTGCGAAGTCAGTATCGTTACTGAGATCATAGTTTTGGACTCCGTCCCACGTAGGAACGTCAGCCAAATTTTCCTTATATTTCCAATCGAAATACGGGTTGCCGCGTATAACGCTCCAGCGAGACATAGAAGGCTCATATGTACCGATTACCGGCGAACCTATACCTAATGTCGCGTTGTATGAAGTTTGATTGTCAGTAGTGGTCGGGTATGCAAAAATACCCTTTTGTATCTCGGCAATTCTCGCATTCTGATAAGCGTTTATGTCGGCATATTTTGTCTGGCTGTTGTTATTGGCAGCCGAAACTGAAAATGAAATAACCGGCAGTGATGAAACAAGCATTACGAGCGCAAGAGAAATTGAAGCAGAGGTCATCCCTGTTTTTGAAATAACTCTTTTAAGCGCTTTTGAGCAGAAATGTTTTTTACCTTCCTTTTTGTTTTGTTTACTCGTCCTCAATAGTTTACTATCTTTCACAAAAACTCCTCCCAACAATTGCCCAAATAGTCCAATATCTACAAATTAATTGTAGCACAGCAAAAATTTAATTATAACTGACAAAAATAACTGTTTTTTCATAATTAAGAATTTTTTTCAATAAATAAAAAATAAGAGATTTTTTATTCAATATAGCAGTATTAACATTGTTAAAAGAATTGTAATTAAGCATATTTTACAAATCAATAATTTTTATGCCCATAAATAAGTTGTAATATTAACTTTTTTGGCGCATAAACGACAAAAAATGTCGCGACTTTTTCACTCGTTTGTCATTTCAAAAGCACAATTATAATATAAAAACGAAAAGCCGATTTTAAAATCGGCTTTTCGTTTGAGGTGAATTAAGTGGTTTTTAGGTTTTTTCGTTCCTGTGCCTTTTTACAATATACCTTCGTGTAATTAAAATAATTATAAGCAGCGCGATAAAAGCGACGGCTGAAATTATAACTATTTTCTTGTAATCAAGCATCCATGTGCTTTCGGCAGGGCTTGTTTTTTTTGCTATCTCCTCAGCCTCATCAAGAGGTATTCTTTTTCCTCTTACAAGCAGTCTGTGAGAATTTACGCCGGAGGGTGTGCAGGTGACGAGAGTTACATAATCCTTGTCGCTTTCGATTTTCAATTCGCTTGTGTCAGACGGAAGCACGATTTTTATTTTGTCGACCTCATACGCAAGCACCCGATCGAGAACATTGATAAAAAACACATCTCCGTTTTCAAGCTTATCCAAATCGGAAAACATAGCGGCGTTCGATAGTCCCGTATGTCCTGTAATAACGGCGTGCGTACCCTTTCCGCCAATCGGAAGCGACGATTTCTTAAGATGCCCTGCTCCCTTTTCCAAAACCTCCTTTGAGGTTCCGTGATAAATCGCAAGCTTTACGTTTATTTTTGGTATCTCTACGCTTGCCATCAGTGAATCGTTATTTATATTGAGAAGCCTGTCGTACTCGTCGTCACCGTTTTCGGAGTCGTCGGCAAACGGGTCTTTTATATCGGAATTTCCAATCAGTCTTTTGTTGTACTCCCTCGCCTGTTTGAGCATATCGGAAATAAGGCTGTCGTCAGCCGCGCTCACGGTCTTATTTTGGTATGATATTGCGCTCTCCTGTTCGTTGTTCACAAAGTAATTGCACACAAAAGGATAGCTGATAAGGAATATTCCCACAAGCACAACAAGTCCGCCTATTATGGCGATTATTGCCTTTTTCACATCATCATCCCTTTCGCGTCAAGAGGAGTTTAATTTATATGTGAAAAGTATATCAATAATTCGGGAGAACAGAAACGCTCTGTTCTCCCATACGCTTAGTACGCATTAAATAAGAGCAAAATAATTCTTAAGCAGTCGCACGGCTGCGCTTTCTTTTCAGATAAATTCTTAAAAGTATAAACGCGCCGATAATCAGTAAAATTCCGCCTGCAATTATCATCGCTATTCCCTGACCGCCTGACAGCGGAAGAAACGGCTGCAGAGCGTTGTCAACAGTTATTTTAAAACGACCGTCTGTAAGAGCCTCAATCTCGGCAGGGCCGTCATTCAGCACAGCAGTAACGGTTCCCGTGTAAATTCCGTTTTCCTGATCGGCTGTCAGGGTAAAGTGAATTTTATCCGAGAGGAGACTGTATCCGCTTGCGGTGGCATTCTCCGAAAGGCAATATGCTCCCTCAATAAGTCCGTCAACCGTAAGCTCTCCGTTTTCATCGGGGCTTAAATTACGCGTTACGGTGTAACTTGTTCCGTCAATCAGAATACTGAAATCACTGTCGGGCGACTCGGTCGGCGGTGAATCGGCAAGCTGTGCGTTGTACTTTACATATTTGCCCGACGACATTTGAACGAAAGGATAGCTTGTAACCTCTCCATTGTCGGACAGCTGGAACTTGACGTTCTCAATATCGCTGTCCGGTGCAGGCTTTTCTCCGCCGAGCATTTTTATAAGCTTCATACCGTAAGTATATACGGTAGTTTTAGATTTGTCTGTATTGGCAATAGAATTTTCAATAAGCGGATCGTTCGTGTATGTAACGTAAGCGCTGTTTTCATTGCCGCCTCCGCCAATAACGGCGTTTTCATTTAAGGTTGCAGAATAGGTGAACGTAAGCTCCTCACCCTGATAATCGTTAAGCTTTTCCCAGTTAAAATCAGCCGTTATCGTTTTGCCGTCGGCTCCAAGCTCAAGAGTATAATCCCAGTCTGTATCATCATCACCGCTCTTTTGAGAAAAGACCTTGCTCTTACCGACAATTTCAGCCTTTAAGTCATTATTAAACGTAAGCCCGTCAGACATTGTGTCTGTAAATTTGTAGGTAAAGCTTTTTAAATCAACATCGTATTTTTCCGTTCCGTCCTCATCGGCAGGGAAAGAATAAGTCGGAATATTGGTTTTTACCGTATAAGGTATTTCATCGCCGATTGATTTAACGCCTTCTTTTTTGTCGTCATCAAAGGTCTTGTCGACGGTGACCTTTTCGTCCTTTGGATACGCCACAACATTGTAAACCCATTCGCCGGTCACTGTATCGCCGTCTGTCTGCTGATGCCATTCGGGAACAGAAGCGAGAAACGGCATCGTTATTTCGTTATACCCGTCAGGAACAACCGACTCAACAACAAGATATACGCCGAGCTTTATTTCGCCAAACTCATATTTACCCTCATCTGTCATAGTCGAGGTGTAAATCATTCCGTTTTCATCGCTTGAGGCGGCAAGACCGTTCGCCTTGCTCCTGAGCGCAGGAATAAGCTTAAGAAGGTCGTTTGTGCTTGTATAGGTCGGGCTTCCGTCCTCCGACACCAAATCGGGAACAAGTCCCGTCACATCATTAAAATTTGCTGTCGGAAAAAACAATCCGTCTTTAATGCTCAGAACTTGATACGCCTTAAACTCAGCGCCGGAAACAGGCGTTGTTTTATCGTCCGGCTCGTATTTTAAAAGCGTAAGAGTTCCGGGCTTGCTCTCATCAAATGAAGAGATTTCCTCAGCCGAGGCGCCGCCTGCAAACAACATGGAAACGACAAGCATGAGGCATAAGGTAACTGCTGCAAATTTTTTCATATACGATCCTCCTAAATTAATTATATTTTTCAACGGTCTGCGAATTTTCAATATAATTTAAGGCCGCCTTTGCGGAAATTCCAACATTAAAATTTAATACACTTTATATAAAAAACTCTCCTAATTTACAGTTAAAAAATTAAAATTCTACAAAATAATTTTATCACAGCCTAAGAAAGATTACAACTGAATGAATTAACTGTATTAGGAGAGTTATTTGGAAAATATTCAATTTAAAATTATGAACAAAAATCGGGTGATAATAAAGTCTAATTCAGAAAAACAGACAAAATATGGGGCAATTTTCAGTTTAAAGAAAACAAAAAATCTTTTTACCAAAAAAATTACAGACGAAATACAGGTGTCGCACAAACGACAGATTTTAATCGTTTTTAAGATAAAAATACAACCTGTTTATCATCAGGGTTCGACTGTTTACACCCAATTTCTTATAAATATTTCTGACATGATAATTGACCGTGCTGTTGGAGATATACAGTCTTTTGGCAATTTCGGAATTTTGAAATCCCTCTGCGACCAGAATGGCTATTTCCTTTTCCCTCTGAGTCAAATCATCATACATCAGAGAACCCTGCAAATAAAGCTTTGAGGAATTATAGTTATCCATATAGGATTCCTTAATCTGCAAAATCTTCCTGTAAACTTCAGGGTCACGCGATTTAAAGAATTTTTCGGTAATGCCGCCAAATTCGTTATCGTATTCAGCGAAAAACATATAAAGCTTATCCTGTCTCGCGATTTCAAGGGCTTTTTCAAGACATTCAAAGGCACGTTCCTCATTTGAAAGCCTGTTATAGCATATCGCGGCTATAATATACAGGTACATTTTACTGTGAGGCGGAACAGGGAATTTATTGTGTTTGTTTTTAATGAGTACCTCAAGGATTGCTATAGCCCTTTCGAGCTCATTGATTCTTGCCAAATATCTGACATGGACTAAATACGCGTTTATCGCAGAATTGATTGTAAGCGGCTTTGAGTCAAAATCACCTGTTTTAAGCCATTCCTTAATCCCCGTTGTCAAACCGGCGGAAAGCGTAAGCTCAGCGTCGACTATGTCTATTACGGCGTTTATCTCCTCGGTGTGGTTTTCATCAATTATAGTCTTAAGCATTTCAACAACCGTGTTCCAGCCCTCAAGGTTTCCGTGAAGAAGCGAAATGTGAGCAAGAACATATGAAACGCCCAATTTAGTGTCGGAATCAACGTCGTTTGTAAAAATAGCCTTATACGCAAGGTGCAGAGCTTCATTTATCATTCCTCTGTGATAGTCAAGCGCGGATTTAAAAAGAAGATCCAATCCGCTTTTATGACCTGTCAGGTACTCAAACACAGGCAGAACCTCTGTAAGCTGTTCGCACACCTCGTCGCCGATACCCGAACGGTATAAAAATATTGCGAGTGCAAAATGACCGCCCATAGTCAAAGAAAGTTCAGGCAGCTTTAGGTCTGTATTTACGATAAGATCCTTCGCCTTTAAAAAATAGGGCAGCATTTTGTCAAGCTGAGGATAAAACCGAAAAGCCTCTACAGCATAAAAATACGCCTTAGAGAGTTTATCCTTAAACGCGTATTGCTTTTTGAAAAAAGCGTCGAATTTTTGCCGACGGTTAAACGCAAAGTCAAAGTACGCCTCCAAAATCTCATCCTTGCCAACAAGATTTTTGCTTTTGCGTTTTGTCACAGGATTTGCAAATTCAGGAATCATCCAAACATTGGAAATTTTTTTGGCTCCGTCAATCTGTCCCGCAACACACATTCTTTGAACCGACCGCAAATTAATGTTCCATTTTTTGCTTGCATCTTTAGCCGTTATGTAATTCATAACAACGCCTCCAACTAATTATACAAACCCAAACTACAAGCCTAAATACCTTCTTAACTTAAAATTAGCACTTAAAACTCTTAAAGTAAACTATTAAAATTAACAGTTTTGAATTTTGTCTTATTTTGCAAAAAACTCCACTTAAAATAAAATTTCGATAAAATTAAGCGCTAATTTATCTATATTATACGACTTTATGACTGAAAATGCAAATTATTTGAAGAAAAACGGGAAATAAAATAATTACTATTGAAGTAAATTGCTTGAAATATTATATATATTTCTGTCGTGTGCGCGACAGTTTTTTCAAATTGATTTATTAATCAAGCTTTGAAATTTAAATTCATATGCGCGTCAATAATCGAAAAAATCAATTCTAAATTTCTATAGTATTCGCCTTGCAAATTATGCGATTTTATGCTATATTTATTTAAAAAGCTTGAAAGGTATTTGATATGTATAGTTTTGCTATCTGTGATGATGACGCGGATTTTTGCCATCTATTTAAGACAAAACTTAATAAAATTGCCGACGAAAAAAAGGGTTCGTGCTCGCTTAGCTGCTACTACGACGTTGACTCCTTTTTGACCGATTTAAACTCGAACAAAAAGTTTGACCTTATTTTTTTAGACGTTATGCTTGGAAAAAGCAACGGAATAGAATTTGCAAAGAAGCTTAGAAATTCAAATAATAAAACAGATATAATTTTCATTTCAAATTTCAATGAATTTGCTGTAGACAGCTTTGACGCCGAGCCTCTTTATTATCTGCTTAAATCAACCAACAGCGATAAGCTTGAAGCTGCCGTTGACAGGTTTTTATCAAAAAACAAGCCGAATAAGGTTCAGGTTAAAACCGCAAAGGGTTCTGTTTTGATAAACCTTTCGGAGATAGCATACTTTGAGATTTTCAGCCATGATATTGATATTCATCTTACGGACGGCAGTCAAAGATCCTTTAGAGGTACGCTGAAAAACATTGAAGAAAGTCTGCCGCCTATGAGCTTTGTTAAGCCGCACAGAAGCTATTTGGTCAACATTGAGTGTATATCGGGCATTGCCTCGCACAATCTTATTTTAAATAACGGAGTTAATATTCCGCTCAGCAAATCAATGTACGGCAAAATTCAGAATATAATGATGGAGTACCTTGGTAAAAAAAATATGTTCTTATAATTAAAGGAAGACGTTTATATTTCGCCTTCCTTTTTTTATTCAGTAAGAAAAATATGACGTAATATACGCTCTTATAATTGAAAAAAAGTATGAAAATTCAATAGTGAAGAAATAAACATTTGAAAGATTCCGCAGCTCCTTGAACACATTGACCCAATATCAGAATTATGCTATTATTTAACTGTGGTATTGCACTAAAAATTCAGTGCTGCTGCGATTTTTCATTAATTTTGAAAGGGTGATCAATAAAATGATGAAAAAAGCAAAATCAAAATTGGCTAAGCTTACGGCTTCCCTGCTTATAGTTTCAGCTATGCTTTTCGCCGGCTCGGCAACGGCGTCAGCTGCGACTGTATCCTACGGCGTAAGCGGCGAGCTCTCCGCTGATTCTCAAACAGACAGCGGCGCGACGGTAACCGCGACTGTCAAAAACGCCAACTACTATGATATAGACGGCGTTAATTACAAGGTTTCCGTTTCCGACAATGCGGAGATCTCGGGAGAAACTCAAAAAACAGACGTATCTCTTCAGTCGGAGCAAAGCGACAGCATGACCGTAAATGTTTCACTAAAAGCCGAGAACCCATCTGACACGACCCCTGATGCGAGCGAGCCTGCCACGGAAAGCGCGGCGACAAACCCCGAACCGACTCAGCCGGCAACGTCCCCGTCCGACAGCGGCAAGGATAACGGCAATAACGGCGGCACGACCGTCACGGACGGTAAAACCGCGCAGCAGAGTACAATAAAAACCGGCGATGATTCGCTCATCGGAGTTATTGCTCTGCTTATCGCCGTAATGCTTATCTCTGCGTCAACGGTTCTCGTGATTGTAAAAAAGAACAGGCGTATGATGTCCATAATGCTCTGCCTTACCCTTGCTTCGTCCGTTTTGGCGGTATCAGCGCCTATGCTGAACGCAAAGGCAGCCGACGAGAGCACATATACCGTTATAGAGGATAAGCTGGAGCTTAAATTTGCGGACGAGACGGTAACGGTGACGCTAACAGTTGAATTCCCCGAACAGCCGGAGATACACGACAACACCGAGGCGGATATAAAGGCTCTCAACAATGGCGACGCGACAATTCTCAGATACAGAGATTCAAATGAGGTATCGTTCATAAACGGCCGCTATACGGATTACAAGGTCACTAACTGGGAAACCGCATTAAGCTCTCTCCTGGCAGTCAAAACACTTTTAAATGCAAGTGAAAACGATATAGAAATAAACCCCGTAAGGATTGACGTTACGGACAACGGAGATACATATTACACCTTTGAGCAAACACAGGGTCTTGCAACAGTTTCCGACGCGTTCTTAAAGATAGGCGTTGACAAAGACGGCAACACCCTTTGCCTTTCAAGCTCGATAAACCCCGAAGCTACAAGGGTAGATGTTTCGGAGGACGACATAGATGTATCTAAAGAAAAAGCAAATGAGATCGCCGAAGATTACTGCGAGCAGCACGATTATCATATTGCTTACGACGGACAGACAGCGCCCGTGATACATAAAAACGGCAAGCTTGCCGTCTGCTGGGTATTTTATCTGAAAGCAAACGCTTCATCAGACAGTGAGAACACATATTTAAAAATATATATTAACGCCGAAACCGGAGAGGTGTTTGACACGTTATCCGCTTCAAGCATAGACGCCTACGACAGCGGCGAATATAACAATGATGTTTACTTTAAAGTTGAAACTCAAAATATGACCTTCACTGACCGCTTTAACAGAACCGTCGAGCTGCCTGTCGCAAAGGACAGCGACGGATACTATTTTATTGATACAGAGCGTAAAATAATCTGCATTGATACCGCAACCTCATACAACACAGATAAAGATTTGCTGATTGGCGTATATCCGTATCATTTTGACGGAGTTGACAGTGTTGACCCAATCCTCGTCACAGTTTTTGAAAACATGAGAAAGGTTTACGACGCTTACAAGGCGCACGGCATAACCTCGATAGACGGCATGGGTATTCCGCTTGCCGTCGGCTACGGCTATATCGCCGAAGGACAAGAAAGCTCGGGCGCGTGCTATGTTTCAAATACGGGCGGCTTCGGCTGCTTCGAGTTCGGTAAAACGGACGTCAGCATCGCCATTGATACGGCGGCGCACGAGTACGGACACGCGATAAGGAACTCGTACAACTGCGCGGGAACATATGCTAACAATACGGGAGTTATCGAGGAGTCATACGGCGATATTTTCGGAAACCTGATTGAAATGACGATCGACCCCGAAAACGCGGATATGGAAACCTGGCTTTTGGGCGAGGAATCCGGCTCACCGGTGCGCTGTATGGCAAATCCGCACAGCTATCATCAGCCCGAGTATATAGGCGATGTTTACTACTCGATGAATTCCTTATACACCGACGGTAACAATATCGACGACCGCGGCGGTACACATACAAACAACTCGGTTCTCTCTTACACCTGCTATCAGATGACGCAAAACGGAATAAGCCTTGAGGATAACTTCAGCATATGGAAAAACACCATATACACTCTTGCTCCTTTAAGCGAATTTAATGAGGTCGCCGAGATGGTGCGGTATTCAATGAAGCGACTTGGCTTTGCCGACAAGCTCGACACGGTAAACTCTATATTTGACGAGGCGCATCTTGAAAACGACACCACCTCATGGGAGGGCAATGACCGCCCCGACGGAGCTGTAAAGATTACTCTCAGCGCGACAAACGTTCCGGACGATTTCGTCTGGGCGGGAACTATAATAATGACGTCACCACAGGGCGGTATAACGGCAATGTATCTGACTCATGACAAAAACAATGTCGCTCAGGGATACCTGTATCCGGGAACAAAAATCGCGGTCATATGTGCGTTCAAACGCGGTGACGAGTCTCGCGCTTCCGCTGTCTATGAAGACGAATTGAGCACGGATATGTCATTCTCCGTGGATTTTAACACGGTTCCCGAAACTTCTGCCGCATAACCGGCATCAGTTACCTGATTATAAAAATATAGATATTAAGTAAGTCGGCTGCCCGTTAGTTGAGCAGCCGACCTCTTACACCGCCGTGCTGCCGTTAGGTAGACGGAGGTTCAAAACTAAAAGCAATACCTTGTATCTGTGGGGCTTGTTGCCATATCCCACTGATACAAGGTATTTTTTATAATGACGCCTATGCAAAATAAGGCTGTCGGATATTTTCCGACAGCCTTATCATCTGTTTGCACACTATCTTTGCAATGCTTACTGATTTTCATTTTTGTCATCATATTCGCCTGATAAAGAAAAGGTTGTCATAACCGAAAAAATGTTGTTTTCCTTATCTATCTTGAGTACGCCGTTATATTTTTCAGCGACGCTTCTCATATTTTCAAGCCCATAGCTGCGGCGGTCGTCCTCTTTTTTCTCATCCTCGCAATAGCTGTTTTTACATCCGATAAACAGGAAGTTACCGTCAAGACTTATAATTATCTCCAAAAATTTATTCTCGCCGCTGCCAAGCTTTGCGCAGGCATTCACCGCGTTTTCAAGCATATTTGTAAGGAAAACGCACAGATCCCTGTCGGGGATAGGAATACTTTGCGGAATATTAAATTTATGCTGAACATTTACCCCCATTGCCTTTGCCCTGTCTAAATACGACCCGACAAGAATGTTTATCATATTATTTTTGCTGTATCTGCCGGACGGCAGCTTTGAAAACTGACCCTCAAGCGACGAAATATATTGCTGAGCCCTTTCAATTTCATTATTGCGAAGCATTCCGTCAAGTGCAAGAATGTGATGTCTTATTTCATGCTGAGCCGCTGCAGTAATATTCTCCGATTCCTCCATACGGCGGTAGCTCAAAACGGCAATTCTGTTGCGCTCCCTGAGTGTAGTTACCTTCTCCTGCGTCAGCAATATCCTTTTTATAAAATTGATAACAACAACTATAACAGCCATAACCGCAACGACCTCGGAAATAATCGGCACGAATATTGAGCTTTCAAAAGAGAGCAGAGCTGAATAGAACAAAGACATATTTGCCTTCCAGAAATCAAGCTCTATCATAATCCGCAATGCCAAAACGATAAACGTAATTACAAAGTAATACTTTTTTATATTCCTGTTTTTTCGTGTTATAACAAGCTCGATTACGGTAAGAATGAATGTTACGGCAAAAACAATCATTTCTATTGCTCCAAGCATACTAAGGTCTATCGAAGCGCTTGAATTGTTGAAAATAAACTTAAAGATACACTCAAAAAGAACCCAAATCACGGTTGTTGATGCAAGAGCGTATTTACGCCAGCTTGAAAGCTCTAAGGCGATATATAACAGCAACGGAGCAATATATATGTCAGTTAAGAACGATAGATCCAAATACTTCGTGAGTATGCTGTAAGAGCCGGGATACGAGATATAAACCTTGTCTATAAACAAAAGCAGGAAGAAAAGCGCAAGCAGCAAAATCTTGTAATTCGGTCGCTCGCTCGACTTATCGAATGTAAATATCAAAAGGATAATAACAAGGAATATAGCGCACAGCGTCATCACGGCAACCGGCACGACGGTGTTGGTCGTCGCCACTGCCATATCGGTCTGCTCACCGCAAAGATACAAAAAAGGCAAATAGGCGGCGGTTGCATCTTTGCTGTAATAACTAATTATCGACATAGTCTTCCCGACGTAATCCTCCGGCAGTGACACACGAATGTCATCTCCGCCGTTTTCATAAACGTTTTGCTTGGGAATAGTATTCTCGTTAAACAGCAAAAATCCGCCCGAATTTCTCTTGTCCCCCTGAATATTCGCATATATAAGCTTGCCGTCGATAAACAATTCGCTTCCGATCATATCGGGATCGTAAACAAAAACATCAAGGCTTGGATAATAAATATCAGAGTCCTCAAGGGTCATCGTCATTTTAACGGCGTCCGCGTGTCCGCCCTTTATGACCATTGAGTATTCCTGTGAGGTGTCAAGAGCCGTGTCAGACATTTCATTGCCAACAAGCTTTTCATATTGAACCGGAACAGTGTCATAAAGCGTCTGAATCTTAACAACCGGCTTGCAGAGCAACGTTATAACAATCAAGACAAAGGTTACAGCAAGTATTATTGCCGCCATGCCGACAATATAATGCGCTTTTCTTTTCTTCACCATAATTACACAACCTTTTTAATTCCATATATTTATTCAATAATCTTGAAGCGATATTTCTCATTTAACGCTCAGGCTATTTCAGCTCAAGTGTGACATTTAAAATATTTTTACCGTCTTTTCTGCTGTATTCAATCTTTTTTGACATATGCTTAACAATATAAATACCAAGTCCGCCAACCTGCCGCTCATCGGCAGACAGCGTAATGTCCGGCGAATGAGCGTCCTCAAGCGGATTATAGGCAATGCCGTCATCCTCAAAAACAAGCTTAAGAGCGGATTTTTCTATACTGTATGAAATAGAAGCGTTCTCTGCGCCGCTGTAATTTACTATATTTGAGTAAATCTCGTCAATCGCTATGTTGACCTTGCCGGAAATTTGAGGAAGGACATTGAGCTTTTCTGTGAGATGCTCGGCAAACTCAGTTACAGCCTCCGCCGAATTAAATTTCGGTCTGAAAAAGAGCTTATCCTCTCCCCTTATGAATTTAACGGCAAAGGCAAGCATTGTCATATCGTCAAACTGCGGCGCGTCCGCAACAAAACGGTCAACGTCTGTCTTTACGGTCTCACACAGCTTTTTTACGTTTGCCGAATCATCGGCATTTGAATTTAAAAGATTTAAAAGTCTTTCTTCTCCATAAAGCTGCTCGCTGTCATTGGTTGCTTCCGTAACGCCGTCGGTATACAAATAAATCATATCGCCGGGCAAAAGCCGAAGCTCGTTTTTGCTGTATTTTATTCCGTCTAAGCCAGCGAGAACAAATCCGGAGCGGCCCTTTAAATATTCAAAGCTTCCGTTTGAGCGCTTTATAAGCGGCGGATTATGCCCCGCGTTTGAGTAGCTTATAACGCCTGTTTTCAAATCAGCTATTGCCATCCAAGCAGTAACAAACATACCAGCATCGTTATTTTCACACAGCTTTTTATTGGCCTCAGTGAATATATCGTTTACATCCATTCCGCTTTCTGCAAGGTCTTTTATGGTGGTCTTTGCTCTCATCATAAACATAGCCGCGCCTATGCCCTTGCCGGAAACGTCAGCTATAAGAAACGCTACCTTTGACTCTCCGCCTATCATATAAAAATCGTAAAAATCTCCGCCTACCTCTTTAGCGGTAAACATCTGAGCGAATATATCAAAATCCTTTCTGTTCGGATAAGGCGGAAATACGGACGGCAGAGCCGAATGCTGTATTTGCTTTGCAAATTCAAGCTCGGCGTCTATTCTTGCCTCCGCCTCGCTTATATACCTTTTAAGAGTATCGACAGTTAAGTTAATGTCGTCCGACAGAGAGGCAAATTCTTCATTCTCTCTGACGTCAACGGTCACGTTCAGGTTTCCGTCGGTAATCTTCGACAAAGCGCCGTTGACTCGCTGCAAATTGTCTATAATTATTATCTTTATCAGGAAATATACAAGAACGAACAGTGCGGAGAAAATCAAAATCTCGGTAAACAGACTGAGATAAACTGATACATCGCACATAAACTGAGCTTCGTCTACAGGTATAGCACCCAAAATGTAATACCCTTCAGCGACGGTGTATGCGGCTATATAGCGCTCGCCGTCTATCTCAAGATTATATGTCTCCTCCACGCTCATATTTTTGGGGTCAATATCAACGCCAAGCTCCATTAAATTTTCGCCTGAGTATTTCCCCTCGCTGCATATATTCCATCTTTTGTTGCAAATAATTATAAAGCCCCTGTTGCCGATATGGCGGTTACGAGATATTTTACCGATTGTGCTTCTTATATCGTCGCTAAACTCAGCTTCGTCATAGCCAATTTGCAGAAATGCTCCGTTATAAAGAGCTTCGGCTGCATATTTTCTCGGCAAAGCACCTTCAAACGACTGCGGCTGATATGCCTGAACATACTCCTCCTCGCCGTTGCCCATATGAAGCATAAAGTCCTTTGACTGTTCGCCGCTGTTCATATCAAATCCAATATACTTTTTTTCGCTTGAATTTGATATTATACCGTCCGAGCCGATTATGGATATTTCCGCAACGGAAAAATCTTCGGCTATATCTTTAAGGCGCTCAGCGCTCTTGTCTTTAAGCGATAAGTATTCCTTTTTTATATCCCTTGCCTTTTTAAGCAGGTTTTCATCGGAAACATCGGTTATATCCTTGTGAACATCATTGATATTTTTTTGAATAACGGTAGTAGTCTCAGTGTCTGACATACGGCTTTGCAAAACATAAGTAAAGGTGCTTGTAAGAATATAAGCAACTAAAATACATATAAACAGGCGAATTTGAAAAACGTTTGATATTTGCTTTTTGCTTTTTTCGTTTTTTCGCCTTTCCCTGCTGATAATGGAAATAACAAGCATCGCGGCTCCTGCCGAAACAGCGTTGCAGCATATCATAGGAATAGAGGCGGCACGGACAAACGAAAAAGCCTTTACAACGTCGTTCATATTTGTGAAGAAAATCATAAGCATATGTATTACTTCACAAATAACGCCGACTCCAATGCCGTATGCCCAGGACGGCTTTTTGTCGTCAAACATATATTTGCGCAGCAAAGCGGCAATTAAGCCGGATATTACCGTCGAAACAGAGCAGGCTATCTGCGTATATTCGCCGGTAAGACCGAAGAACACGGAAAAAAAGCGGTACGCTCCGCCGATAAGGCCGGCGATTATGCCGGCAGGAGCTCCGAAAATAAGTCCTGCGCAAATCGGCGCCGAATCGCGAACATTCGTTATTACGCCTTCTCCAATATCAACTCCGGCAAGGCTTGTGCTTGCGAATATCGCCATCGCTCCGAACAAAACTCCGAACAATATCTGCTTCTTGTTTTTTCCGATTTTACCAAACGCGGTTTTTTTATCGACAATGTAAATTATTATCGCTAAAGCCGAATTTAACAATGCTGTAAACAGCAATTTTAAAATCATTATTCTATTTCCCCAGTCATTCCCCAGTCAAATTTTAACTCCTGATTGATTATATCATCTATGCTCTGATTTACACAAGCTTTTTGCGTGAAATGTTCAAAATCCGTCATAAACGGATTTTAACGCTATTGAAAATCAATAATTTTTGTGATAATATGTAAACACTGAATTAAAAATAATGTAATAGATAGGGTCGCAGATGTCTGACGCTCCGTGAAAAACGGCAGGCATCGCAGAACTTCAGCAAGGAGCGATAATAATGAAAACGAATGTTCACAAGCTTAAAGGCGACTCACAAGCACTTGAGCTTATACTTGATGAGGCGCAAAAAACAGCCGAATATAACAATTTAAGCCAAAAGCAGTCGCTGCAGCTCAGACTGTTGGCAGAAGAGCTGATTGGAATGCTGCCTGAGCTTTTAACCGTAGGAAGCGGCAGCTTTTGGATTGAGAACGAAGGAAGCTCATATGAGATCCACGCCAGTGTTGTAGCCGAGAGCCTTGATTTTTGGGATAAAGAAAATATTATAGCCGTATCAAAAAGCGGCAAAAACGCAGCATCGAAGGGAATAATCAATAAAATTCGCCTTGCCGCACGCTCAATGTTCGACGGCTATGCAATGTCGCTTGAAATGTCCAACACCTCCGACTACAACTTCTATGATATGGGCTCGCTCAACACTCAGACATATTCAAACGCGTGGTCGCTAAAGAACTACCGCGACAACCTTGAAGCGCAAAAGCACAAGGAAGAGTGGGATGAGCTTGAAAAATCAGTTATCGCTAACATTGCCGACGATGTTATTGTTGGAATAATAGGCAAAAAGGTTGATATTATAATCAAGAAAAATTTTGATTAAGGAGATAAGCAATATGAAAGTAACAACAGAAATTAAAGATAATGACCTGACTGCCGTAATCGACGGCAGACTTGACACAACAAGCGCGCCGCAGCTTGACGCGGAAATTTCACCGAAGCTTGACGGTATTAAGTCGCTTACGCTTGATTTTACTAATCTCGCCTATATTTCAAGCGCAGGCTTAAGAGTTCTTTTAATGTTCCAGAAGAAGATAAACCAATCAGACGGAAAAATGACTGTCGTTAATCCGAACGAGCTTGTTTCCGAGGTATTCGAGGTCACGGGCTTTTCAGATATTCTGAACATAGAGAAAAGATAAAAACTTAAAGCATAGCTTAAACGCTGAAGTTTATTAAATTTGCAGACAATATTAAAATTTGGCAGGCGGCACAATTTGCCGCCTGCCTTTTCATGTTTTTTTATAACTCAAGGCGCGTAATTTTCCGTATTTCAGTTATTTTTCTTGCATTAACGGCATATTTTAAGTATAATAAGATGTAATATTATTTGCAAAAATAACGGAGGAGAAAAATGATTCATTATCTTATCGTGTTTTTTATTTCAATGGTTCCGCTTATTGAGCTAAGGGGAGCTATTCCATACGCAGTAGGATTTCAGCTTAATCTTGTAACGTCCTATATTATCGCCATAATAGGCAATATGCTGCCTATGCCTATTATTTACCTGTTTGCAAGAAAGGTTCTGCTGTGGGGCAAGGATAAAAAATACATAGGTAGATTTTTCACCTTCTGTCTTGAAAAGGGCGAAAAGGGAGGACAAAAGCTTCAGGCAAAGGCAGGCAGAGGTATATACATTGCGCTTTTGCTTTTTGTCGGTATTCCTCTCCCCGGCACCGGCGCTTGGACCGGAACGCTTGCGGCAAGTCTGCTTGATTTAGATTTCAAAAAAAGCATGCTCGCCGTTTTTTGCGGAGTAATTCTTGCCGGAATAATTATGGGACTTGCAAGCGCAGGACTGTTTGGCGCGATCGGCGCAATTTTTGCTCCGAAATAATTTTTTAAAGAAGCCGCACGCCGCCAAAATTGGCCTTTAAATCCGCGTACGGTTATAAACAATGGGGCGGCGTATGCTGCCCGTTATTTTTACGGTGGACAAGCTATGTATAAAAATGAAGTAATCGACATCGCAATAATCGGCGGCGGAGCGGCAGGACTTATGTGCGGCTGCATTGCCGGAAGAGCTGCAAACGGCAACTTAAATATTGCGCTTTTTGACAAAAACAACAAAACCGGCAGAAAGCTTCTCGCAACGGGCAACGGTAGGTGTAATCTTACTAATTTAAGCGTATCGGGCGATTCGTTTAATTCAAGCGCAAGCCTTCAATTTCCCGACAGACTAAACGGGCTTTTAAGCTATGAGAGCATAAAGGACGTATTTAAAAGTATGGGCTTGCTTATCAAGACGGATTCTGCCGGCAGAGCGTATCCGCAAAGCAAATGCTCGTCCTCTGTTCTTGATATACTCCGAAATAATTTAAATCGCTTCGGTGTCAGAGAATTTACTGATGAAAGCATAATATCCGCAGTAAGGCGCGGCGAGCTGTTTTATATAAAATCGGCCAAAAACGAATATCGGGCAAGGACTGTTGTATTGGCCTGCGGAGGCTGCGCTTCGCCTGTATTCGGCAGCGACGGCAGCGGATATATTCTTGCCGAAAAATCAGGTCACCATATTACAAAGCCTTTCCCCTCTCTTGCGCCGATATATGTCAAGGAAAATCTTAACAGCATCAAGGGCGTAAGAAGCGACTGTGAAATAACGGTTACAATTGACAAAAAGACAGTTGCAAAAGAGCTTGGAGAGCTGCAAATAAACAGCGATAATATTTCGGGGATATGTGTTTTCAATATATCAAGGTTAATAAGCCGCTCCTTTGCCTACGGATTAAAAACGCCCGAAATAGCTATAGATTTTCTGCCGGACATACCGCAAGGCGAGCTTGACGAATTTTTATTAAAAAACGTTTTCTCATCTTATGACATTGCAATTGACGAAATCCTTTCGGGAATTATTAATAAAAAGCTTTCCGGCTTCATAATAAAAAACGCACTTGACATATCCCCTGCCACGCACTGCTCCTGTCTTGGCAAAAAGGAGATTTTTGCTTTGTCTAAAAAAATTAAGCACTTCACACTCACAGCGTGCAGACAAAGCGATTTCAACAAGGCTCAAGTCACAGCAGGCGGCGTGCGCTGTGAAGAAATTGATTTTAACGATATGTCGTCAAAAATTACAAACGATTTGTTTTTTGCGGGAGAGATAGTCGATATTGACGCCGCCTGCGGCGGCTTTAACCTTAGTTGGGCGTGGGCGTCGGCAATACTCGCCGGCGAAAGCGCAGTTAAGAGGTGCTTTGATGATAAGAGTAAGCAATATTAATCTGCCGGTCGATTACACCGACGAGCAGCTGCTTAAAATTGCGTGCAAAGAATTAAGATGCGATACAAACGCAGTATCGTCTATTTCACTGCACAGGCTTTCGATAGACGCAAGGAGAAAAAACGACGTGCATTTCTCCGCTTCAGTAAACCTTAGCCTAAGCACGAATGAAAATAAAATAATTTCAAAGTGCAAAAGCAAAAACGCCTCAATTTGCAAGCCGTACAAATATGAGCTTCCGTCGGGCAAAAAGCCGGATATGCCGCCTGTAATAATCGGCGCAGGCCCTGCCGGATTATTCGCGGGACTGGTACTTTCGCTCTCCGGATTTGAGCCTATCATAATTGAGCGCGGCTCGAATATTGACGGGCGCGCAAAGGATGTAGAGCTGTTTTCAAGCCGCGGCAAGCTGAAATTAAACAGCAATATTCAGTTTGGAGAAGGCGGAGCAGGCGCGTTTTCCGACGGCAAGCTTAACACCGGCACTAACGATTCACGAGCAAGAATGGTTCTCGAAGAATTTGTATCAGCCGGCGCGCCAAATGAAATACTTTATAATTCAAAGCCGCATATCGGAACTGACTTTCTGCATATTGCGGTTAAAAACATAAGAAAAAAAATCGAAAAAAACGGCGGAAGATTTCTCTTTAACACCTTGGCAACCGATTTTAAAATTAAAAACGGGAGAATAACAGCCGTAGAAACCGCACTCGGCGATATTATTGAATGCAGCAGCGTTATACTTGCGCTCGGTCACAGCAGCCGTGACACATATAAGCGCCTTAACGAGCTTGGCGTTTCAATGGCTCAAAAGCCATTCTCTATCGGTGTAAGAATAGAGCATCGCAGAGAAATGATAAATATCGCACAGTACGGCGCTTTTTCCGGCAGGGGTCGTCTCGGCGCGGCGGACTACAAGCTTTCGGCTCACCTCGAAAACGGGCGCGGTGTTTACACATTCTGTATGTGCCCAGGCGGCGAGGTCGTCGCCGCCGCAAGCGAGGAAAACACTGTTGTTACAAACGGTATGAGCAAATTTGCAAGGGATATGCCAAATTCCAATTCCGCGCTGCTTGTCGGAATAGGCACTGACGATTTTGGCAGTGACGACGTTCTTGCCGGAATATTCCTGCAAAGGAAATTTGAAAAGGACGCTTTTTTTCTGGGAGAAGGCGGATATTGCGCTCCGGCACAAAGAGTTGATGATTTTATGAACGGAATAAAAACCGCAGGCTTCGGCGACGTCATACCAAGCTACCGTCCGGGGGTAACCAGCTGTGATTTGAATGCCATAATGCCTGATTATATGAGCGCCTCGCTGAAAAAAGCAATCGTTCTTTTTGACAGCAGACTAAAAGGCTTTGCCTGCCCCGACGCCGTTTTGACGGGAATGGAAACAAGAAGCTCTGCGCCTGTCAGAATATTAAGAGACGAATTTATGCAAAATCCAAGCTGCCGCGGACTTTATCCGTGCGGCGAGGGCGCAGGATATGCCGGCGGCATAATTTCGGCGGCTGTTGACGGTATAAAATGCGCGGAAGCAATTATAAGAGGTGATAAAAACGGATAATAATGAAAGCAGTCTTAAAAGAGTAAAAACCGAATTTATATTAAAGCTTTTAAGCGAATACAGCGACAGCGAGCACTGTCTTAACTCGAACGCTATACTTAAATACTTGAACGAACAGGGAATAAAATGCGCCAGAAAATCGGTATATGACGATATTAAGGCGCTTAACGCCTTTGGCTACGATATTTCGCATGGACAAACCTATAACGACGGATATTTTCTTGCGGAACGCAGGTTTGAAACCTCGGAAATAAGACTAATGGTTGACGCAGTATCATCAGCCCCCTTTATCACCGAGAAAAAAACAGCCGAGCTGACTGAAAAGCTCCTGTCCTTTTTAAGCTACTATCAACGTAATAATATGCGCTCTCAAATATCGCAAAAGAACAGAATAAAGCTATCAAACGAGCAGATATATTACGTTATAGACGAGCTTAACCGCGCTATAAATGAAAAAAAGCGTGTTGAATTTGACTATTATAAGTATCAGATAGAAAACAACAAGCCTAAGCTTAAAAAACAAAAGCACTTTACAATAAGCCCATACGCAATGGTATGGGCAAACGACAAATACTATCTTGTAGGCAATTACGACAAATATGACAATCTGAGCAATTACCGCATCGACAGAATAAAAATGATGAATATAACAGACATCGACGCAAGACCGTTCTCGCAGGTTTGCGAATACAAGGAAAGCTTTGATGCGTCAGACTACGCAAAAAAGAATATAATGATGTATAACGGCGAGGAATGCGAGCTTGAGTTAATTTGCGAAAACGATTTACTTGATGTAATAATTGACAGATTCGGAAGCGACGCTGTATTTGTGAACAAGATGAAAAACAGGTTTTATATCAAAACCTCCGTATTCATCAGTCAGGGACTTGTAGACTGGCTTCTGCCCTACTGCGACCGCATAAGCATTGTATCGCCTGCAAGACTTAAGGCGCTTATTGAAGAAAAGGCAAGGAACACGCTTAGTGCAATAGCGAAACGTGAGAAATAAATCATTTATTTTGTATTAAAATTTTATTGTCTTTTAGACTAATACTCGGCAGTATATCTTAAGTATAAAATTGGAGCAGAGCCATAAGGCTTTGCTCCGAACCTTTTAAGGTCATAGCCGCATAAACAGCATAAATTTTAGCGTTTGTCTTATCTTTTGTTTTCAGACTAACTTTATAATTTTAAATTTATTGCTTAAAATTCTTGATTTTAACCTTACAACGTGATATAATAAACAGGCACTTGTGAAAACAAGAGTAACATTTGCAGATACGGCGGAATTTTCAGACGCGCACGGTTCAGGTCACGCCATGTCTGTGTAAATTAACATCTTACAGATTTTTTCTGTTAAGATATATGTGGATTAGGATATTCTCCCCACCTCGGTTGCTCCACCGTGTAAAAATCAGGAGCATTAAATATGCGGATATGGCGGAATTGGCAGACGCGCATGGTTCAGGTCCATGTGAATGCAAGTTCATGCAGGTTCAAGTCCTGTTATCCGCACCATATCGAGTGTTCATAACGGACTTGAGTTATGGATACTCGATTTTCTTTATGTTTACGCACATTTTTATGTACCGAGCAGGTTCGGATGAGCCTGCTCTTTTTTGCGATCAGGCAGTGGCTTGCGCCGCAATCTGCGGAACGTATTCGACGGATACGCCTTGACGGGTATCGACAACGTAGTTTTCGTGCCTGCGCTTTGGAACCTCGGGAATTTCAATATAGCCGACAAAACGGTAGTAAATGGAAATCCGCTGGGTACGGCTTTTGCCTACGCCTTCCGTCTCAAACACGTCGATACGGTCGATAAGCTCCTGCAGCAGCGGGCGGGTCAAGGTCTGTACGCTAAGGAACCGCCGGACAGCTTTTACAAACGCTTCCTGCCCATGCTTCAACTCATCGGCTTCGGCAAGCTCTTTCCGCAGTCGGCCGATCTTATTTTTCAGCTCCAACCGTTCCGTCTCATACTTCTGCGACATGTGCATGAACCATTCCTCCGAAACCTTGTTTTCGGCGTGATCCTCAAACAGCTTTTCGTACAACCCGGAAACCTTTTCGTTTCGGGAGGCGGCTTTGTCGATCTCATCTTTTAGATACTTTTGCTGCTTTTGTATATCGCCGTTGGTTTTGTCAGACAGGATCTGAACGAAAGAATCCTCATCGTCCCGCAGAAATTCGGCAAGGCGGCGGATCTCCAGCATGACGACCTGCTCGATAGCGTCCGCACGGATATAGTGCCTTGTCGGGCAGGTGCCGCGATAGTCTTTGGCGTAGTTGGAACACGAAAAATAGTGTATCTCCTTATTGACCGTGTTCGTGTGATACCAAAGCTTGCTGTGACAGTCCCCGCAGTAAAGATAATCCGAAAGCAGATGCTTTTCGCCGCCGTTGTTTTTCGGTGCGCGGCGCTTGGTCTTGGCTTTCATCTCCTGCACCTGTTCAAATGTCGATCTGTCAATGATCGGTTCATGAACGTCTTTGAAGATCGCCCAGTTTTCCTCCGGGTTCTCCAACCGCTTCTTGTTTCGGAAGTTTTTGGAGCAGGTCTTGAAGTTGATGACGTCCCCGCAGTATTCCTGATTGGATAAAATCTTTGCGACGGTTTCACACTTCCATTTCCACGATTCTTTCGGGATCTTCTTTCCGCCGCGCTTGATCCCTCTGTCAAGCCAGTACGCCGTGGGAGCAAGGATTTTGCGCTCCGATAGAATGCGGGCAATCGTCTCGTTGCCCTTGCCCTCCATACACATCTTGAAGATTTCCCGCACTACCTCCGCCGCGCCGGGTTCTATGATCCACTTTTTCTTGTTCAGCGGATTCTTGATATACCCATACGGCGGCTGACCGAGAGGCTCCCCACAGTTTCCGCGGATACGGTGTGCGGAGCGAACCTTCTTGCTGATGTCGCGGGCGTACATCTCGTTCATGACGTTTTTGAACGGCGCGATCTCGTTGTCGCCTTCCGCACTGTCTACCATATCGTTTACGGCGATAAAGCGAACGTCGTGTTCGGGAAAGTAGCTGTCCATATAGATGCCCATTTCGGGCGCATACCGACCGAGCCGCGAGAGATCCTTGACCATGACGGCGGTGATATACCCCGCCTCAATATCATCCAGCATCTGCTGAAAGCCGGGGCGGTTAAAGTTGGTACCGGTATACCCGTCGTCCACATAGCAGCGGGTATTGGTCAGCCCGTATTCCTTTGCCTTTTTCTCCAGCATACGCTTTTGGTTGACAATGGAATTGCTTTCGACGTCCGCGCCCTCATCCCGTGACAGACGGCAGTACAGAGCCGTTATGCCAGCGATTTTATTCAGTTTTGTTTTCGACTGCATATTTCCTCCTTCCCGGCAGCCGAACAACCGTATTCACCGGCAATTGTATCTGTGTCAGGTTCGTCTGTCAAATCTGCGAAATCCCCGCCGACAAAGCGTTTCATCTTGTCTGTAATCGTTTGGCGATTATCTTCACCGGATTTTGCAAAATGGGACGTCACGATATACGTCACGTCCCCGATTTTGTACTCACGTTCGCCCGCACCGAGACCGATAGTCCAATTATTTTCCATGTCCGTTACCTCGCTTCACGGCTGCGATCTTTTTCAAGCTGACGAACATAACCGGACAACGCCTTTTTCAGATAATTTTCAAACTCCTGCGGTGTAAATCTGCGCTTAGTGATCTCATAGACAATATCTTCGGAAATCTTGAAAGTGTGTTTCTGATTCGGTTTCGGCTCGTCCATGATCGCTTTGATTTCGTCATACGTGATTTTTCCGTTTTCAGCCTGTTGACGGATGCGCCGCGTCTGTGCGTGGGACGGGAAGACTTCGCCGCCGCTTTCGTCGATTCGGTCAACGATATCGCGCTGTACTTCCTCGTCAAGATAGGACATTTCCACGGCGGGACGCATCCCAATTTTACCCTCGTCAACATACTGCAAGAGTTCGGGGATAAGATAGGTGAGGCGGATATAGCGGTCGATTTGAGCGCGGCTTTCACCGGCTTCTTTAGCAATGATTTCACTTGTTCTCAACTTTGCCTCCACTGGAGACGAAGTTCCTTCAGCCAGTTCCAAATCCGTCCGTTTGCCTTGTCTGCTCATTGCGTCCATTTTCATCTTGTATGCTTTTGCTTTCTCCGACGGGAGCAGTTCGGTGCACTGACAGTTGGAATCCACCATCATCACCGTTGCGGCGTCGCGGTCGATGAAATGGACGGTGCAAGGCACTTTTCTCATGCCTAACTTCTGCGCGGCAAAGAAACGGCGGTGCCCGGAGATAATCTCATACTTTCCGTCTGCGCTTTCAAGCGGACGGACGAGCAGCGGATTGAGAATCCCGTGTTCGCGGATACTCTCGGTCAGTTCGATCATACTCTCGTTCTCGATCACCTTGTATGGGTGATTTTCAAAGGGGACTAAATCCTCCAATTTAATAATGAGCGATTTGGATTTCGGAGTAGCGGTTTCAGCTTTTGTCTCAGTAACGGTGTCGGTTTTCTTTTCGACCTTTTCGGTCGTCTTTTCTTTTTTCAATGTTCATACCTCCATAAATTTTTTCGCTGTTTTATCATCAGGAGGTCAAATAAATATAGGCTCGGCAAACAGCTTGCCGTTTTGGGTTCGTTATTGCATCAGTCGTTTTTCCAAAGGATTGACAAATAAAGGATATCTGTTATATCCGTTATCAGCTTGTTCAAGCTGCGGTCATAGCTTGCATAGAGGCGTTTCTGCCTGATCGGCTTTTGTATTTTTGTTGAAGAAAGATTTAATGTGTTGATAGAGATTCGGAGCAGTTGATGATGAATGTCGGATGCCGCTTTCGGCGGATGCTCACGAAGCTTGTCTCCGCACAAGCATTTCAACAGGAACGTTTTTCCGCAGAAGATTGTTTTTGCCCGCTTTTCATCATACATAGCACGTTCTTCCGGCGTAACGCGTGCAGAGACGTAATGGGTGTCATTCCTGATCTCCGTGGCGCTTCACCTCCAGATCAACGGTTTTTTCGATCAGCTCATCTCGCAGGTGCGCGGCACGTTCATTGATCTTCGCCAGAACGGCTTCGGCGGCTTCCTCG
>CANQEU010000002.1 GCA_947595635.1 uncultured Clostridia bacterium
AAGCAAAAGCTTGAAAATAAATATTCCTTAAACGAGAATGATGAGGTGCAGGAGAAGCGAAGCTTCTCCTGCAAAAATTAAATCTTAAGCAGCAGTACCGCTGCGCAGCAGCGCCTACTGCGGTTCAAGGCATACATAGGATAAAAATTTTGTTTTGTATTCCTATGACCGCAGGCCGACCGTCTTGCGACGACCTGCCTGCTACTTTAATATTATGTTATATTAACGGGGGAGCTGACGCTCCCCCGTAAACCCCCATTTGCACGTTCAAAAAATTATTTTATAATCCGCTTTACGGGCATAAAAGCTTAATTAAGAAAAATTCCTTAAACGAGAATGATGAGGTGCAGGAGAAGCGAAGCTTCTCCTGCAAAAATTAAATCTTAAGCAGCAGTACCGCTGCGCAGCAGCGCCTACTGCGGTTCAAGGCATACATATGCAAATAAATATTTTCAGACAAAAAGCCCTTTATGCAAAAGCACAGAGGGCTTTGATGTTAAAATAATTATAATTAGTTACCCGTTCTTTTTCCATGCCGCAGGGAAGAACATAAGTATTAGCGGGAAAAGCTCAAGTCGTCCTGCGAGCATCGTAAACGAAAGCATCAGCTTTGACAGCGGAGAAAACGCCGCATAGCTTCCGACTGGCCCTACCATTGAAAGTCCGGGTCCGGTATTGTTAAGAGTAGCCGCCGCGGCGGTAAAGTTAGTTATGAAGTCAAAGTTGTCAAGGGATATAACAAGGAAGGTTGTGAAAAACAGCACAACGTAAATCGTAAAGAATATTGAAATGCTCCTTGTTGTTTCGTGAGGAACCTTTTTGCCGTCCATCTTAACGGTGTGAACCGTTCGGGGATGAACGATAATCGCAAGCTCCTTTTTAATCTCCTTGAGCAAAATAATTATTCTTGAAATTTTAAATCCGCCGCCGGTGCTTCCCGCGCAGGCTCCGATAAATGTAATAATTACAATTATAGCCTTGCTGAATGCCGGCCATTGGTTTGCGTCGGTTATGCCGAAGCCGGTCGTCGTCAAAAGAGAGGTCACATAGAAAAAGCTCTGATGAGCGGAATCGTATGCCGACGGATAAAGACTGCTGATATTTATTGCAATAAGAACTGTTGCAACTACTATTATTCCGAGGTAGACCCAAATTTCGGTTATTTTAAAGGCCTGCTTGAATTTTCGCGTTATTATAAGCAGGTATGCCGAAAAGTTGATTCCGAACAAAAGCATAAAAACAGCGATTACGGTTTGCAGATAATAGCTGTCATATGCGGCAATTCCGGCGCTTCTGATTCCGAATCCGCCTGTTCCGGCGGTTGACATACTGACGTTAATAGCGTCAAATATAGGCATTCCGCCGCACATTAAAAGTATAAACTCAAGTGCGGTAAGGCCGAAATAAACAATATAAAGTATCGCCGCGTAGTCCCTTATTTTAGGAGTTACCTTGCCGAAAATCGGCCCGGGGCTTTCAGCCTTCATCAGATACATATTTTGCTGACCGCCGACCTTTGGTATAAGCGCAAGCAAAAACACAAGCACGCCCATACCGCCAAGCCAAATTGAAAGGCTTCTCCAGAAATTCATACAATTGCTCAGTTGTTCAACATTGGGAACAACTGAGGCGCCGGTCGTGGTGAAGCCGGATACCGTTTCAAACAATGCGTCCTCAAAATTCTTTATTTCACCGCTGAGGAAAAACGGCAGCGAACCGGCAAGCGAAAGCACAAGCCACGAAAGCGCCGTTGAAATAAAGCCCTCTTTTTGATACATCGTCATATTCTTTGGCCTTTTTCTTACAATCAAAAAGCCGATCGCCGCCAGTGCAAGCCCGACGGCAAGAAAATATATGCCGTTTTTTTCCGCATAAACGATTGAAACTATAAACGGAAGCTGCATGGCGGCTCCCTCTACAATTAATATCCAGCCGAGTATATACAGAACAATGCGTTTATTCATAAAAATTCTGTCCTTTGATGAATTAGCTTTTATTTAAGAATATCCTTGAGGTCGGATAATCCTCTGTGCTTCGTAACAACGATAACCGTGTCGTGCAGCTCTATGGTATCCGCGCCGGACGGACGGATGATTTTGCCGTTTCTGTTAATACAGGCTATCTGTAAATCGTCCTTAAGATTAAGATCCTTAAGCGGTATGCCCGTAACCTTGGACTCCTCGCGCACCCTGAATTCAAGAGCCTCGGCATCGTTGTGTCTTGATATATTATAAAGCGTTTCAACATTGCTGCCGACCGTGTTCTGCATTGAACGCACATATTCGGCAATAAGCTCGCCGGCAAGTCCCTTTGGATTGATTATTGAATCAAGCTGTAAGCCGTCTATTATTGAGCCAAACGAGGAGTTGTTTATCTTTGTGATTATTTTTGCGTCCGAGTTTTTCCGCAGATAAAGTGAAATAAGTATATTTTCCTCGTCGTTGTTCATAAGGGCGACTATTCCTGTAGCGTGCTGAACGCCCTCGGAATTAAGAAGGTTGAGATCCATACAGTTGCCGTTGATTATAACAGCGTCATGCAGTCTTTCGGCAAGCTCCTCGCAGCGCTCCTTGCTTTTTTCAATAATTTTAACATCAACGCCTGATTTTATCAAAAACGACGCAAGATAAAACGCCGTTTTGCTGCCGCCGAGTATTACAACACTGCGGCTGCGGCCGGACAATAGCCCAAGCTTTTTAAGAATTTTTGTAGCGTCTGCGGGCGAGGCGAGAAAAGAAATCCTGTCGTTCGGCAAAATAGTAAAATCACCGTTTGGAATAAAGGTTTCGTTTTCACGCTCGACCGTGCATATTCTTACCTTGCCCTTGAATAGCTCGGAGGTTGAGCTTACCTTTGCATTTGCCAGAAACGAATCCTCAGGAACTATGATTTTAATTATTTCTACAACGCCCTTTGCAAACGTATCTATCTCAATGGCTCCGGGGAATTTAAGAAGTCTGTCCATTTCTCTTGCGCACACAAGCTCCGGATTGATTGCAAGCGAAAGACCGAGAGTATCCTTTACCCTCGGCACGTCCTTGATGTATTCCGGATTGCGAACACGGGCTATCGTGTGCTTTGCGCCGCAGCTGCGCGCAAGCAGGCAGGCATAAAGGTTAAGCTCGTCGGAACCGGTAACGGCGATTATAAGGTCAGTGTTGTCAACCTCTGCCTCCTGTAGCGTTTCATATGTCGCTCCGTTTCCTGTAACTCCCATTAAATCAAGTGAGTTTGTAAGATTTGAAACGGCAGCTTCGTCGGTGTCGATTACAACAATCTCATGTCCCTCGCTGTTAAGCTCGGCGGCAATGGTTGAACCGACCTTGCCGCAGCCAATAATAATTATCTTCACGTTTTATCACCTGAATGTCTTATGCTGATTGTGTATTTCAGTGAAATTTTTGTTTTAATATCCGCGCCGAAAATTGCTGATACTTCGACTGAATGAATTTTCAAAAACGGTTCTTTGCGCAATTAAGCGGCAGATATTTAATTTCCCAAACAATGATACTATAAACCGAGCGTAAAATCAATAAATTTTACAATATTAATCCAAATTTTACTTTGTCTGCGCTATTATTCATATTATACTTATTTATCTTGAACTGGAAATTTCTATATGGTAAAATTAAATAAATCGTATATAAAAAATCGGAAGAAGCTAAGGGTGGATAAAATGCTAAAGCTCATTTACGGAAGAAGCGGTACAGGAAAAACCGAATATATTTTAGATTATCTATGCTCGCTTGCAAAATCGACGGACGAAAAGCTTTTGCTGCTTATACCTGAACAACACAGCTTTGCAAGCGAGAAAAAAATCCTTTATAAAATAGGGGAAGAGCTTTCACACAGGATAAGCGTATTAAGCTTCAAGCGAATGACGGACGCCGTTTTCAGACAGTGCGGAGGCTATCCCCAAAAGCCTGTGAACGACGGAATGAAAAATGTGTTTATGTCTCTTGCCCTGCGTGAATGCTGCGACGAGCTCAGGCTTTATAAAAATCAGGCAAACAGACCTGAGTTTATACCCGTAATTTTAAATACTGTAAATGAACTGAAAAGCTGTGCGCTGTCCGGCGACGACCTTCTTAAATGCGCGGCGGCGGCAGATAATAAAACGCTCAGCAGCAAGCTTTATGATGTTTCGATTATTTCCTCGGTATATAATGCGCTTTTAAATCAGGCTTATTCCGACCCTCTTGACGATTTGAGCATAATTTATAAAAGACTTCTCGAAAAAAATATTTTTAAGGATTATATAATAGCCCTTGACGGCTTCAGCGGCTTTACAAGACAGGAGATGCTGATAATCGAGCTGTTAATGCGCGATGCTAATGAGCTTTTGCTTACTCTTTGCGGAAGCAAGAGCGATTTTCAAGACGGCAGCGAGGTGTTCAGGGTTACAAATGAAACAAGAAAAAGAATAATTGAAGCCGCGCATAAAAACTCTGTGCAAATCGCGGCGCCGCTTGAGCTTGAAAAAAGTATGAGGATAAAAAATCCGGCGCTTGGTGTGCTTGAAAAAAACATATATTCCTACAAGCCTGTTACAGAGGCATGCGACTGCGGCGGAATAACAGTGTATCAGGGAGCAAGCGTATATGACGAGTGCAATTATACCGCCTCTGAAATAAAAAGACTTGTTACGGAATGCGGTTATAAATATTCGGATATAGCCGTGATTTGCAGAAATCTCGCCCCGTACAGAGGCATACTTTCAAGGGCGCTTGACAAACACCGAATATCATATTTTATGGAGGAGCCTCAGCCTCTTGTGCAAAAGCCGATAATATCATATGTGCTATCCGTTCTTGATGTTATCAGCAGCGGCTTTTCATCTGAGTATATCTTTAAAATGCTAAAAACAGGTTATTCTCAGCTTGATGAAAACGAAATATTTGAGCTTGAAAATTATACTTATATCTGGAACATAAGCGGAGGGAAATGGCTGTCTGCGTTTACGCAAAATCCTGAGGGCTTTAAGGAGGGCTTCAGCGAGGAGGAAAGCTCAAGACTTAACAGGCTTGAGAGGTCGCGAATAAAAATAATTGAACCGCTTGTCAAATTCAGGGGCGGCATAAAGGATAAAAGCGGGGCTGAGATTACAAAGCAGCTTTATTTTCTTATTGAGAACGAGGGGCTGAGAGAAAAGCTCAGGGAAGAAGAAAAGGTGTATATTGCCGATAAAAATACCGCCATGCTTGAGGAGCTTGACAGAGTGTGGGACATACTTATCGAAAGCCTTGATATGATGTATTCGTCCCTTAAGGACATAAAGCCGGGTATCAAAGAATATGCCGATTTGTTCAGGCTTTATCTCGGAGCCGAGGACATATCGTATATCCCAAGAAGCATCGACGAGGTGACAATCGGAACAGCCGACAGAATAAGAACCGACTCTCCGAAGGCCGTGTTCCTGCTCGGTTGTATTCAGGACGAATTCCCGAAAGCGCCGGTAGCCGCCGGCATATTCACGGATAACGAGAGGTGTGTTCTGCGTGAAGGCGGACTCGGACTGTATGAATCAATTGCACAGCTAAGCACAAATGAGCTTTTTTACGCTTATACGGCCGCTTGCGCTCCCGGCGAAAGATTATATGCAAGCTTCTACACTCAGTCGCTCGACGGCGAGGAGAGAGCGGCTTCGTCGATAATCCGTGAGATTGTCGGGATCTTCAAGCTTGCCGGAAGCGAACACTATATTACCGAAAAGCACGACGGCAGATTTATAAGATGCGAGCAGGACGCGTTTGAGTTTTTGGCGTCGAATTTTTCAGATGATTCAACGCTTATAAGCTCGCTTAAAGAATATTTCGGAAAAACCGAAAGGGCGGCGGCTGTTCAAAAAATTGACGGGCTTTTAAAAGCCGCTCCGCTTGAAATAAACGACTCCGGCACCGCAAAGCGCCTTTTCGGCAATAAAAATATGAATCTGTCGGCGTCACAGATAGAAAAATATTATCTTTGCCCGTATAACTATTTCTGCACATACGGGCTCGGACTAAAAGAGAGAAAAAGGGCGGAGATAAACGCGTCTGAGTACGGAACGATGATGCATTATATTCTTGAAAAGCTCTTGTCTGAATACACTGTCGCTCAGATAAGCGAATTTATATCAAACGGGACGCTCAACGAAAAAATAAGCCTAATAATCGAAGATTATCTTCAAGACGTTCTCGGCGGAGCGGAAAACAAGACGAAAAGATTTTTATATTCGCTCGAAAGAATAAAGCAGGGCGCGTTGATACTTATCGCGCATATAATACAGGAGCTTAAAGCGTCGGAATTTGACCCCCTGCGCTGTGAGCTTAAAATTGACCTTGAGGAACGCGGAGGCGAGATAGAGCCTATAAGCATTGAGCTTAGCGACGGCACAAAAATCAGCGTCAGGGGCTTTGTTGACAGGGTTGATAAGCTTGAAAGGGACGGCAATTACTATATAAGGATAATCGACTATAAAACCGGCAGTAAAGAATTTAGGATAAACGATGTTGATTTTGGGCTTAATCTGCAAATGCTTTTATATCTTGACGCAATATCAAAAAACGGCGAAAAGACCTTCAGCAAAAAAATCAGTCCTGCCGGCGTTTTATATATGCCTGCTTCCCCAAGCCTTATTTCAAGGGACGAGGGAGAGGACAGCATTAACAAATCGTTTGCAATGAACGGCGTTGTAGTTAATGATTCTCCGGCGTTGAGTGAATATATAGACAGGGACGGCGAATATATAAGCTCTGCTTTTAAGATGAGCGAAAAAGAATTAAAGCTTTGCTTTGACAAGCTTGAAACTCTTATAATACATATGGCTAAAAATCTTATTCGGGGCAAAATAAACCCTCTGCCGGTAAAGCACAGCAAAACGGACGCGTGCAGATATTGCCCTTATTCAAGCTCATGCGGATTTGACAATACAAAGCAGTCAAACAACCTCAGCGATAAAAAATATTCGCCTGTTTACGGCGAACCGGACGGGGAGGGAAACGTATGAAAAGAAATTGGACTCCGGCGCAGACGGACGCTATAAACGCGCAGGGAGGAGCCGTAATAGTCTCTGCCGCGGCAGGCTCGGGCAAAACCGCAGTGCTTGTTGAGCGTGTTTTAAGCAGGATAACCAATCCGGCGAGCAGGGTGGATATAGACAAGCTTTTAGTAGTCACATATACAAATGCAGCTGCGGCTGAAATGAAGGAGAGAATTTCGGCAGGACTTGAAAGACTGTCAAAGGAATTTCCGCAGGACAGCTACTACCGCCGACAGCTGATGCTACTGCCAAGCGCCAATATAAGCACTATCCACAGCTTTTGCGGAAATGTCATTAAAGAGAATTTTTACCTCCTCGGCGACGTGCCGTCCGATTACAAAATTGCCGACGAGAGCAGACTCTCGATAATCAGGGACAGGGCGGCTGAAAATATAATAGAAGAAATTTACTCGTCGGACGACGAAGGGTACCGGTATATGGCGGATTGCTTCAGCACCGCCAAGGGAGAGTATAATTTAAAATCGACGATACTTGATATTTACAACTTTTTATGCTCGCAGCCGTTCCCCGAAAAATGGATGGACGATGTTGAAAGGGCGTATTGCTGCGACAGCGCGTCCGAAAGCATATGGGGCAGAGCGATACTTGAGGAGGCTGCTCTTGCCGCCGACTTTTTTACAAGAAAGACAGATGAATGTATTGCCCTTTTTAATTCAAAGCCGGAATTGGGAAAAGCCTTTGGCGAAAAAATAAGCGGTTCATATAAAAGCCTTGTCGATAAATTCTCGTCGCTTGTAAGCGCCGGAGATTGGAACGGACTTTATGAATTTGCGCATACTCAGCACAGCTTTGAAAGGCTCAGCGCCGCAAAGGGATATTCTGACGACCCGGTAAAAGTAAGAATATCAAATATTCTGAAAATGATAAAAAAAGAAATTACGGATTCAATCCCAAAACTGTTTATATACGATGATGAAGAATATTTAAACAGCACAAAAATAGCCCGTCCGGCAATAAAGGCTCTGTTTAAGGCAGTCAGACTTTTCTCGGAGGAATACAGCCGCTTAAAGCTTGAAGAGAGCTATGCCGATTTTTCCGACCTTGAGCGCTGGACTCTGCGTCTTTTGTATAAAGACGGCAGCCGTACTCCGCTTGCGATAAAGCTTTCTGAGAAATTCTGCGAGGTTATGGTTGATGAATATCAGGACGCGAACGAGCTTCAGGATACTATATTTAACTGCCTAAGCGATAACGGAAAAAAGCTTTTTGTCGTCGGAGATGTAAAGCAGAGTATTTACAGATTCAGACAGGCAAACCCTGAGCTGTTTTTAAAAAGAAAGAACAGCTACGCCCCATATGACAGAAAAATTGACAACTATCCCGCGAAAATTATGCTTGATAAAAATTTCAGAAGCCGCAGCGGAATTACAGCGGCGGTAAACTTTATTTTTTCAAAGCTTATGTCGCCGCAGGCGGGCGATATGTATTATAAAAGCGAGGATATGCTTGTTGCCGCCGCAGATTACAGTGAGGACGATAAGCCTGATACATCGCTTGACATAATCTTTGCGCCGATAAGTATGAATATCGCCTCTCATATTGCCGAGGCGAGGCTTATAGCAAAGAGAATATCGGAGCTTAAAAGCAGTCTTATGATTGAGGAAAACGGCGTAAAAAGACCGGCGAGGTACGGCGATTTTGCAATACTTCTAAGAAACGGCACAAATGCGCTTGAATATATGAATGTGCTTAAAAACAGCGGAATACCGGCAAGGTGCTCGGCAGGCGACAATTTTTTAAAGACTAATGAAATATTAATAATGATTTCGCTGCTTCAGGTTATCAATAATCCGCTTCTTGATATACCTTTGCTCAATGTTATGACGAGCCCGATATTCGCATTTACTCCGACAGAGCTTGCCAAAATAAGAATAGAAAGAAAAAAAGAGCCGCTTTATGCGTCTGTCAAACGCTGTGCCGACAGCGGCGACAGTCATTGCGGAAATTTATGCGATTTACTTTCGTATTTCAGAATGACCGCAAGCTCCGTTTCTCTTTCGGAGCTTATAAGCGATATTTTTGACAAGACCTCTTACCCTGAGATTATATCAGCAACCGACGGCGGAGACATCAAGCTTAACAATCTGCGCTTGTTCTACAAAAAGAGCATTGAATATTCAGACAGCGGCGGGTGCCTTTCATCATATGTGCGTTATCTTGACAAGCTGTGTGAGCAGGACGCTAAAATAAAGACCTCGCAAATCAACGCCGAGTCAAGCAAGGTCGAAATTATGACAATACACAGGTCAAAGGGGCTTGAATTTCCGGTTTGCTTTGTCGCCGGTATTTCTTCACCTAATCAAAATGACGCCGAGCAGCTTGTTATACATCCAAAGCTTGGTGTGGGCGCGGCAATAAACGTGATAACGGGGCCATACAAAATAGAGTCGCTGCAAAAGCAGGCAATAAAAATGAAGCAGTCGATAGACGAGGTTTCCGAGGAATTAAGAGTTTTGTATGTTGCGCTTACAAGGGCAAAAGAAAAGCTGTTTATGGTCGTTTCAACAAAATCGGGAAAGCCTGGCGAAATGACAGCGCAGCTTGCCTCTCGGCTTGAGATTAAAAACGAGAGCATTCATCCTTATGTTGTAAGAAGTCTATCCTCAAACGCACAGCGGCTTATAGCCTGCGCAATTCTCTACGGCAGAAGCAAAGAGCTGCTTGAATATATAGACGTGCCGACTAAGCCCTTTATAGGAAATGCGGAGGATTACTGGAACGTGAGCCTGCATATGGCAAACGAGCTTTTGCCCGTTGACATCGACAGTGAAACGAGAGAGAGCAGAGAGTACGATATTACTGCCCGGGAGATTGAGCGCAGGCTTGCGCTTGAATATAAAAACGGCAGTCTTGCGAACATGCCTGTAAAGGTGTCTGTGTCTGAGCTCGCGCACGAGGAGCTTGGCAGAAGCTTTTCGTTTTCAAGCCGTCCCGCGTTCTTGTCTAAGGATAATTTGACAGGCGCGCAGCGCGGTACAGCCGTTCACACGCTTATGCAGTTTGCCGACTATGCTCGGTTTATAGATACTCCGCAGCAAGAGCTTGACCGACTGGTCAGAGAGAGGTATATTTCACCTCAACAGGCTGCTGCAATAGACGTAAATATGATACTCAACTGCCTTAACACGCCGATAATGCAAAGCTATATCAATTCGGAAAAAAGCTACCGTGAATATCGCTTTGCCGTAAAAATAAAGGCAAAGGATGTCTTCGACAGCCTTCCGGCGGATACAACGGAGGATATTGTGCTACAGGGAGCAGTAGATTGCGCCTTTGTAGAGAACGGTGAAATAATAATAGTTGACTATAAGACAGATAAGGTGCGCTCAATGCAGGAGCTTAAGGACAGATACAGCGAACAGCTTAGGCTGTATAGCTTTGCTATGCAGCTTTCAACAGGTATGAAGGTAAGGGAAAGAGTGATATATTCATTTGCCCTTAACGATACTATAACTGTGTAAATTAAATGCGAAAGCGAGTGGTTATAAGTGACAGCGGAAATTAAAAAAGAGATTATTAACGCTGCTTCGGGCAAAATCGAGGCTGATACCGTGTTTAAAAACGTGAGGTATCTTGACGTTTTTACGAACAAATTTAAAATCGGTAATATAGCGGTATCAGGCGGATATTTTATCGGACAGGGTGATTACAGCGCAAAGGAGGAGTTTGACTGCACAGGTATGGCAATGGTTCCGGGGTTTATTGACGGCCATATCCACCTTGAAAGCTCAATAATCTCGCCGCAGAGCTTTGCTAAGATAGCCTCTCGGCACGGAACGTCTGCGGTCGTTGCCGATCCGCACGAAATAACGAATGTTCTCGGCTGTGACGGCTTTGATTATATGCTTAAAGCAACGCGGAATTTGCCTATAGACGTGTTCTTTTGTGTGCCGTCTTGCGTCCCTGCAAGTCCGTTTGATGAAAACGGCGCAAAAATAACCAGCCGTGAGGTAGATAAATATATCGGCGATGAGCGTATATTGGGTCTTGCCGAGATGATGAATTTTCCGGCGACGATTTCGGCGGACGATGAAATAATACGGATGATCTTATCAGCCGAAAACGTGAAAAAAGCGGTGGACGGCCATGCCCCGTCGCTTAGAGGAAAGGCGCTCAACGCCTATGCCGCGGCAGGGATAAAATCAGACCACGAATGCACAACGCTAAGCGAGGCGCTCGAAAAGCTTTCCTGCGGTCAGTATATTATGATAAGACAGGGAACGGCAGGAAGAAATCTTGAAGCCTTGCTGCCTCTTTTAAAAGATGCCTCTTATTCAAGATGCTTTTTTGTTACAGACGATAAGTCGGCTGAGGAGCTTATGGAAAACGGGCATATGGATAATATTATAAGACTTGCCGTCGCAGGCGGAGTAAGACCGGAAATAGCGTTTAGGGCGGCTTCATTCAATGCCGCGGAATATTTCGGTATGAAAAACAAGGGCGCAATTGCTCCCGGTTATATAGCCGATTTTGTTTTGCTGAGCGATATTGACAGCGTTAAAATTGAAGCTGTATATAAGCACGGCAGGAATATTGAGCAAGACTTTAAGGAGTGCGGCATAAAAATTGAGCCTGAGCTTACGGCAAAGGTCACAAGCACCATGCACGCCGAGAAAATCACGGCTGACAGCATTAAGCTTAAACGCAATAATGAGAAAATAATAGGAGTGATCGGCGGCGAAATTATAACGTCTGACGAGGGCGAGGGCAGCAAGATTGATACCGACAACGATATTCTTAAGCTGTGCGTTGTTGAACGCCATAAAAACACGGGTCATATCGGCGTTTGTCTGATAAAGGGCTACGGGCTTAAAAGAGGAGCGGTTGCAACAAGTATTGCCCACGATTCGCACAATATTATTGCCGTCGGCGCAAGCGACGGGGATATTGTTGCGGCAGTAAACGAAATTATAGATATGCAGGGCGGTATGGCGGTTGCTGAGAATGGAAGGATCAGCGACAGTCTAAGGCTTAATATTGCCGGATTAATGACGGACGAACCGGCGGAGCTTGTCGCAGATAAAATAACGCGTTTAAAAAATGCGGCTTATGACTTGGGCGTTTACAGGAATGTAGACCCGTTTATGACCCTATCCTTCATCAGCCTGCCTGTTATACCTAAGCTAAAGCTTACAAGCCTCGGCGTAGTCGATGTTGACAAATTCAAGCTGATATAAGATAAAATAAAGATGTAATGAGCTTTTGGATAAACCTTTTTTGACAAGGCTCTCGACTAAAGCAGCGTTGCCGGCACAAGTCGGCAACGCTGCTTTGCTATATAATTAAGGCAAAAAGGGGAGTGAAAAAGAACACCTTGAAAGGAAATACAGCAGCGCAAATGGGAAGGAATTTGCGGATTGAGTACGGCAGAGCCGTTGAGTGCAGTATGCAGGCAGTGAAATATCCCTGCCGACGATCTTTATTTTTTAACATTTTTTACAGTAAAATTTTTGTGATTTTGACGATTTTATTCATTTCATAAAAATGGTATAATTATCTTGGTTAATTATAGATTAAAAAATAAGGAGGATTATTATGAAAAAAAGAAATTTCTTGAAAAAACCGACTGCTTTTTTACTCATTGCACTTATGACGGCGCTCTGTGTGCCATCGGCCTTTGCCGCGCAGCCAAACTCCGCAGCCTCCGAAATAAGGCTAGGTGACGTTAATTTTGACGGCAATATTAATATATCCGACGCAATATTGGTACAAAAACAAGCTCTGAACATAAAAGGACTTAGAAGCGACGCTGTACCGTTTTCCGATGTCGACAAAAACGGAGATACCACGGTGGTTGACGCGATTAAGGTGCAAAAGCACGCCTTGAGCATTTTAAAAATCGAAGACGACGTTACAAGACACTCTTATTTTGACACAAGCGGACAGATTGTCAGCTACAACGACAGTGCCGAGGTCGATCCGAACAGCAACGGCTATATCGGCGGCAAGAGGGCAAAGGCTATCGCCTATGAACATGCCGGCGTTACCGAGGACGGCGTAAGACGGCTTGAAATTGAGGTCGACCGCAGAAAAGGAGTTGTTGTCTATGAGGTCGAATTTGTAATCGACGGCTATGAGTATGAATACGAAATAGATGTAACAAGCGGTGCAATCGTCCATTCATACAAGGAGCTTGACGACGATTTCCACTTTGACGGCGACATTGATCCGAGCAACAAGGCATATATCGGCGCACAGAAGGCAAAGGAGATTGCCTATGAACATGCCGGAGTTTCCGTTGACAGCCTTAAAAAGCTTGAAATAGAGCTGAACCGCAAAAGAGGAGTAGTCGTTTATGAAATAGAATTCGAGTCGGGCGGCTATGAATATGACTATGACATAAACGCGGAGACGGGAGAAATAGTTACCTCTTATAAGGAGCGCGACAACGATTTTACGGCAGATCCCGGCGTTGTGAATCCAGACAGCGGAAATTATATAGGCGAAAACAGGGCAAAGGAGATAGCTCTCGGTCATGCCGGACTTAGCGCGGAGAATGTAATAGAGCTTGAAACAGAGCTTGACCGAATAGGCGGAGTTGTTGTATATGAGGTTGAATTCAAGTCCGGCGGATATGACTACGATTATTATATAAACGCCGAAAGCGGCGAGATAATAAGCTCGTATAAGGAGCATGACGATTACCGCAAGGACACCGATGCTGCGCCTCCGAGCGGCAGTGACTATATCGGAGAGGAAAAAGCAAAGGAGATAGCCCTGAGCCACGCGGGACTGAGCGCGGATAAGGTGAGCGCGCTTGAAATAGAGCTTGACAGCAAAAGAGGCGTGGTTGTCTATGAGATAGAATTTAAATACGGCGGCTGCGAGTACAACTATGATATAAACGCGGCAAGCGGCGAGATAGTAAGCTCTTATAAGGAGCTCGACGATCACCAAGACCCAATCATCGACCCTGATAATAATGTCTATATCGGAGAGCAAAAGGCAAAGGAGATAGCCTTTGCACATGCGGAGGTTTCAGCCGACAGCGTGAGAATGGTTGAAATAGAGCTGGACGTTAAAAGAGGAGTCGTTGTATACGAGATAGAGTTTAAATCGGGCGGCTTTGAGTATGACTATGATATAAACGCATTTAACGGAGAAGTCATAAGCTCTTATAAGGAGCTGGGAGATTACCGCGACGACACAAACAAATTTGACCCCGACAGTCAAGATTATATAGGTGAGCAGAGCGCAAAGAGTATAGCCTTGAACCATGCCGGAGTTTCGGAGGGCAGCGTAAGGGAATTTAAGATAGAGCTTGACCGTGAAAAGGGAAAGGTTTTATATGAAATAGAATTCAAATCCGGCGGCTTTGAGTATGAATACGAGATCGACGCCTATACCGGAGATATCATCAAGCACGAAAAGGAAAGAGATTGATTTTAAATCGGCTACGGTCGATTAAACACTATGGTGCATTTGCGATTGTGTTATAAACATTGACTTAATCGCCTGCAAAAATATAAAACCCGAAATCAGGTAATACCGGATTTCGGGTTTTCTGCGCTCCGGGACTTGCTCTTTGCAAACAAGTCCTTTTGTAATTGTAATATTTAAATCGTTGATTAATTTGCTTTCTTTATATGCAGTATAAATTAGTGTCCCATGCCGGAACGGCAGGATGATGGCGTATAAAAAATTTGTACTCCGGCTGAATGCTTTTAATTTTAAGCGGAATTGAGAATATATCCTCGCCCCTGTGATACAGCGCTATATTAAGCTTCGGCTTTTGCGACCTAAGCGTGTTTATAGCGCCGTCAATAGCCTGCTGCTCGCACCCCTCAACGTCTGCCTTTATATATGAGAAATTGTATCCTTCGCCTATGCTGTCTACCCTTACGGCGGATATCCTTACGCCTTTGTCGGATACGCACGAAGCCCTGCCGCCGTTTTTCTCAAGCGTTATATCGCGGTCGTCGCTCCACACAGCGGCGTTTATCGTTCGGCAATTATTCATTCCGGCGCAGTGCTCGCAAAGCTTCTTATATGTTTTTGGGTCAGGCTCAAGCGCGGTTATTTGCCTGTAATCTTTCGTAAAGCTAATAAACTCGTCAATCGTATCTCCTCTGTATGCCCCAAGGTCAAGATAGCTTTCATTATCGGAAAGCTTCAATATATTATTATAAGCCTCGCTTTTGTCGCTTTCACAGCCAAAAAGATATTCAAGCTTGCCGCTGTATTGGAATTTAATAATATCCTTATATATACTTCGTGATTTTTCCTCGTTAAACAGCTCGAGAGCGCTTAAAATATTTTGCTCGTTTTTTTCAATAAATTCGCCGTCAAATATATTGCCGCCGAATACGGGCACAGTCGGAGCAAGCACCTCGTGCCTTTGAGCGACAGACCTTATCGCCTCGATAACCTCGCTTCTTTGCGAGCCGAAAGCGACAAGTATGATAAAATCCCCGTACTCCGCTTCAATATCGGAAAGCCTTTTTACGGTTTTTCCGTGAAAGCTTTGTCCTCTTACAAAGCCGTCGCTTGCGAAAAAATCCGCGGCATTAACACCGTCCTGTTCAAGACGGCTGATAATAGCGTCGGCGCCGTTGCCGGTGCCGTATATAACAATTGGACGGGAGGCGGATTTTAAATATTCCCAAAGCGATATTTCATTTTTAAGAAATTCAAGCATAATTTCATACCCTTTTGTAAATTAAGAGCGAAAACTCAATTTGCGTCAGCAGACTGTCGAGGCTCTCAAGCTTTTTCTGGTCTGTTGACGATGTTTTGTAATAATAAGGCGTCATCTTAAAAAGATTTTCAATATCCGACCTGTTGTCTATTTCAAGCTCATATTTTATCTCTATATTTTCGCACAGCTCAAATCCGTCAAGACGGGTGGTGACGGCTTCGTTTTTATAAGGCGTTTCATATATCCTCTGCTTTAAGCCGTACAGGTGATCTTCAAGCGGCACGGCCCTGAAAAGAAAGCCGCCTTGCTTGATTATCCTTTTGTACTCGTCGCCGGCAAGCGGCGAGAATATGTTAAGAACGGCGTCGGCACTGCCGCTGTGAAACGGCAGAGAATATGCGCTGCCCACGGCAAGGCTGATTTCCTTGCCGCGCCTTGAAGCGCATATCAAAGCGTCCTTTGAAATATCAACGCCGAAAATTTTAAATCCCTTGTCCATGCAATCATCAAGCAAGCCGCTGCTGTAATAGCAGTCGCCGCATCCGGCGTCGACAATACAGGAGCCGTCTTTAAGATATTTTCGGCAGCTATAGCAAATTTTTTCAAGCAGGGGCTTATAATAGCCCTTGTTCAAAAAGTCAAACCTCGCCCTTATCATCATTTTGTCGTCGCCGTGACGTTTAAGCCCCGACTGCTGACTTTGAAGCAGATTGATATATCCCTGCCTTGCAATGTCATATGAATGTCCCTTGTCGCACTTGTATGAGGAATCGCGTTCAAACAAAAAGCCGCCGCACACGGGACAGGTGAAATTAAGCATAAGCTCATACCTTTCCTAAACGATACAGCAGTATTTTATCACAATTGAAAAATACATACAAGCTTGCGTTTGTGTGCGGCGATGCTATTATTTTTTGATTAGGTCTCTTATAACCTTATACGCCTGTATAAGCACGGTAGGTATGACCGCGAACAGTGCGACAAAGCCGATGTTTTCAAGGCTTAGCGGCTGAACCGTAAATATTGGCTGTAATACGGGAACAAATAAGACGAGCGATAAAAACAGCACTCCAAGGGCAAAGGCGCCGAGACTCCACAGATTAGACGAAATACCGAGCCTGAAAATTGACTTGCTGCCCCTGCAATTAAATCCGTGGAAAAGACGGGCAAGTGTAAGGGTAGCAAACGCCATTGTCATGGCTGTCGCGTTTGCGATGCTCTTTACGGGCGACGACAAAAGACCGATATGATAAGCGCACATAGTGCAAATTCCTATTAAAGCGCCGAGAACGAACAGGTCTATGACAAACGGTTTGTTAAGAATGCCCTCCTTGGGGTCTCTCGGCTTTTGGTCAAGAAGTCCCTTTTCGGCAGGCTCCATTCCGATAGCTATGGCAGGCAGCGAATCGGTTAAAAGATTTATAAACAGGAGGTGCGTCGGCGCAAAGGGGATAGGCAGCGCGAAAAGCGAGGTGTATAAAACCGAGAGTATCGCGGCCATATTGCCGGAAAGCAAAAATCTGATTGAATTTTTTATATTCCTGTAAACATTTCTTCCGTTTGTAACGGCTTTTATTATTGTCGCAAAGTTGTCGTCGGACAGTATCATCGACGCGGCGTCTTTTGAAACCTCCGTGCCGGTTATTCCCATTGCGACGCCTATGTCGGCTTTTTTTAGCGCAGGCGCGTCATTTACGCCGTCGCCTGTCATGGCAACTATATTTCCCTTGTTCTGCCATGCGTTTACTATCCTTATTTTATTTTCCGGCGAAACACGGGCATAAACGGATATACGCTCGATTTTATCGTTAAGCTCATCCTCGCTCATTTCGTCAAGCTCAGAGCCGGTAACGGCTATGTCGCCGTCGTCGAATATTCCGATTTGCCTTGCAATAGCCGTTGCGGTTATTTTATGGTCGCCTGTTATCATAACAGGCTTAATGCCGGCTCTTTTTGCGTCTGCGACTGCCTGCATTGATTCCTCTCTCGGCGGATCTATCATTGATATAAGACCGATAAACGTGTAGCCGTTTTCGCTTTCGAGCGTCAGGCTGAAATCATCCGATACCTCTTTATATGCAAACGCCAAAACCCGAAGCCCGTTGTTTGAAAACTCAAAATTTTGCTTTGCTATCATTTCCTTGTCGGCAGGAGTTATCTCTCTTGTTCCGCCTGATGTTCTTATATGCGTCGTGCGCTCAAGCAGCACGTCGAGAGCGCCCTTTGTCAAAACGGTCGGGACGCCGTGAAGACGGTATTTTGTGCTCATAAGCTTTCTGTCGGAATCAAACGGTATTTCCTCAAGCCTTTCAAGAGCTTCGCGCACAAAGCTGTAGTCAAGCGAAATTTTATCCGCCATTTCAAGCAGGCAAAATTCTGTCGGGTCGCCAATTCCCGACCCGTCCACGATTGACGAATCGTTTGATAAAATTGCGTCATACAGCAAATATCTGTGCAGTTGATTTTTAATATCAATTTCCTCAGGAGAAATCACCTTGTTGTCGATAAAAATCTTTTGAACCGTCATCTTGTTTTGCGTAAGCGTGCCGGTCTTGTCGGAGCATATTACGGATACGCAGCCGAGGCTCTCAACCGCCTTAAGATCCTTGATTATTGCCTGCTCTTTTGCCATTTTCTGCGTGCCCATAGCCTGAACTATAGTTACTATCGAGCTAAGCGCCTCAGGTATTGCCGCAACCGCAAGCGCGACCGCAAACAGAAGCGAATTCAATATGTCACCTGTTTGCCAGTAGGTAAGACCGAGAACTATTGCGGATATTACCATTATAATTATCGCAAGCCGGCTGCTGAATTTGTCAAGACTGATTTGCAGGGGCGTTTTCTTCTCCTTTGTTGCGTTCATAAGACCTGCGATTTTTCCTATTTCAGTTCCCATACCGGTCTCGGTCACCGCAACAAGCGCTCTGCCGTATGTTACAAGACTGCCTGAAAATACCATATTTTCCCTGTCGGCAAGCGGCGTTTCCTGTAAAATATCCTCGTCCGATTTATCTACGTTGTTTGATTCTCCCGTAAGAGAGCTTTCGTTTACCTGAAGCGAATAGTTGTTTATTATTCTGCCGTCCGCTGCAACGAGGTCGCCTGCTTCAAGCACAAGAATATCTCCGGGGACTACCTGCTTTGACGGAATTTCTATTTTTATTTCGTCTCTTATTACTCTCGCGTTGGGCGACGACAGGCTTTTGAGGCTCTCAAGAGATTTCTGCGCCTTTTCGTGCTGAACCGTTCCGAGTATTGCGTTTAAAACGATAACTGCGATAATTACAAGAGTGCTCTCCAAATCTCCGGTTATGGCTGAGATAACGGCGGCGATGATCAGTATTATAACAAGCAAATCGAGAAATTGCTCAAAAAACACCCTGAGCATACCCTTTTTCTTGCCCTCAAGAAGCGCGTTTTCGCCCTTCTCCTCCAAAATTTGTTTCGCCCTTTCGCTTGAAAGTCCGTCCCTATCGGTTTTTAAAAGTCCAAGGATCTCGTCCTTAGGAATTAAATACCATGGTTTCATAATTTGCCCCCTTATAATTAATATATACAAAAGGAAGTTTTTTAAGCAAAAAGAAAAACCTTTACCACAAAAGGCGACATAAAACCTTGTTGTGATAAAAGTCTTGCCATTTAAAATATGAGCGAACTGCTTGCGCGGTCGTACTGACGCAGCATATTACAGGTAACTGCCGGCTACTCCCTTTTATGTATTAATATTATATGTTAATTATAAGTCCGTTTCCTTTATATGTCAACGATTTTTAACAAAGAGTAAAAATTTTATTTTCAATATTCTAATTCTTGCCCGCGTGTTAAGTATGTGGTATAATCATATGATAGAATTATGCAATTATGTTATGCGGGAGGATGAGCTTGTTGGTCGTTTTGGGAATTGATCCCGGATATGCCATAGTAGGCTGGGGCGTAATAAGCTTCAACGGAGTTAATTATGCGCCGTTGGGCTTCGGTGCTGTAACAACCGAACAGAACACGGACTTTAATCTGCGCCTTGAGCGTATATATGACGAGGTGGATTTGATAATAAAAAAGTCAAAGCCCGACGCAATGGCGATAGAAAGGCTGTATTTTCAAAATAATCAGAAAACGGCAATAAACGTCGCGCAGGCAAGAGGAGTAATAATTCTTGCATCTCAGAAAAACAATGTTCCTGTTTTTGAATACACGCCTCTACAGGTGAAAATGGCAATAACAGGCTACGGCCGTGCTAAAAAGCCGCAGATAATGGAGATGACCAGAAGACTGCTAAAGCTGCCGGTTGTGCCTGAGCCGGACGATACGGCGGACGCTCTCGCTATGGCAATAACGCATACGCAGGCTGCCGGTACAAATCTTAAAGCTATGATTTTCAGAAAAGGATATACAAAATGATTTACAGTATAAGAGGAACGCTTACCCATACAGAGCCGGGCTTTGTCGTTATAGAGTGCGGAGGAATAGGCTATAAATGCTCAACAACAATGAATACAAGAAGGTCGCTTCCAAGGCTTAACGATGAGGCTATGCTATATACCCATATGTCGGTCAGAGAGGACGCGGTTGAGCTTTTCGGCTTTTCAACAACAGCGGAGCTCTCCTGCTTTCGGCTTCTTACAAGCGTAAGCAAGGTCGGCCCTAAAGCGGCTTTGTCAATTCTTTCCGAGCTTTCGCCGGAGCAGCTTGCCGTGTGTATCGCAACGTCTGACAGCAAGGCGATAACAAGGGCGAACGGCGTAGGCTTGAAGCTTGCGCAAAGAATAATTCTTGAGCTTAAGGATAAGCTCAAGCTGTTTGAAGAAAGCGATATAAGCGTAGATTGGTCGTCAGATGAAGTCAATCCTTCGGACGAGGGAAATATACAAAAAGCTGTAGAGGCGCTTGCGGTGCTCGGATATGACAGCGGCGAGGTGCTGCCCATACTTTCAAGGCTTGATTCGTCCCAAAGCGTGGAGGAGCTCATATCGGCTGTATTAAGAGAAATGGCAGCCCGCTGAAACGGAGGAAATACAAATGGAAATGGATTATGAAAACAGAATATTAAGTCCTTCTGAAATTCCATGCGATATATCGGATAACGATAATCCGCTCAGACCGCAGCGGCTTGAGGATTATATCGGGCAGGAAAAGGTAAAGGAGAATCTTGCAGTATTTATTCAGGCGGCGCTGCAAAGAGGAGAAACTCTTGACCATGTTCTGCTTTACGGCCCTCCGGGCTTGGGCAAGACGACTCTTGCCGGAATTATAGCAAACGAGCTTGGAACAAATCTGAGAATAACGTCCGGGCCTGCAATAGAAAAGCCCGGCGATTTAGCAGCGCTGCTTACGAGCCTTAACGAGGGCGACGTGCTTTTTATAGATGAAATACACCGCCTATCCCGTTCCGTTGAGGAGATACTTTATCCGTCTATGGAGGATTTTGCAATAGACATCGTAACCGGCAAGGGACAAATGGCTGCGTCTTATCATCTTCCGCTGCAAAAATTTACCCTTGTAGGCGCGACTACAAGGGCAGGACAGCTGACTGCTCCGCTTCGCGACCGATTCGGCGTAATTCTGCGTTTAGAGCTTTACACGACTGATGAGCTTGCAAGCATTGTAAAAAGAAGCGCTGGAATACTGAATATGCCGATTGACAGCGACGGGGCGGCTGAGATAGCCTCTCGCTCAAGGGGAACGCCGAGAATCGCAAACCGCCTGTTAAAAAGAGTAAGGGATTTTGCGCAGGTGATAAGCGGAGGAATGATAAACGGTGAGTCGGCAAAAATTGCGCTTGATAAGCTTGAAATAGACAGCCTCGGCCTTGACGCTAACGACAGAAGAATGCTTGAGGCTATGATAAAATATTATAAGGGCGGCCCTGTAGGGCTTGAAACGCTTGCGGCGGCAATTGGCGAAGAGGCTGTGACAATTGAGGACGTATATGAGCCGTATCTGATGCAGATAGGCTTTTTAAACAGAACTCCGAGGGGAAGATGTATTACAAGCGCGGCGTGCAGGCACCTTGGATATGACTTTGAGGGAACCGCCGTTGTTTCCCAGCCGACCTTATTTGACCAGGACGGCTGAGCAACAAGCTGAAATTAAGCTTAAAAACACATTTTTATATATAGGAGGAAAATATGGGAAGATTATTCGGCACAGACGGTGCAAGGGGTGTTGCCAATACGGAGCTTACCCCGGAATTGGCTATGAATATCGGCAGAGCCGCCGCAATGGTGCTTGTAAGCGGTGAGAACACCCACCCTAAAATTTTAATAGGCAAGGACACAAGATTAAGCTCCGATATGCTTGAGGGCGCGCTTACGGCAGGCCTTTGTTCTGTTGGAGCAAACGTGATAAAGCTTGGCGTAGTCCCAACGCCTGCGGTAGCATATCTTCTCGGCAAATACAATGCCGACGCGGGAATTATGATTTCTGCTTCACATAATCCGTTTGAATTTAACGGTATTAAGATTTTTAATAAGGACGGCTTTAAGCTGCCCGATGAGCTTGAGGAGAGGATAGAGTCAATTGTTCTTGACGGCTCGCAGCCGTATCCCGAATATTCAAAGGAAAAGCTCGGATATGTGATGCTTGCAGACAAGGCTGCCGACGATTACATAAACCATATAATAGAAACCGTCGATTTCAGGCTCGACGGTATGAATATAGCGCTTGACTGCTCAAACGGCTCAGCCTCAAGAACAGCCGAAAAGCTCTTTTCCGCACTCGGCGCAAGATGCCATATGCTAAGCGATAAGCCCGACGGTATAAATATAAACGACAACTGCGGCTCAACTCATATGGATAATATCAGAAGCTATGTTAAAAAGAACGGGCTTGACGCCGGAATGGCGTTTGACGGCGACGCCGACAGGTGCCTTGCCGTAGATGAAAACGGAAATACGGTCGACGGCGATTTCATCATAGCCATGTGCGCGCGCGATTTAAAGTCGAGAGGCAAGCTTAAAAACAATGCCGTTGTCGGCACAATACTGACAAATATGGGCTTTAATATTTTCTGCGGCAAAGAGGGCATAGATTTTATCTCGACAAAGGTCGGAGACAGATATGTTCTTGAGTCAATGCGTGAAAACGGATACAATCTCGGCGGCGAGCAGTCGGGACATGTAATATTCCTTGACTACTGCACCACAGGAGACGGTCAGTTGACCGCGGCGCAGCTATTGAGTATGATGAACAGGCGAAGGGAAAAGCTTTCGGATATGGCTAAGCTTATGACAAGAATGCCTCAGGTTATGATAAACGTGACCGTGGACAACGACGCGAAAAGGCTTCTTGACTCCGACAGCGAAATTTTAAATTCAATAGATTCTGCTCGGCGCCGTCTTGGTGACAGCGGCAGAATACTTGTTCGTGCCTCCGGCACTGAGCCGCTCATTCGTGTAATGGCTGAGGGCTCGGAGCTTAATGAGATAAAGGAAATTGCTGAAGCTGTAGCGGCGGTAATTGAGAACAGACTGTCATAATCGGAGGATTTTGTTATGCGCTTTGCAAGCTTTGGCGATTACGAGCTTATAGACGCTTCTGAGGGCGAAAGGCTTGAACGCTGGAAAGATATAATTCTTATAAGACCTGACCCACAGGTAATTTGGAGCACACAAAAAGCAAATCCGCTTTGGGACGATGCTCACGCACGCTACCGCCGCAGCTCAAGCGGAGGCGGGGCATGGCAGATGTATAAGCCTATCCCGGAGGTGTGGACGATAGAATACAACTCCTTGCGCTTTAAAATAAAGCCGATGGGCTTTAAGCATACAGGAGTTTTTCCCGAACAAGCAGTCAACTGGGATTTTGTTGAAAAGAAGATAAAAGCCTGCGGCAGACAGCTTAATGTTCTAAACCTCTTTGCTTACACCGGCGCGGCTACGCTTGCCTGCGCAAAGGCAGGCGCAAAGGTCTGCCACGTTGACGCTTCAAAGGGAATGGTTCAGTGGGCAAAGGAAAACGCCGCCGCGTCGGGACTTTCCGACAGACCGGTCAGATGGTTGGTAGACGACTGTATAAAATTTGTGCAGCGTGAGATACGCCGTGGAAATAAATATGACGCGATAATTATGGACCCTCCGTCATACGGCAGAGGCCCAGGCGGCGAGGTGTGGAAGCTTGAGGAGCAGATTTATTCTCTTGTAAGCCTTTGTTCGGGACTTTTAAGCGATAAGCCGGAATTTTTTATAATCAATTCATACACCGCCGGACTTTCGCCGTCTGTAATGGAGTATTTGCTTGGAGTGCTGATAGGAAAAAAATTCGGCGGCAAGATAAGCTCGGACGAAATCGGGCTCAGGGTCACTGAAACAGGACTGATTTTGCCTTGCGGCTCCACCGCAATTTGGGAATCTTAAGGGGAAAATATGGAAGATTTTATAAATATAGAGAATGTTTCGTTCAGCTATTCTGCGGACGATGAGAATATCGCCGCGCCGGAGTATGTTCTGAAGGATATTTCTATGAAAATTAAAAAAGGCGAGTTTGTTGCTCTGCTTGGGCATAACGGCTGCGGCAAATCAACTCTTGCAAGGCTGTTAAACGCAATGAGCCTGCCAAATAAAGGAAAAATATATATAAACGGCGTCGATACCTCGCAGACCTCGTCCGTGTTCGACATAAGAAAAACCGTAGGGCTTGTTTTACAAAATCCCGATAATCAGCTTGTCGCAAGCATTGTTGAGGAGGATGTTGCGTTCGGCCCCGAAAATCTCGGAATTGAGCCGTCAGAAATACGAAAAAGAGTAGACGACGCCTTAAAGGCTGTTGATATGTACGACTATAGAGCGCACGCGCCGTTTAAGCTTTCCGGCGGTCAAAAGCAAAGGGTTGCAATCGCGGGTATAATTGCGATGCAGCCGCAATGCCTTGTGCTTGACGAGCCAACGGCTATGCTTGACCCGAAGGGCAGAGACGAGGTAATGAGCACCGTTAAAAAGCTTAACAGGGAAAACGGAATTACTATAGTTTTAATAACTCACTATATGGACGAGGCTGTTCAGGCGGACAGGGTTATCGTAATGGACGACGGCAAGGTGCTTATCAGCGGCAGACCGAGAGAGGTTTTTTCCCAGGTTGAGCTGCTGAAGCGGCACAGACTTGACGTGCCGCAGGCTACCGAGCTTATGTATCGTCTAAAGGGCAGAGGCTTCTCCTGCGACGAAATGCCGCTTAACTCCGATGAATGTATAAGGCAGCTTGAAAAGATGCTTAAACGGAATAACTGACAGGGGATAAATATGAATATTATTGAAACAGAAGACCTTTCGTTTGTTTACGGTCAGGGTACTCCCTTTGAAAAGAAGGCGAACGACAGGCTTAATATACAAATAAAAGAGGGCGAATTTGTCGGGATAATCGGTCATACCGGCTCAGGAAAATCCACCCTGGTACAGATGCTCAACGGCCTTATAAAGCCTACAAGCGGCGTTGTAAGGCTATGCGGAAAGGATATATGGGAAGCCCCAAAGGAAATAAGAAGCATACGCTTTAAGGTGGGACTTGTTTTCCAATACCCCGAATACCAGCTTTTTGAAGAAACGGTTGAGAAGGATATTGCGTACGGTCCGGGCAATATGGGACTTGACGAGGAGGAGATAAGGCGCAGAGTTCTCTCCGCCGCGAGCTTTGCCGGATTAAGGCAGGAGCTTCTTAATAAATCCCCGTTTGATTTGTCGGGCGGAGAAAAGCGCCGTGCCGCTATAGCCGGCGTAATAGCTATGGACCCTGACGTTCTTATTCTTGACGAGCCTACTGCCGGACTCGATCCTGCCGGCAGGGATGTTTTGCTTGCCCAAATAAGCCAGTATCACAAAAAAAGAAAAAACACCGTTTTGCTCGTGTCTCACAGTATGGAGGACATAGCAAGAACAGCCGACCGCATTCTTGTAATGAACAAGGGCAGGGCGGCGATGCTTGACGATAGAAAAAACGTTTTTTCACGAGGTGACGAGCTTGAAAAAATGGGGCTAAGAGTGCCGCAGATAACAAGGATTATGTCTCAGCTTAAAAAAATGGGCTATAACGTGCCGTCGGGTGTGCTCACCGTTGAACAGGCGGCAAACGAGCTTCACAGTCTGCTCGGCAAAGGAATATTTGATGAATAATAAGGGATGATATTTTGCTTAAGGATATAACATTTGGGCAGTTTTTGCCCGGGGCGTCCTCTCTGCACAGGCTTGATCCGCGTGCAAAAATACTTTTTTTAATTGCCGTAATAGTTTTCATTTTCATAACAGGGAATTATTTTGCGCTTGCGCTTGTCGCCGCTTTTATAATCGCTTTGATGTTTGCGAGTAAAATCCCGTTAAAAATGTATCTCAAAAGTATGAAAATGATTTTATTCATAGTTTTGTTCACAGGTATTATAAATCTGTTTTACGGCAAGGGCGATCCGCTTGTTCAGATTGGATTTCTCAAAATAACCGAAGCCGGAATAAATAACGCCATATTTGTCGCGCTTAGAATAGCGCTGCTGATAATTGCAAGCTCAATGCTCACCTTCACCACCTCTCCAACCGATTTGACCGACGCAATAGAGCGGCTTTTAAAGCCGCTTGGCGTTTTTCATATTAAGATACACGAGATAGCAATGATGATGACAATAGCGCTGCGCTTTGTTCCGACGCTTCTTGAGGAAACGGACAAGATTATGTCTGCGCAGAAGGCGCGCGGAGCCGACCTTGACAGCGGCAATCTTATAAAGCGGGTAAAGGCGCTTATTCCCGTGCTTATACCGCTTTTCGTTTCCGCGTTTAAAAGAGCGGAGGATCTTGCCACCGCGATGGAGTGCCGTTGCTATCAGGGCGGCAGCGGCAGAACCAGAATGAAAAGGCTGCGTTTTGGCAAGATAGATTTTTACGGACTTTTAATTTCTATAGCCGTGCTTGGCGGAGTAATATTATGCAACATATTTTTACCGGCGGTAGTCAGATGAGAAACATACTTTTGACTATAGCCTATGACGGACATAATTATCACGGATGGCAGATTCAGAATAATGCTTTAAGCGTTCAGCAGGTGTTTCAGCAGGCGCTTGAAAAAATAATCGGAGACAGTTATAATGTCAAGGGTTGCAGCAGAACGGATTCGGGCGTTCACGCCAATATGTACTGCATAAACGTTCTTACGGAGCACACAATACCGCCCGAAAGATTAAAGTGTGCGCTTAACCGATTTCTCCCGAAGGATATTGCTGTTTTATCGGGAAAGGAAGCGCCGATGGATTTTCATGCGCGCTACTCGTGCAAAAGCAAAGAGTATGTATATAAAATATGGAACAGTTCAGAGCGCAACCCGTTTTTGAACAATTACGCCCTGCATTACAGATATAAGCTTGACGAGAATATGCTCAACCGTGCCGCGCAGGCGTTTGTGGGAACGCACGACTTCACCTCCTTTTGCACTCTTGACAAGCGCGAGAAAGGCGATTTCACACGCACGGTAAAGAGCTTTTCGGTTAAAAGAAACGGAAATATGGTTGAATTTAATGTCGAGGCGGACGGCTTTCTTTACAATATGGTAAGGATTATGGTCGGCACTCTTTTAAGAGTGGCGCAGGGGAAAATCAGCGAGGACGAGCTGCCGGATATAATCAGGGCCAAAAACAGGAGCCTTGCGGGGCCTACCGCGCCGCCGCACGGATTATATCTTAACAGAGTAGTTTACTAAGGAGTTTTATATGTCAAGGGATAAAAAGGAAAACAGCGAAAAAAAGGAAAACAAAGAGAATAAGCGCCGATACAAAAAAGGCGGAAAAACAGCAAGTGAAGCCGAGCGTGATTATGAATTTATGCATTATATCGAGGACAGCGGCAATACCGAGGCGGTGCCGAGGGACGTTATATCCTCAAAGACAAAGACGGTCGTAGTGATATTGCTGCTTTGTCTTGTCTCGGTAATAATAGCAACGGGCTGGAATTATCTTGCGCCGGATAAGATAATAGAAAATATACAAACCGGCCTGTCGAACAATGGCGGCGAAAGCTACCCCACATTTATTTCGGGGACTAAGATAAGCGACGCAAACTTTCAATATGCAAATAATTATCTTACATACATCAGCGATACCTCGCTTGTCTGCCTTAATAAATCGGCTGCAAAAATTGTGGACAGACCTATAAGCTTTTCACAGCCGGCTATGAAGATTGCCGGCGACAATATTCTTACATACAGCATTAACGGCGTCGGCTATCAAATTGACAAAGCAAGCGACACAAGGATAAAAAACGAGCTTGAGAACCCTATAATTCAGGGCGATGTTTCGTCAAACGGCAATTATGCCTTTTTGACCGATACAGACGGCTATCTTTCTAAGCTTGTCGCCTTTGACAGCTCTGACCGTCAGATATTCAGCTACTCGTTTGCCGATTATTACGCAACCTCCGTTGCCCTTAACAACGGCGGCAATCTTGCCGCGGTGTCCACTGTGACGACCGAAAACGGGAATTTTAAAACCGTTATATATGTTCTCGATTTTTCTAAGGAAGAGCCGGTTGCCATGCTTGAAGAGGCGAACACTCTTGTTTATTCCTGCGAATTTATGGATAACGGTGCCATAGCCGTTATATGCGACAATCAGGCGCTGATGATAAAATCAAATTATACCGACATAGACAGATATGACTATGAGGGATTATCGCTTACCGCCTTTTCTTATGACGAGAGCTCCGGCGCGGTAATATCGCTTTCTCCGTCAAGCGACGGCGGAAACTGTCATATAGCATATCTCAACAAGAACGGCTCTCTTGATAAAATAGTCGATACTGAATACAGAATTTCCTCAATTGATATATACGGGGGCAAAATCGCCGCCCTGTGCGACGGCTTTACCGCCTTTTACAAAACAAGTGGCGAGGAAGCCGGAACAGCGGATTCGGGACTTGATGCGCAGTCTATAACGATGCACAGCGAAAACAGCGTTTATGTACTTGGTATGACTGAGATACGCGACGTTACGGTTTGAGGTTTTATATAATTTTCGTATCTGAGCAGAAAATATTTAAAGGCAAAGGGTGAATATATGAAAGCAATATTTGCAAAAAGATCTTCTAAAGTTTTTTTGGCGCTGTCGTTTATTTCGGCTGCCGTGTTTATAGGCAATTCGCTGACAAACGGCGAGCTGTCGACAAACGAAAGCGGATTTATAGTCCAATTTCTTGCAAATCACTTTTTTAAAAATCTGAGCGGCGGCGATTATATCGTTTTAAGCATTGTCGTAAGAAAGCTCGCTCATTTTTTCGAGTTTGCCGTGTTTTTCGCCTTTTTTAATTCCTTTATGATTTCATTCACCGGCTATAAAAACAAAGCGCTTATATTTTTTACGATCTTTATCGGCGTTTTCGCTCCGCTTATTGACGAAACGGTGCAGTATTTATCTCCGGGCAGAACTTCTATGGTTTATGATATATGGGTCGATTTTGCCGGATGTCTGTTCGGTATGCTCGTTTCAACGGTAATATATCGCATAGTAAGGAGAAAAAGGGCAGTCGAAGGTTGAAAATTTATGCGCTATAATGTATAATACGAGCATGGTAAGCTGTTTAAAGTTAATCTGAAATTTTATTGGCGGAGATAGCTTCGCCAATAATTTATGTTTTTTTGTGTTAAGAGGGGATAGGATGAATAGAATCGAGCAGAACAAAATGGGATATGCCCCAATGTTCAGGCTTATAATGACAATGGCTTTGCCTGCAATGTTTTCAATGGTCATACAGGCGCTTTACAATGTTGTTGACAGTATGTTTGTCGCAATGGTGAGCGAAAAGGCGCTCAGCGCGGTGTCGCTCGCTTTCCCAATGCAGATGTTTCTTGTGTCTGTGGCTGTCGGCACGGGCGTCGGATTAAACAGCCTTGTGTCCAGAAAGCTTGGCGAGGGCGATATAAGCACGGCAAACAGCGCGGCAACGCACGGACTGTTTCTTGGGGTTTGTTCGTGGATAGTTTTCGCCGTGCTCGGATTTACCGTTTCAACGCCGTTCTTTTCAATGTATTCAGACGATCCGCAGCTTATTCAAATGGGCGTTGATTACCTGAGCTGTGTTTTTATTTTTTCTTTCGGCACACTCATTGAGATTAATCTTGAAAAGACGCTTCAGGCTACGGGAAATATGATTCAGCCTATGATTTTTATGCTAATAGGAGCGGTCACAAATATTATCCTTGACCCGTGCCTTATATTCGGCTTTTGGATATTCCCAAGGCTCGGAGTCCTCGGCGCGGCTGTGGCAACCGTCACGGGTCAGATATTGTCTATGATTTATGCCCTTATAATAATGCTTGCGAAAAAGCATCAGATAAAAATAAAAATCAGGGGCTTCCGTCCGAGACTGAGTATAATTAAAAATATTTACACAGTCGGAATACCCTCCGCTGTTATGCAGTCCATAAGTTCTGTTATGCTGCTTTTTATGAATCAGATCCTTGTTCGCTTTTCAACGGACGCGGTTTCCGTTCTCGGCGTTTATTACAAGCTGCAATCCTTCGTCTTTATGCCTGTTTTCGGATTAAATCAGGGCGTTATGCCGATTATGGGCTACAACTACGGAGCACGCAACAAAAAAAGGCTATTGCTTGCGCTTAAATACGGATGTTTGATAGCACTTTGCATTATGGCGCTCGGCACCGTTATATTTTGGGTGTTTCCGGAGCAGCTTTTGTCAATCTTTTCTCCGTCGAAGTCTATGCTTGAAATCGGCGTGCCTGCGCTCAGGAGCATAAGCCTGTGCTTTATTCCGGCAACAGTAAGCGTAATGTTTACAACACTGTTTCAGGCTGTCGGCAAGGGCGTAAGAAGCTTGTTTTTGTCCGCTTTGCGTCAGCTTGTCGTTATATTGCCGGTCGCGTATGTTTTCTCTTTCTACAGCCTTGATCTTGTATGGTATTCTTTCCCGATTGCCGAGGCTGCTGCGCTTGTAACCGCGCTGCTTTTATACAGAAATTTGTTGAAAAACGACTTTAAAAGGCTTGACGATCCAAAATGATATGAATTTTTTTAGTTGCTGCCACATATAGATATACAAAAAATTAGGGAAGTGGCGCAATGAATAATTTTGAACCGGATCAAAAGGAATTTGAGGACGAATGGCAGTCGATAGCCCCGTATGAGGCGGCTCCCGTCAAGCTTGACGATGTGTCCGACGATGAAAATTATGTCGATATGCAGCCGGAGCAGAGCGAAAAGAGGGAAAAAAGACGGCTCACCGGCTCGCAGAGAATAATTAAATATCAGCTAATAATCTGTGCGCTCGCCGTTATTTTAATTACCGCTCTCAAGTTTACAAACAGCGGACTGTTTCACACGGTGAGAGATTGGTACTGCCGGCAGCTTAATTCCGAGCTTGTGATAACTGATTTTTTTGATTTTCATTCGGGAGAAAATAATGAGAATTAATTTAAGGGGGATAAGCTTTGATATAAGCTTTCCACTGATTGCTGCGCTCAGCGTCGTCCTTATCGCCGATAAAAGTCTTACAGCCTTTTGCGCGGTTATAAACGCCGTGCTGCACGAGCTTGGACACATTATTACTCTTTATAAATTCGGCTGTACGGTTAAGACCGTCAAGCTTAGTCTGTTCGACATCAACATAAAAAAGAATTACTGTCCTCTTTCGTTAAACAGAGAAATTGCCGTTGCGCTGTCCGGCGCGGCGGCAAATATTTTATGCTTCGCGCTTTTTGGAATTATTCATTTTTTTATATCCGCCGAGCTGTTAAGACTGCTTTCCGTCTCGGCGCTTGTCCTTGCCTGCTTTAATCTTTTGCCGGTGGAATCCCTCGACGGAGGACGCGCACTGAGCTTTTTAATGATGAAAAGGATTAGCCCTGACCTTATATCTAAAATATTGACCGTTGTTTCGGCGCTGATTTTGCTTCCGATGACGGCTTTGGGTCTGATTTTGCTTTTAAAATCAAAATATAATTTTACTTTATTATTTACAAGCTGCTATCTGACAGGTATTATATTATTAAAGAAAAAGAGTGATTACGATATACTAAGATAAGTGAATGGATGTGAAGCAATGATAAGCAAAGAGGTAGAAAAAATTTTGCTTAATGTTCAAAAGCCGGGAAGATACACCGGAGGTGAGCTTAACAGCGTTATAAAGGATAAGGAAAGCGTGGACGTTCGCTTTGCCTTTTGCTTTCCCGACGTGTATGAGGTCGGTATGTCTCATCTCGGTATGAAAATATTATATAGCCAGTTTAACGAGCGTGATGACATATGGTGTGAAAGAGTTTTTGCCCCGTGGGTCGATATGGAGGAACAGATGACAAAGCATGGCATTCCTCTTTATGCTCTCGAAAGCGGCGACAGCCTTGATAAATTTGATTTTATCGGCTTTACTCTGCAATACGAGCTGTCGTTTACAAATATACTCTATATGCTAAGGCTTGGAAATATACCGCTTCTTTCAAGCGAAAGAACGCAGCTTTTTAACATAGTTGTCGCCGGCGGGCCCTGCGCCTGCAATCCCGAACCGCTCGCAGACTTTGTCGATTTGTTTTTTATCGGCGAGGGCGAGGAGGTAGACCTTGAATTAATAGACCTTTACAAGCAGTGCAAAAGCAATAACGAAAGCAAGCAGGAATTTTTGATAAAGGCCGCACAGATAGAGGGGGTATATGTACCGTCGCTTTACACGCCGGAATATAACAGTGACGGAACGCTAAAATCATTTGCTTCAAGCCACGGCGCGCCTGAGAAGGTCAACAAGAGAATAATTAAGAACCTTGATTCGCTCTATTATCCGCAAAGCTTTGTAGTGCCGTCAATAGAAATAGTACACGACAGAGCAATGGCGGAGATTTTCAGAGGCTGCATAAGAGGCTGCCGCTTCTGTCAGGCAGGATTTTTATATCGGCCGGTGCGTGAAAAATCGCCGGAGGTAATAGACAGACAGTGCCGCCTGCTATGTGAAGGTACAGGCTATGACGAGGTTTCGCTTTCATCTTTGAGCTCAAGCGACTACACAAAAATAGTGCCTCTGCTTACAAAAATGAACGAATGGACCGAAAAGGAAAATGTGAGCATATCCTTGCCGTCGCTCAGAGTTGACGGCTTTTCAGACGATATTCTCTCAAAGCTGAAAACCGTGAGAAAAAGCGGACTGACATTTGCGCCGGAGGCAGGCACGCAAAGGCTGAGGGATGCTATAAATAAGAACGTCACCGAGCAGGAACTTATGGAAACCTGCTCAACCGCGTTTGACGGCGGTTGGACAACCGTAAAGCTTTACTTTATGATTGGCTTGCCGACCGAAACGTTCGACGACGTGGCAGGCATAGCCCGTCTTGGCCAGCAGGTTGTAAACGCGTATTACAGCGCTGAAAACCGCCCAAAGGGCAAGAGCGTAAGAGTAACGCTGAGCACCGCAAGCTTTGTGCCTAAGCCGTTTACTCCGTTTCAGTGGTTTGCGCAGGATACGATAGAAACGCTAAAGGAAAAGCAGATGCACCTTAAGGATTCAATTACAACAAAAAAAATAAATTACAATTATCACGACTCTTCAACAAGCTTTATAGAGGCGGTGTTTGCACGGGGCGACAGACGTCTTTGCAAGGCTTTGTTAAAAGCAAATGAAAGGGGAATGAAATTTGACGGCTGGAGCGACTTTTTCAGCCTTGACAAATGGCTTGAGGTCTTTGACGAGTGCGGCATAGACCCTGCGTTTTACGCAAACAGACAGAGGAGTTTCGATGAGCTTCTGCCGTGGGATCACATAGACTACGGCATAAAAAAATTATTCCTCATAGAGGAATGCAAAAAAGCTTATAACAGCGAAACAACCCCGAACTGCCGCCAAAATTGCTCCGGCTGCGGCGCCGCTCGATGGAAGGAGGGCGTATGCTTTGAAAAACGTAAGGATATGGTTTAAAAAGGAGGGGCTTTCAAGGTTTATTTCACACCTTGATTTAAATAAGGTTATGACCCTTGCGATAAACAGAAGTAAAATACCAATTTGGCATACCGAGGGCTTCAACCCCCATCCGTTTATAACCTTTGCGCTTCCGCTTTCGCTTGGCTTTTGCGGCGAGTGCGAAACTATGGACATAAGGCTGACGGACGAAGGCTTTGATATTTCGCTTATACCAGCGCTGTTAAACAAAAGCCTGCCGGACGGTATAAGGGCATATAAGGCTGCCGAGCCGAAGATGAAGCCTGCCCAAATAGCAAGGGCGAGATATGAAATAATAATAAGCAGCGATGATAAAAGCGCCGATGAAATACAAAAGGAAATTTCCGATTTGCTCTCAATGAATGAGATTATTACTCAAAAAAAGACGAAGAAGGGCGTTAAGGAAATAGATTTAAGACCGTATCTTGAGGATTACGATTTAAAAGCCGACGGCGAGCAGGCAGTTCTTACAATGACCCTGCCGGCAGGAAGCAGTGAAAACATAAATCCGATTTTGTATTTAAATTCCCTAAAGGAAAAAACCGGCGGCGAATATTTTTATGTCTGCACAAGAAACGAGATAACGGACATAAACGGCAGCGCCTTTGAGTAGCTGAAGCGACCGCGCCGACCTTAATTATAATCTGCGCCGAAAAATCAATGTGCAAATCCTTATACTATGATTTAAAAATAAAAAACAGCCGGTTCGACTTGGCGTCAAAGCCAAAGCCGACCGGCTCTTTTAATAAATTAATATTAGATATTATTCGCTCCTGAGCGCCTCGACAGGATCCTTCTTTGAGGCTATCCTTGCAGGAATCAGTCCGCCGAGCAGAGTAAGCGCTACGCTGACGACAACAAGAAGCAGTGCATGCAGCGGATTAAGCTGAGCCACATTCGGAAGCTCGGTCATATCTTCGAGTATTGAGTTTATGGGCAAGCAGAGAAGATATGCAACCGCTATACCCAAAAGACCTGAAAACGCTCCGATAATAAATGTTTCAGCGTTAAATACTCTTGATATATCCTTCTTTCTTGCTCCGAGCGCTCTCAGCACGCCTATCTCCTTTGTGCGCTCCAAAACAGAAATATAAGTGATAATGGCAATCATTATAAGCGAAACTATAAGCGATATTCCGGCAAAGGCGATAAGCACAAGGGTGATAGCGTCCATAATGCTTGAGGTCATACTCGTCATTGTGTCGGCAAGGTCTGTATATGTTACTATCTCATCGTCGCTTTTTCCTGAGTTGTACTTGTCAAGATATTCAATGACGGATTCCTTGTTGTCAAATGTTTTCGGGTAAATATACAGCATCATAGGCTGCGACTTTGCGCCGAGATATGAAAGAAGCTGTTCCTTTGAGTCCTTGTCAAGCTGTTCGCTTGTCATAACATTGTTATTGCTCTTTTTCTGAGCCTTTACTATGTCAGAATCCTTGTTAAGCTCAATTACCCTGTCAACAAGCGAATCGTTGTATGCTATGCCGGACGCGAGCATACCGATTTTTGTATCCTCCTTCACACGAACAACGCCGCATATTTTAAGAGTAATATTGTCCTTTTCGTCATACATTTTTTTATAATCGGTTTTCGGCATAAATAAACCTACGGGAGTTTTCTCATAATACAGGTCGTTAGGCACAAGCTTAAGCTCCGTTCCCACAATATCCTTGAATTTTATTTTTTTAACGTCGTCGGTGTCGAAGCCGAGCATTGACATAACCGCCGAGTCAACACGGTTTCTGTTGTCTACGACCAAAACGAGCTCAAGCTCGTTTTTTGGATATGAGCCGGCAAGCACATCGTAATTTTTTTCAAGGTACGGCGTTGAGTTTTTGTCAAGGTTATTCGGATACGTTGTAAGGCCAACCGAGCTCATACTCGTCATATTTCCCATTTTCTGCGGGTCGTTCGCTCCCGACATACCAACTGTGAATGAAACCGGCTTTGCCTTGCCGTCGACCTTTCTTAAAAGGTTCATTCCGGTTATTTTTGTGTATCCTATGCTTGAGCAGATATTCGGGTCAATATCCTTAATATAATCAAGATAATCGTCCGTCAGATTATTTTGGTGCAGAGTTGTTTCCTCCTCTGCGGAATAGAGCAGAACAGAATCCGTGTCGGCAAATTTCTTTTTGTCGGAAAATCTCTCCTGCATTTTTTCGCTCATTTCCGCCATTTGTTCTGCGTCCATATTCATCGACTGACGCGAAACTATAATCGGAAATTCAGAAAGAGCGTCGTTTTGAAATTTTATTATCTGCTCCTGAAAGCCGCTTGAAAGGCTTAAAATAAGGGCTATGCCTATAATTCCTATGCTTGAGGCAAAAGCGCTTAGAATTGTCCTGCCCTTTTTTGTGGAAATATTTTTTCCCGAGAGCTTAAGCGCCGTTAAAAAGCTCATACTCGTCTTTTTAAGCGCATAGCTTTCGCTCTCGGCTGTATCGTCATAGGGGTTGCTGTCGTCTGTTATTTTCCCGTCCTTGAATTTTACTATCCTGTCGGCGTACTCCTGCGCAAGCTCCGGATTATGCGTGACCATAATAACAAGCTTATCCTTGGCGATTTCCCTGATAAGCTCCATTATCTGTCTGCTTGTTGTCGAGTCAAGCGCGCCGGTAGGCTCGTCCGCGAGTATTATGTCCGGGTCGTTTGCAAGTGCTCTTGCAATGGCGACCCTCTGCATCTGACCGCCCGATAGCTGGTTAGGCTTTTTGTGCATATGATCCTTAAGACCTACGCGCTCCAAAACCTCTTTGGCTTTTTCCCGCCTTTTGTGACGGGACACTCCGCTGAGCGTCATACCGATTTCAACATTGTCTATTATGTTAAGATGATTTATCAGATTATAGCTTTGAAAGATAAAGCCGACGCTGTTGTTCCTGTATGCGTCCCAGTCCTTGCTTTTAAAGGTTTTTGACGATGTGCCGTTTATAATCAGGTCGCCGCTGTCGTATTTGTCAAGACCGCCGATTATATTAAGACATGTCGTTTTTCCCGAGCCGCTCTGCCCAAGTATCGCGACAAACTCGCTTTTGCGAAAGCTAAGCGATATATCGTCGAGCGCAACCTGAGTGAAATCTCCTGTTTTATAGCTTTTTCTAATGTTTTTAAGCTGCAGCATATTATATCCCCTTTTAAATAACAATAACGCGGAGTTTAGCCCTGTGAAATGTAAATAATTATATTCTTTCTCAAATTTTCTGTCAAGGAAAAAAGAGGTTCGTAAAAATAAATTTACATATTGGTAATATAATAACGATTTTCTCTGTAGTCAAAGCACTTGAAGAATAAGGCTTTTTGTGTTATTATATTTTGTAAGTTTAATAGAATGGAGTACAAGCGACTTGAGCGAAATAAATACTTTTGCACAGCAGCAAAATGAATATATAGAGCTTGTTGCGGAAATTATGCAGATAAGGGCGAGGGGAGAGAAACCGCTTGCCTGCGTGCGTACATACGGATGTCAGCAGAATGTAGCCGACAGCGAGACTATAAAGGGAATGCTTGCTATGATGGGCTATGATTTTACAGAAAATCCGGAGGACGCGGATTTTATCCTGTTTAATACCTGCGCCGTAAGAGAACACGCGGAGGACAGGGTGTTTGGCAATGTCGGCGCAATAAAGAGCATAAAGAAAAAGCATCCTTCAACATTGATAGCCCTTTGCGGATGTATGATGGAGCAGGAGCATATTGTCAACAGAATATACGAAAGCTTCCCATTTGTGGGGCTTGTTTTCGGAACCCACTGTCTGCACGAATTCCCAAAGCTTTTGTATAAGAGCCTGACAGGCGGAAAGCGGCAATTCTTAAGAGGTAACGACGATTTGCTTGTTCACGAGGGACTGCCAAAGCGCCGTGACGGCGCTTTTAAGGGGTGGCTGCCGATAATGTATGGCTGCGATAATTTCTGCTCCTACTGCATAGTGCCGTATGTCAGGGGGCGTGAGCGCAGCCGCAGCAGCAGCGCAATACTTGAAGAGGCGCGGCAGCTTATAAATGGCGGCTACAAGGATATAACGCTTCTCGGTCAGAACGTAAATTCCTATGGCAAGGGGCTTGAGGAGGATATAAGCTTTTCCGAGCTTTTAAGAAAAATTGATTCAATAGACGGCGATTATACCCTCAGATTTATGACCTCGCACCCAAAGGACTGCACGCATGAGCTTATAGATACAATAGCGGCCGGACGTCATATATCAACGCATTTGCACCTGCCGTTTCAGTCGGGAAGCGACAGGATATTAAAGCTTATGAACAGGAAATATACGCGTGAGAAATACCTTGAAACAGTAAATTACGCAAAGAAAAAAATCCCCGAAATTTCTCTGACAAGCGATATTATAGTGGGATTTCCCGGCGAAACCGAGGAGGACTTTAAGCAGACTTTGTCGCTTGTTGAAGAGGTCGGCTTCACTTCGCTTTTCACCTTTATATATTCAAAGCGTGTCGGTACGCCTGCCGCAGTGATGGATGACCCTACAAGCGATGAGGAAAAGTCCGAGCGCTTTCAGCGGCTTATAAAGCTTCAGGAAAAAATAGCGGCAAAAAGATGCGCCTCAATGGTCGGCACCGTTCAAAGAGTTTTGTTTGAAGAAAAAGCAAAAAAGGACGGCATAATAAACGCAAGAACCTCCGGCAATATTGTAGTTGAGGTCGAGGCTGACCAAAGCGTTATCGGAAGCTTCGGCGAGGTAAAAATAACCGACTCCGGCAACTGGATATTAAAGGGCAGATTAAATAATAATAATTAATAAAATAAAAAAGGGAGAGAGAAAAATGGATATAATCAAAATGGCAAGAGAGATAGGAAAGGCAATTCAGCAGGAGGACGCATATGTAAAGCTGCAAATTGCTCAGCAAAACAGCGACAACGATAAGGAGCTTCAGAATTTAATAGGCGAATTTAATTTAAAAAGGATTGCCATAAACAACGAGGCGCAAAAAAGCGACAGGGACGACGACAAGCTTCAGCAGCTTAATGCCGAAATGCGCAAGGTTTACGCCGATATTATGAAAAACGAAAATATGACCGCATATAACGAGGCTAAGCAACAGCTTGATTCGGTACTGCAAAGGGTGCTTGCAATAATAAGCCAGTCGGCAAACGGAGAGGACCCCGAAACGACGGACTATTCTCCAAGCTGCACAGGAAGCTGCTCAAGCTGCGGCGGCTGTCACTGATAATGGGTGTTAAGATTTTATTTTAAAGAGGTAAGGATAAATGGCTGAGCTTTCTCCTATGATGAAGCAATACCTGAAAATTAAAGAGGAAAACAAGGATTGTATTATCTTTTTTCGTCTTGGCGATTTTTACGAGATGTTTTTTGACGATGCAAAACTTGCGTCAAAGGAGCTGGAGCTTACCCTTACCGGGCGCGACTGCGGTCAGGAGGAGCGCGCGCCTATGTGCGGCGTTCCGTACCACAGCTGCGAGGGATATATTGCAAGACTTGTCGCAAAGGGATATAAGGTTGCCATATGTGAGCAAATGGAGGATCCGGCGCTTGCAAAGGGACTTGTTGAACGTGACATTGTAAGAATAATAACTCCCGGCACCGTAATGGAAAGCAGTATGCTCGACGAAGCAAGAAACAACTATATAGCCTGCTGCTATGCCGAGGGCGAAACAATAGGCTTGTGCTTTGCCGACATTTCGACCGGCGAGCTGCACTGCACCCAAATTTCAGGCAGCGGCTGCTTTGACTCTCTTAAAAACGAGCTTTTCAGATTTTCTCCCAGAGAATTGCTTATTGGCGGAGACGTATTGAATTTTAAGGAGCTTCCCTCGCTTATAAGGGATAAGCTTTCAGCCGGCGTTGAAATGCTTGAGGATGAAAGGTTTGATTACAACTCTTCGCTTGAGGCAGTAAAGGCTCAATTCAGCCGTGAGCAGGCAGACAGCCTTGTTGAGAGGAATTACAAAACCGTTATTTCTTCGCTCGGCGCGCTTATAGGATATTTGCGCATGACCCAAAAGAGCGGCCTTGAGCGGATGAATCAGCTTGATTTATATTTTGAAAACCAATATATGAATCTCGATTTTAATACAAGGCGCAACCTTGAATTGCTTGAAACTATGCGCAGCCGAGGCAAAAAAGGCTCGCTTTTGTGGGTGCTTGACAAAACAAAAACGGCTATGGGAAAAAGGCTTATAAGGTCTTGGATAGAGCAGCCGCTTGTAAGCTGCGCCGCTATAGTCAAACGTCAAAACGCAGTGGACGAGCTTTACCGTGAAACCGTAACGCGCCTTGAGCTTGAAAACGCTCTTTCCGGAATGTACGACATAGAGCGGCTGATGACAAGAATTGTTTACGGCAGCGCAAACGGCAGGGAGCTTAGAAATCTTTCGGCGGCGCTTGAAAAGCTGCCTGAGATAAAGTCCGTTTTAAAGGATGTAAAATCGCCTCTATTATGCGAGCTGCTTAATAATATAGACACTCTTGAAGACATAGTCTCGCTTATCAACAGTGCCATTGTGGAGGATCCGCCGTTTTCGGTAAGAGAGGGCGGAATAATCAAGGAGGGCTATAACGAAGAGCTTGATTCGGTAAGAGGTGATATGAACAACACCTCGGCAATACTTGCTAAGCTTGAGGCAAGGGAAAAGGAAAAAACAAATATTCCAAAGCTCAAGGTCGGCTACAACAGGGTGTTCGGATATTATCTTGAGGTTTCAAATTCATATAAAAGCCTTGTGCCGGATGAATATATAAGAAAACAAACTCTTACTAACTGCGAAAGATACATAACAGAGGAGCTTAAGGAGCTTGAGGGAAGAATAATAGGCGCAAAGGAGCGTTCGCAGGGACTTGAATATAAGATTTTTGAAGAGGTAAGGTCAAGCACCGCCTCTAATCTCGAACGCATACAGCGCACAGCTTCGTCAATTTCCACTCTTGACGTTATATCTTCCCTTGCTTCGGTGGCGTCCGATAACCGCTACTGCAAGCCGAATATTTCTTTAAGCGGCGGCATTCGGCTTAAGGAAAGCAGACATCCCGTTGTTGAACAGCTTTTACTCGGCGCGCCGTTTGTTCCTAACGACGCATTGCTCGACAGCGGCGAAAACACCGTCGCGATTATAACAGGGCCGAATATGGCAGGAAAATCAACGTATATGCGTCAGGTAGCTTTGATCGTGCTTATGGCGCAGATTGGTTCTTTTGTTCCGGCAAGCAGTGCGGATATTGAAATATGCGACAGCATATTCACAAGGGTCGGCGCGTCCGACGACCTTGCTTCGGGTCAGTCTACATTTATGGTCGAAATGAGCGAGGTTGCGGCAATCGTTAAAAACGCTACCTCAAAAAGCCTGCTTATACTTGATGAAATAGGCAGAGGAACATCTACGTTCGACGGTATGAGCATCGCAAGGGCTGTGCTTGAATATGTAGCCGATAAGAAAAAGCTCGGCGCAAAGACTCTGTTTGCAACGCATTATCACGAATTAAGCGTTATGGAGGACGTGCTTGACGGCGTAAAGAATTATAATATTGCCGTAAAAAAACGAGGCGACGACATAACGTTTTTAAGAAGGATAGTGCCGGGCGGAGCCGATGACAGCTACGGAATAGAGGTAGCAAAGCTTGCCGGCGTGCCGGATTGGATAATAAGGCGCGCAAAGCAAATATTAAAGGAGCTTGAAGGCGCGTCGCACGACTCCGAGCCGGCTGCAAAGCGCAGAGCCGACACGGATGAAAGGGCCGATAATACAAATCAACTGTCCCTTTTCGGCGCTGGAAATCCGCAGATAGAAGAAAAGCTTAAATCAATTGATATAAACACCTTAACTCCTATTGAGTCTATGAACATATTGTTTGAACTGATTAAAATGTGCAATTAACGGAGGTGAGCCTGTATGGGCAGGATTAACGTGCTTGACAAACACACGGCAGAGCTTATTGCCGCCGGTGAGGTCGTTGAAAGACCGGCGTCCGTAATAAAGGAGCTTGTTGAAAATTCCATTGACGCAGGCTCTAAATCCATAACGGTAGAAATAATGCGAGGCGGAGTTTCATATATCCGCGTCACTGACGACGGCTGCGGAATTATGAGGGAGGACATAAAAAAGGCATTTATCCGACATGCTACGAGCAAGCTCTCAAAAGAGGAGGATCTCGGTTCAATATCAACTCTCGGCTTCAGGGGAGAGGCTCTTGCCTCCGTAAGCGCGGTTGCAAGGGTAGAGCTTATGACTCTGAGCGACAACGAGGAGCTCGGCAGCAGATATGTTATACACGGCGGAGAAGAGGTAATGCTTGAAAGCGCGGGATGCCCGAAGGGAACAACAATAATCGTAAGGGATATTTTTTATAACGTGCCTGCAAGAATGAAGTTTCTGAAAAAGGATACTTCCGAGGGCAACGCGGTAACTGCCGTTATAGACAAAATTGCGCTTTCACATCCTGAAATAGCCTTTACCTATATCAAGGACGGCAGGCAGGCGCTTAAAACCTCCGGCGACGGAAAGCTTTTGTCTGCGATTTATTCGGTATACGGCAGAGATTTTGCAAAAGGGCTTATTCCTGTTGACTATTCTTTAAACGGAGTAAAGGTAAGCGGATATGTCTCGCTGCCGTACAACGCAAGAGCAAACAGAAATATGCAGAATTTTTTTATAAACAATCGCTATGTAAGATGCCGCACCGCAATGGTGGCGCTTGAGGAGGCGTGCAAGGGAGCCGTTATGGTCGGGAAATTTCCTGCCTGCGTTTTGCATATCGCCCTTTCCTTTGCAGGAGTAGACGTAAATGTTCATCCGGCAAAGACGGAGATAAGATTTATAAACGAAAGACCTGTTTTTGAGGCGGTCTATCACGGCGTTAAGTCAGCGATTTTTAACAATCACAGGGAAAAAGAAGCTATAATATCTCAAAAGAGCGAAAATAACAATGCTTATGCGGCGGCAGGTACTAAAAATCCGTTCACCTTTGACAGCGCAAGGCTTGCTCGAATGAAAAACGAATACGAGCAGAAAAAGCAAGTCAAGGACTCCGAAAAAAGCGGCGTCGGCGAGCCGTTTGTATATATGTCCAATAAAAGCGAACCGCTGCAAAACGTAAGATTTTGCGACAGCTCAAAGGATAAAGAGCAGATAAAATCGTATCTTGAAATGCTTGATAAAAGCGTTGATTTTACCGTACCGACGGAGGAAAATGCGCAATCGGAGGAATTAAAAACGCCTGTTGTTGAAAATGAAAACGCGTCATTGACGCACAGCGGAGAAAACGTGATTACTAATAATGACGGCGATAATACGGATAAATCAACGCAGGAAGCTGAGCAGGACGCAATTCTGCGCAATAATCCTATAACACAGATAACAATGCCTTCGCTTAAATACATAGGAGAAGCGTTTAATACATATATAATCGCCCAAAGGGGCGACAGCGAGCTGCTTTTTATCGACAAGCACGCGGCGCATGAGCGAATTATTTATGAGCGCTTAAAGGCTGAAAAGGGCAGGGCATATTCTCAAACACTGCTTGAGCCGGAGGCGGTTCTTTTAAGCGCCGGCGAATATGACGCTGTGCTTGACAATCTGAGCGCCTTTTCCGACCTTGGCTTTGATATTGAGGACTTCGGCTCTTCAACCGTGCTTGTAAGAGCGTATCCGCAATATTTAAGAATTGACGATATTAAATCGACAGTCGAGGAAATGGCAGGCTATCTGCTTGAAAACAAAAAGCAAATCCAAAGCGAAAAAATGGACTGGGTATATCATAACGCCGCTTGCAGAGCCGCAATAAAGGGCGGTAACCTTAATTCGCCGCAGGAGCTTGAGGAGCTTTTAAGAATAATACAGTCCGATGAAAGAATAAGATATTGTCCCCACGGGCGGCCTGTAAGCACGGCCATTAAAAAAAGTGAATTTGAAAAAATGTTTGGCAGGGTGTAATATATATTGGAAAGCTTAAATAAAATACCGGTAATTGCGGTGTTGGGGCCTACTGCTTCGGGGAAAACCCGTCTTGCAGTGGAGATTGCGTTAAAATACGGCGGCGAGATAGTTTCTGCCGATTCAATGCAGATATATAAATATATGGACATAGCCACGGCAAAACCGACCGCCGAAGAAAAGCGCGGTATACCTCATCATCTTATAGATTTTCTTCCGCCCGACAAGCCGTTTTCCGTCGCTGATTATGTTGACCTTGCAAGGGAGAAAATACTTGATATTTACTCAAGAGGCAAAACCCCGATAATTGCGGGCGGCACAGGACTTTATGCTTCGTCATTGCTAAGCAATATTGTTTTTACTCCGTCCGGCTCCGATGAAGTGCTGAGGTCATCGCTTGAAAGGCTTGCGAAGGAGCAGGGCGTTGAACGGCTTTTGCAAATCCTTTCGGAATTTGACCCCGAAAGCGCCGAAAGGCTCGGCAGTCAGAAAAACACAAAGAGAATTATAAGGGCGATTGAGATTTACAAGACGACGGGAAAAACAATGACCGAAAGCATTTCAAACTCGCGTCCCTCGGAGCCGCCTTATAACGCGGTTAAAATCGGTCTTACCGCCGAACAGCGCAGCTTTTTGTATAACAGGATAAATAAAAGAGTTGACATAATGCTAAGCTCAGGGCTTATTGAGGAAACAAAGCGCATAATGTCATTAAACCTCGGGAAAACCGCGAAAATGGCGATAGGCTATAAGGAGCTTATTCCCTACATAAACGGCGAGGTTTCATATGAATATGCCGTTGAAGAGCTTAAAAAGGAAACGCGCAGGTATGCAAAGCGACAGCTGACATGGTTTGGGCGGGATAAAGAGATAAGCTGGCTTTATATAGATAAAGCAAATGAAAACGAGATAATCGACGCCGCGTGTAAAATTATTGACAACAAAGGCGTATTAAACAGACAGACAGGGTGAAAATATTTTGGAAAAAAAACTGATAAAAAAGGTATGTATATTTTTACTGTGCTTTTTTATTTTACTTTATATAATCTACTTGCTGTACGGGGCAAATTTTTCCGTAGTAAAAACAGAAACGGCGTCTCTTGCAAATGTTGCCGATTCAATTTATACAAACGGCTACATAGTAAGAAACGAAACGCTTATTAAAAACGATGTCAACGGCGTAGTGGCATATGAATACGACGGAAACAGAAAGGTGTCCAAGGGCGGCGTTATCGCAAAGGTTTACGCCAGCGAGCAGGACGCAAGCAATCACAAGCAAATGAAGCAGCTTCAGGAGCAGATAGACATTTTTGAAAAGCTCAACCGCTCCGCAAAGCGAGAAACTACAGGTCTTGACAGCGTGCGAAACAGCATCAGAGACAATATAATCAGCGTCAATAAAAATATTATTGGCGGCAATTTGGCTGAGCTTGTCGATAATGAGGACGATTTGCTTTTTGCTCTTAACGAGAGCAAGCTCATAATCGGAGAGGTTAAGGATTATTCATCCAAGGTATCTCAGCTTCAAAAGGAATATAACGACCTCAAGGGCGTTACCGGCGAGGCTATAGCCGAAATAAAATCGCCCGTATCCGGCTATTTTACAACGTCAACGGACGGATATGAAAAGAAGAACGATTATAAAAACGCCGTAAAAATGTCTTATTCACAGGTAAATAAGGCGCTTGAATATAAGCCGGACAAGGTTGCGGATAATGTAATAGGCAAGGTCATCAGCGACTTAAACTGGTATATGGTCTGCCCGATAGAATCAAAGCTTACCCTTGCGATAAACCGAAACATAAACTCGTCTTATATAAAAGTAAATATGCCGTATGCGGCCGCGCAGAGCCTGCCGGTTGATATAATGGCTCTTAATCAAAAAACAAAGACCGACAACGGCGCTTTAGTGCTTCGCTGTAATTATATGAGCCCTGTTTTGTCATCGTTAAGGCAGGAGGAGCTTCAAATTGACATTCAAAGATTTGAAGGTCTGAGAATAAGCAAATCGGCTCTGCACGAGGATTATGTAACGGCGACAGTAACCGATAAAAACGGAAAAGAAAAGGAAGAAACAAAAAAGGTTTTGGGCGTTTATGTTGTAAGCGGAAGCGTCCTTGAATTTAAAGAGATTGCAATAGAATACTCCGGCGATGACTATATTATATGCAAGCAAACGCCTGAGGAGGACGAGCTTTTCAGCGGAAGAACTGTTGAGCTTTATGACAGAGTGGTAACGGAAGGAAGCGATTTGTATGACGGAAAAAGTGTTAGAGTGTGATGAAGGCAGGCTTAAGGATATTGAGTATAATTACTCAAAAATCGAAGAAAATATATCAAATGCCGCAATAAAGGCAGGAAAAGCAAGAGAGGATATAACCTTTCTTGCGGCGACAAAAACAGTAGAGCCTGTTTATATTAACCACGCGATATCCTGCGGATTGAAATATATAGGTGAAAACCGTGTTCAGGAGCTTTTGGCAAAATATGATTATTACGACCTTAAAAGCTCGCAGCTTCATTTTATAGGTCATTTGCAAAGCAATAAGATACGCCAGATAGTCGGCAAGGTAAGCCTTATTCAATCTGTTGACAGCATTAAGCTTGCAAAGGAAATATCGCGCCAAAGCCAAATGAAAAATATAAGCACGGATATTTTGATTGAGGTGAATATAGGGGGCGAGGAGAGCAAATCCGGCGTATCAGCGGAAAAGCTTGAGGCGCTGCTTGAAGAAATTTCCGTTCTTGATAATATTTCAGTGAAAGGTTTGATGACAATTCCGCCTATTTGTGATAAAAAATCGGATATTTGTAACTATTTTTCAAGAATGAGAAAACTATTTGTTGACATTAGCGGCAAAAAAATGGATAATGTTAATATGGAGTTTTTGTCAATGGGTATGTCCTCCGATTATACGGAGGCAATTTTGGAAGGCGCCAATATGGTAAGGATCGGCTCAGCCTTGTTCGGGCCGAGAATATATAAGTAACGGAGGAAGAGTAAAATGGCAGGCTTGGTAGATAAATTTAAGCGTATGTGGGATGTTCCCGAGGACGATTATAACGATTATGATGACGACGATTACAATTCGTCGTATGAGGACGACGACAGCGACAGCTACACGTCCTCCCGCGGCAGCTCATATTCATCATCGGCATATCAGAACTTTGCTCCTGACCCGGAGGAAAGAAAAAATAAGGTTGTAAATATAAGCGCAACCGCAAAGCTTCAGGTCGTTTTGTTTAAGCCTGAAACATTCGGTTCTGAAACTAAGTCTATTGCGGACGAGCTTATAAAATCTCATACAGTCGTTTTAAATCTTGAAAACACTAACCGCGACGAGTCAAGAAGAATACTTGATTTCTTAAGCGGATGCGCATATGCAAACAACGGCTCAGTAAGAAGAATTGCAACAAGCACATTCCTTATTATACCGAATAATGTCGATCTCACCGGCGACGATCTTCTTGACGAGCTTGAAAACAGCGGACTTTATTTTTAATGGACGGTTCAGACAGCATAGCTGTTCAAATTAACGATGCGCTTCGCCTTTGCAGACTTAGAGAAAAGCCTGTTTTTGTCGGCTTTTTAAACGAAGAAGAAATTGCGGCGGCGCTTGACATAATAAAGCGAAACGAGTTTTCGGATTATATGCTCTGGGGCGGCAGAAGCGACAGCGAGCGCTCTGTGATAGGGCTGTTTCCGAATGGCATAGAGCCCTCAGCCGACTGCTTTCCCATAAAAACGCTCAGGCTTTCATATTCGTCAAGATTTAATCCCGGACACAGAGATTTCCTCGGCTCGCTTATGGCTCTCGGAATAAAGCGTTCGTGCGTTGGAGATATATTAACCGGCAGCGGAGAAGCTTTTGTTTTTGTGAAAGCCGAAATTTCCGATTATATTGCCGCTCAGCTTAACAGAATAGGGAAAATCGGCGTAAAGGTCAGCTGCGGCGAGCTGCCCGACGACCTTATAACCGATGACTCGACACTGTTAAATTTAACGGTATCTTCTCTCAGACTTGACAATGTTGTGTCTGAAGTATTAAACTTAAGCAGAGATAAGGGAGCAAGGGCTGTAAAATCCGGGCTTGTTTCCGTAAATCATACGGTAAAGCTTTCTCCGTCCTTTAATCTTAAAGAGAACGACAGCGTTGTTTTCAGAGGCAAGGGTAAATTTGTTTTGCTAGAGCTTGCCGGCGAAAGCAAAAAGGGCAGAAAAAGAATTATTATAAAAAAATTCAGATAGGAGAGATACTAATGCTTACAATTGATGAAGTTAAGAATATCAGCTTCAGAAAGGCGAATCTCGGCGGCTACCGCCCGGAGGACGTTGAAAACTTTATTGACGAGGTAGTGGCTACCTTGGAGCAAAACAAGAAGGATAAGGTGGAGCTTGTTAAAAAGCTTGACATTCTTGCAAAGAGAATTGAAGAATACCGCAAGGATGAAGAGAACGTAAGAGGTGCTCTGATAAACGCTCAAAAGGTAATGGACGCCGCCAAAAAGGACGCGGACATTAAGGCTGAGGAAATAATTAACAACGCAAAGCTTCAGGCACAGGATATAATAGTACAGGCTAATTCCTCTGTAGTCGAGCAGAAAAACAGCTATCTTAAGCTTCAGGCGGACGCCGTGGTTTTAAGGGAGCAGCTTCTTGAGATTTATAAAAACCATATAGGACTTATAGAGGGACTTCCGTCAGTCGACGATATGAGCAATAAAAAGGCGGAGCTTGACAAGCAGTTCCCGACTACGGAAAACGCGGCGTATAATCCTGTAGCACAGGCTGAAATTAAAAAAACAGTCGACGAGGTTACAAAAGAGACAGCGCCTCAGGATAAGGACGTTGTTGACATTACATCCGAATTTTCAACCGACGCGGTGCAAAAGGCGGCTGAAGAGGCTGTAAGCGCGGCAGGAGCGGAAGCTGAGGATAAGGAATAATTACATACTTTTAAAGTATAAAAGCGGCGTGTCGTCCGATGCGCCGCTTGTTTTGCATATTGGCAGGATTTGCGCGCTCTCCCTTAAACAAGACTGCCAACAAGTTTTATTTTGGGGTGTTTTATGAAAAAGCTTATAACCTTTATAATTGCCGCCGCGGTTATTGTTGTTGACCAGGTGTTAAAGCTTACGGCGATAGCCCTTCTTAAGCCTGTCAAAACGGTAACGCTTATTGATAATTTGTTAAGCCTTACCTATGTTGAAAACAGGGGTATGGCGTTTGGACTGCTTGCTAACCAACGATGGATATTTATTGCCCTGACAACAATTGTTATACTTGCGCTTTTAATAGCCGTTGTAAGATTAAATAAACTTCATTTTACATTTTATATTTCCGCCGCTCTGCTTATAGGCGGAGGAATAGGAAATATGATAGACAGGATATTATACGGCTTTGTTGTTGACTATATACAGCTTTCGTTCTTTCCGCCGGTCTGCAATTTTGCTGATTACTGCGTAACGGCAGGCGTTATAATTTTTCTCGTCTATCTGTTCTTTTTTTCTGATTTTCTGAAAAGTGGCGAAAAGAAAAAGGTTGAACCCGATGACAGATTATGAATTTTTGATTGATAAAGAAAGCGCCGGAAGCAGGCTTGATAAATTTTTGTCGGAAAACATCGCAGAGCAGACCCGCTCGTTTCTCGCGCGCCTTACCGAATCAGGCGGCGTTTTGATTAACGGAGAGCAGGAAAGCAAGAATTACAAACTGAAAACGGGCGATGAAATAACGGTGCGGATACCGGAGCCTGTAAGCATTTCGGCTCAGCCGGAAAATATACCTCTTGATATAATTTATGAGGACAGCGACCTTCTTGTTGTAAATAAAAGTCAGGGTATGGTAGTGCATCCGGCTCCGGGCAATTACAGCGGCACGCTTGTAAACGCGCTGCTCTACCACTGCAAGGACTCGCTTTCGGGAATTAACGGCGAGCTAAGACCCGGGATAGTTCACAGGATAGACAAAGACACAAGCGGTCTTTTGATAGTAGCCAAAAACGATACTTCCCACCGCCTGCTTGCTCAGCAGATTAAGGAGCATTCCTTTACAAGAGAATATCAGACCGTGGTATGCGGCGCCGTAAGCGAAGCTTCAACTGTAAACGCGCCGATAGGCAGGCATAACACGGACAGAAAGCGTATGACCGTTACAGATAAAAATTCAAGACCGGCAATTACGCATTATTTTGTAAAAAAGCAATATTTAGGATATACACACCTTGTTTGCCGCCTTGAAACCGGGCGAACGCATCAGATAAGGGTGCATATGTCGTATATAGGTCATCCCGTTGCCGGTGACCCCGTGTACGGAGGCGTGAGAAGGGACAACGAAAAATATTTAAACGGGCAGTGCCTTCATGCTTGGAAAATAGGCTTTATTCACCCGATCGGCGGAAAATATCTTGAATTTACATCCGAATTGCCGCCGTATTTTTCCAATTTTATTTCATATCTTGAAAAAAAGGAAAAATAATGCTTGATTTAAATTTGCCAATATGATATAATGTTAAAGCATTTGAAATCCGTTACCTGCTTAACGGGATTCAACAGCCCGATTTTATATCGAGATATTGAAACGGACAGTCCTCTGCATATGCAAGAATGTCTTAAAAACAGGAGGAAAAATATTATGTCAGAAGCTCTTAAGAAAATCGCAGCGGATTCACTCAAGTCTGAGCTGCCTCAGTTCGGAATCGGCGACACCGTAAAGGTAAGCGTTAATATCCGTGAGGGCGAAAGAGAAAGAATCCAGATGTTTGAGGGAACAGTAATCGCCAAGAAGGGAAGCGGCATTTCCGAAACCTTTACTGTAAGACGCGTTTCATACGGCGTCGGCGTTGAAAGAGTATTCCCGGTTCACTCACCGAACGTAAAGGATGTTCAGGTTGTAAGATACGGTAAGGTTCGCAGAAGCAAGCTTTACTATCTTCGTGACAGAGTGGGCAAGGCTGCCAAGGTTAAAGAGCAAATACGCTGATAGCGTGTTAAGGGACAATATGTCCCTTTTTTGCTATAATTAATGTATTACAGCTATTAGCTGCGGAGGTGAAAAATATGGCAAATGATTTGGAATTTTTCAATAAGGATGAAGCAGTCGGCGGCGAAAACAAGCCCTCCGCTCCGGAGCCTGACACGGAAGAGGATGCTGATAATAAAGAGGGACTCCTCTCAAGCGCCTTTGATTTGATACAGTCAATAGCCGCTCCGATGCTGATAGTAGTGCTGCTGCTTACATTTGCCTTTCGTATAGTTAATGTTGACGGTACGTCGATGCTTAATACTCTGCACGACCAGGACAAGGTGTTTGTTACAAACTTTCTGTATCAGCCGCAGGACGGCGATATTGTTGTAATCAGTCACGGTCAGGAGTTTGCTACTCCGATAATAAAAAGAGTAATTGCCACGGCAGGACAGTCGGTGAGGATAGATTATGAGAAAAATCAGCTTATAGTTGACGGAATCATAATCGACGAGCCGTATATAAACGAGGCAATGCTGTATATACCAAGTGAATATGACCAGCAAATACCTGAGGTCATACCTGAGGGAAAGGTTTTTGTAATGGGCGATAACAGAAATCACTCCCTTGACAGCCGCTCAAAGAGAGTCGGCTTGATAAACGAAACGGATATAATAGGAAAAGCGCAGTTCATCATTTTCCCGTTTAACCGTTTTGGAAATTTATATTGATGCTTTGGGCGTACACATTGTACGCCCTGATTTTTTGGAGGATATAATATGGCGGATAAACAAAACATACAATGGTTTCCGGGTCATATGACAAAGGCAATCAGAAGAATAAAGGAAAGCCTTAGAATGGTTGATGCCGTTGCTGAGATTTTAGACGCGAGGATACCGTACAGCAGCCGAAATCCTGATATAGACAGGCTGATAAAAAACAAGCCGAGGCTTGTGCTGCTCAATAAAAGCGATATGGCAAATCCCAACGTAACGTCAAGGTGGGTCAGATTTTTTGACAAAAGCGGTATAAAGGCAATACCTATCGACTGCAAAAGCGGCAAAGGCGTCAAGCTTGTTATGCCTGCCGTCAGGGAATTGATGCAGGCGCAAATTGAAAAATGGAATCAAAGCGGAATGACAGGCAGAAGCATCAGGATAATGGTCGTGGGAATACCAAACGTCGGGAAATCGTCTTTAATAAACAAGCTCGCCGGCAAAACGAGAGCAAGGGCGGAGGATAAGCCGGGAATAACAAGGGGCAATCAGTGGTACACCATAGACGGAAATATAGAGCTTCTTGATACGCCCGGCGTGCTTTGGCCTAAATTCGACGACAAAGAGGTTGGCGAAAAGCTCGCCTTTACCGGCGCGGTAAAGGATCAGGTCGTAGACATAGAGCTGCTTGCCGTAAGGCTGCTTGAGGTGTTTACACGCTGCCCGAACACTTTGTTTGCCGAAAGATTCAAGTTAAAGGACGAAAAACTTGAGGATTACACGCCGTATGAGCTTTTGGAGCTTATCGGAAGAAAAAGAGGTATGCTTATTTCAGGCGGTGAGGTGGACTTAGAGCGTGCCGCAAATGTCCTGTTGGATGAATACAGGGGCGGAAAGCTCGGCAGGGTAAGCCTTGAGCTTCCGGAAGAGGTGTAAATTATGGATTGGTTGGAATACGAAAACAATGCTGCGGCAGGCGGCTTTAAATTTATCTGCGGCGCTGACGAGGCAGGCAGGGGGCCGCTTGCGGGCCCTGTTTGCGCTGCCGCTGTGATTCTGCCTGAAAACACTGTAATTGACGGCGTGAACGACTCAAAAAAGCTATCCGAAAAGAAAAGGGAGGAGCTTTTTGACGTTATAAAGGAAACGGCGCTGTCCTATTGCGTTGCGTGGTCAAGCGTTGAGGAAATAGAAAATATCAACATTCTGAATGCGGCAATGCTTGCAATGAAGCGTGCGGTAGAGGGACTGAAAATAAGCGCGGATTATGCGCTAATAGACGGCAACAGACTGCCTGAGCTGAATATTCCCGCGCTTGCCGTTATAAAGGGTGACTCGCTTTCAATGTCGATAGCGTCAGCGTCTATTCTCGCAAAGGTGAGCCGAGACAGGCTCATGCGCGAATACGATAAAAAATATCCGCAGTACGGCTTTGCCGTCCACAAGGGCTACGGAACAAAGCTTCACAAAGAGGCGCTTTTAAAATACGGGCCGTGTGAGATACACAGACCTTCGTTTCTTAAAAAAATACTCGGTGACAATAATGAAGAAGGATAATTATGAAATCGGACGCTTAGGCGAACAAAGAGCCGAGCGGTATCTCATAAAAAACGGTTATGAAATCCTCTGCAAAAATTTTCGCATTAGGGGCGGAGAGATAGACATAATAGCGAAGAAGAAAAATATAATAGCATTTGTAGAAGTAAAAACAAGAAAGACAGGCTCGCTTGTAAAGCCGGTTGAGGCTGTAGACAAAGCGAAAATCAAAAGAATTACAGAAACTGCCGCGAAGTATATGATTGAAAACGGGATAAAGCTCCAGCCGAGGTTCGATATATGCGAGGCTGCTCTTTATCCGAACGGCGACATAAGGGTGACAAACTACATTAAAAATGCTTTTATTTCGGAGGATGAGTATGCGCTATTTTGATTTGCACTGTGACACGCTGTATCGGGCATTAAATGAAAAGGGCTCGCTCAATAATAATGAGTTTGAGGTCTTTTTAAGCGCCAATGATAAATTTAAATCATGGGCGCAGTGCTTTGCAATTTGGCTTCCCGACAGCCTGTCTGTAAATAAGGCGCGCAGTATGTTTTTTAAGGCCGCGTCTGAATTATCTGAGGAAGCCGCAGAAAACGGCTTTCAGCTTTATAGGGGCGGTTCTTTCGGCAAAAGCACCGCTGTATTCACGGTTGAAAACGGCAAGCTTATCGGAAACGACCTTGATATGATAAAACGCCTTGCCGAGTATGGGGTGAAAATGCTCACGCTGACGTGGAACGGCGATAATACTATAGCCTGCGGCGCTTTGACAGAGAACGACAAGGGAATTTCAGATTTCGGCACAATGGCCGTAAGAGAGCTTGAGAAGCAAAAAATAATAATCGACGCGTCGCATTTAAGCGATAAGTCATTTTACGGGCTTGCCCGAATATCGAAAAAACCGTTTGTCGCCTCTCATTCCAACTCACGGGCAGTGTGCGATAACCGAAGAAATCTTACAGACGGACAGTTTGCGCTGATAAGGGACAGGGGAGGCATAGTCGGTCTTAATTTTCACAGATTTTTTCTTAATAAAGACGGCAACGCCTCCATAAAGGATGTCGCCGCTCACCTTGAGCATTTTCTGTCGCTCGGCGGAGAAAATACGGTTGCAATCGGAAGTGATTTTGACGGAAGCGACATTCCCTGTGATATAAAAAATATTCTTGGAATAGAGAGAATTTATGAATATTTACTTCGGCTTAACTACAGCGAAGAGCTGCTTGATAAGCTCTTTTGGACTAATGCCGCCAATTTCTTTGAAACCTTTGACAATCGGTAACTTTTGTTATAGAATATAGTGTAACTTGCCGTAAAATCACGGTTTTATGTGAAAGGATGATTACTGATGATGTATAACAGCACGACCGATAAGAGTGTGTCTGTTTCTGCCGCGCAGGCAATAGCACAGGGAATTTCCTCTGACGGAGGTCTTTTTGTCCCCTGCGAAATACCAAGCTATTCGCTCGATGATATTAAGGAGCTTGCAAGCCTTGATTACTGCGGAAGAGCAAAGAAGATACTCGCGGATTATCTTGACGACTTCACGCAGTCCGAAATAGACGAATGCGTTGCCAAGGCGTACACCGCGGAAAAATTCGGCGGCTCCAACCCTGCTCCGGTGGTGTTTTGTGAAAACGGCGGAGTGAATATGAATATACTTGAGCTATGGCACGGGCCCACCTGTGCGTTCAAGGATATGGCGCTTCAGATTTTGCCTCATCTTCTCACAAAATCCCTAAAGAAAACCTCAAACGGCAAAAAAGCCGTAATTCTTGTTGCAACCTCCGGCGATACCGGCAAGGCTGCGCTTGAGGGCTTTAAGGACGTTGACGGCACACAGATAATCGTGTTTTACCCTGTTGACGGCGTAAGTCCGATGCAAAAGCACCAAATGAACACACAGCTTGGCGGCAATGTTAATGTTTGCGCTATCAAGGGCAATTTTGACGACGCCCAAACAGGCGTTAAGGAGATATTCACAACAGATTATATAATAGATAAGCTAAAGAGCGGCAATATGCTCTTTTCAAGCGCGAATTCAATAAACTGGGGCAGACTTTTGCCGCAGATAGTTTATTATTTCTCCGCATATTGCGACATTGCAAACAGCGGCAGAATAAAGCTTGGCGAGCAGGTGAATGTCTGCGTTCCGACAGGTAATTTCGGTAATATACTCGCTTCCTACTATGCAATGAAAATGGGTCTGCCTGTTAAAAAGTTTATCTGCGCTTCAAATTCCAACAACGTGCTTACGGATTTTATCAACACAGGAGTTTATGATAAAAACAGAAGCTTTTATACAACTGTTTCTCCGTCTATGGACATTCTTGTTTCAAGCAATCTTGAAAGACTGCTGTATCATCTTTCCGATAACGACGATAAAGCCGTGAGCGAGTGGATGACAGCGCTTAAATCGGGAGGCAGATATGAAGTCGGAGACGAAGTGAAAAACAGAGTTTCAAAGCTTTTCTTCGGCGGCTTCTGCAATGACGGCGAAACTAAGAAAACAATAAATAATATGTTTTCGGAGTCGTCATATCTTTGCGACACGCATACAGCCGTTGCTGTCAATGTATATCAAAACTATGTTAAAAGCACAGGCGACAATACTGAAACGATTGTCGTTTCAACAGCAAGCCCTTATAAATTCTCACGCTCGGTGCTTGAAGCCGTATGCGAAGGCGAGGCGCTTCCTGAAAATGAATTTGATATGGTTGAACAGCTTAATAAGGTCACCTCACGTCCTGTTCCGGCTCCGCTTGCCGCGCTGAAGGACAGGCAGGTTCGCTTTAACAATGTTATAGCGGCAAATGAAATGCCCGAATACGTTTTAAAATCACTTGGTATAAACTGATGTCCCTTTTTGCAATTGCAGACCTTCACCTTTCACTCGGAGCCGATAAGCCGATGGACATATTCAGCGGCTGGAACAACTATGTCAGCCGAATTGAAGAAAATTGGAGAAGGCTTGTCAGTGACGACGACTCGGTGGTGATAGGCGGGGATATATCCTGGGCTATGAAGCTTGATGATTCATATGAGGATTTGAGCTTCATTGATTCCTTGCCCGGCAAAAAGATACTCGTAAAGGGCAATCACGATTACTGGTGGCAGACCATGAGAAAAATGGAAGATTTCGTTCAAAAAAACGGCTTTTCAACGATATCCTTTTTATTCAACAATGCTTACGAATGCGGCGAATATTCAATTTGCGGCACAAGAGGCTGGTTTTTTGACGCCGAGGAGCAGGACGATAAAAAAATACTTAACCGTGAGGCAGGGCGACTGAAAGCCTCAATAGAAGCGGCGCTAAAATTCGGCAAGCAGCCCGTTGCGTTTCTTCATTATCCGCCTGTTTTTCAGGGCAGGGAATGCGAGGAAATTTTCGACGTTCTGCTTGAGTATGACATAAAAAAATGCTGCTATGGCCATTTGCACGGAAAAAGCGCGTTCAGATACGCCGTGACAGGCGACTACCGCGGAGTTGATTTGCAGCTTATTTCCTGTGATTATCTTGATTTTATTCCAAGGCTTGTAAGATAAAAAGTTTATAAAATATTTACATAAAAAGGTATGGTAAAAATTTACCGTCTGTGTTACAATATAAAATACACTGTTATTATGGAGGAATTATAAAATGAGTTTAAAATCGACGAGAGAGGTTGAAATAAACCGTCATGAGCTTGAGGTAGAGGTTGACGGCGAGGCGTTTCAAAATGCAATAAATAATGTATTCCGCAGAAAGGGCAAAAATATAAATGTTCCGGGCTTCCGCAAGGGCAAGGCGCCGAGATCTATAGTAGAAAAATTATACGGCAAAGAGATTTTTTATGAAGACGCGATGCAGGAGCTTTATCCTGAGGCTCTTTCAGAGGCTGCCAAGGAAGCCGGAATTATCATTATAAACGATAAAATTGATTTGGACGTTACCGAGGTTGGCGACAACGGCTTTACATTTAAGGCTGTTGTTACCGTTAAGCCGACAATTGATATAAACAATTATTTTGGCATAGAGGTAAAGGCTAAGTCAACAGAGGTTACAGATGAAATCATCGACAAGGAGATAGAAGCTGTAAGAGAGCGCAACAGCCGTTTGGTAACGGTTGAGGACAGAGCGGCTCAGGACGGAGATATTGCCGTTATAGACTTCGAGGGCTTTGTTGACGGCGTTGCGTTTGAGGGGGGAAAGGCGGAAAGCTATAACCTTAAAATTGGCAGCGGCAGCTTTATCCCCGGATTTGAGGAGCAGATAATCGGTCACAGCACTAACGACGAATTTACAATTAACGTAACCTTCCCGGAGGAATATCAGGTTGATGAGCTTAAGGGCAAGGACGCTGAATTTAAAATTGTTTTGCATGAAATAAAAGAAAGACAGCTTCCTGATTTTGACGAGGATTTTGTCAAGGACGTAAGCGAGAAGGAAACTATAGAGGAGTACAAGGAGGAGCTCAAAAGCGAGCTTGCCGAAAGACTTAAAACCGAATCTGAGAACGATGTTGAAAATCAGCTTAGCGATAAGCTTATCGAGCTTATAGAGGGTGAAATTCCGCAGGCTATGTATAAAAACGAAGCCGACGAAATGCTCAGAGAGTTCGATATGCGTCTGCGTCAGCAGGGTATGGATATAAATACATATATGCAGTACACAGGTATGAACGTTGAATCGCTCACCGAAAGCTATATGCCGCAGGCTGAAAAGAGAATCAAGCTTCGCCTTGCGCTCGAAAAAATCGTTGAAAAGGAATCTGTAACCGTATCCGACGAGGATATTGAAAACGAATATTCAAGACTTGCGGATTTATACAAGATGGAAGTTGACAAGGTTAAAGATGTTATTGCTTCCGATAATCTTTCGCAGGATCTTGCGGTTGAAAAGGCAATGCAGCTTGTAAAGGATAACGCGAAAATTTCTTAACCCGGTGAATAAACGGCATATTTTTTGACTATCCTTTACTGAACATATTTTTATAAAGAGGATTGATTATTATGAGTTTAGTACCTTATGTTGTAGAACAGGACGGAAGAGGAGAGCGTTCCTATGATATTTTTTCCCGCCTTTTAAAGGACAGGATCGTTATGCTTAACGACGAGGTGAACAGCGCTACCGCAAGCCTTGTTGTTGCTCAGCTTTTATTCCTTGAAGGTCAGGATCCGTCAAAGGATATTTCGCTTTATATAAACAGCCCCGGCGGCAGTGTTACCGACGGACTTGCAATTTTTGACACAATGAATTATATTAAGTGTGACGTATCTACTATTTGTATGGGAATGGCTGCGAGCATGGGTGCTTTTCTTCTTGCGGCAGGCGCAAAAGGAAAAAGACTTGCGCTGCCTAACGCGGATATTATGATACATCAGCCGAGCGGAGGCGCAAAGGGTCAGGCGACCGATATTATGATACACGCCGACCATATTCAGCAGACGAAGAAAAAGCTTAACACGATTCTTTCCGAAAAGACAGGTCAGCCGTATGACGTAATCGCGAGAGATACTGAGAGAGACAACTTTATGACTGCTCAGCAGGCTCTTGAATACGGCTTGATAGACAAGGTTATTGAAAGCAGATAAAGAAGTGTAATTAAGGATAGGAGCTTAATTTCAAATGGCAAACAAAGATGACTCAAGCAGAGACAGAAATATTCACTGCTCTTTTTGCGGAAAGCCACAGGAGCTTGCCGGAAGATTGATTGCGGGCAACGGCGTATATATTTGTGACGAATGTATAGAGCTTTGCAACAGCATCCTGCAGGATGAGCTATCTGCGAAAAAGAACAAAAAGAAAAATAAAAATCTTGATTTTGAGAACCTGCTCAAGCCTGAGGAAATAAAAGCAAAGCTTGACGAATATGTCATAGGTCAGGATAAAGCAAAGGTTACGCTGAGCGTAGCCGTGTATAATCACTACAAAAGGATAACTCATTCCGATGAGGATTCCGATTTTGTCAAGAGCAACGTGCTTATGCTCGGCCCTACCGGCACGGGCAAAACCTATTTGGCTCAAACGCTTGCAAAGGTTCTTGAGGTTCCGTTTGCAATTGCCGACGCCACAACGCTTACTCAGGCGGGATATGTCGGAGAAGATGTTGAAAATATTCTTTTAAGGCTCATTCAGGCTGCGGATATGGATGTTGAAAGAGCCGAAAAGGGCATAATCTATATTGATGAAATCGACAAGATCTCACGCAAGTCCGAAAACCCGTCTATAACGCGTGACGTCAGCGGAGAGGGCGTTCAGCAGGCTCTGCTTAAAATCCTTGAAGGCACTGTTTCCAACGTGCCGCCGCAGGGCGGAAGAAAGCATCCGCAGCAGGAATTTCTGCAAATCAACACAAAAAATATTTTGTTTATTTGCGGCGGAGCTTTTGACGGAATGGAAAAGGTTGTCGAAAAGAGAACCGGCGGTTCAAGCCTCGGCTTTGGAGCACAAGTAATGACCAAGAGCGAGCTTAACGAAACCCAATGGATGAGCGAGGTTATTTCACACGACCTTGTAAAATTCGGGCTTATTCCTGAGCTTGTCGGCAGGCTTCCTGTCATAACGGCTCTCGACGGTCTTGACAAGGCTGCTCTCGTCAGGATTTTAACAGAACCTAAAAACGCGCTTGTTAAGCAATATCAGCAGCTTTTTGCGCTTGATGACGTTCTTCTTGTTTTTGAGGACGCTTCGCTTGAGGCAATTGCCGATAAAGCGATAGCTGAAAAAACGGGAGCAAGAGGATTGCGTTCTATTCTTGAGAATATTCTTAGGGATTTGATGTTCAAGGTTCCCTCGGATTCTACAATTGAAAAGGTTATCATTTCTGCCGAAACGGTTCATAATCCGGAAAATGTAACGATTATTCATAATCAGCTTAAGGCGCCAATAGCCATGAACATTAACGAGAATGAAACCAAAAAGCCAAGGAAAACCAACGCATCTTAAATTTCTTATATTTGATTTTTAATGTGAGCTGTAACTTATTCCGAGGTTACAGCTCTTTTTAACAGCAGGAGGTATGATATATGAGCTTGAATAAAACCGAACAAAAAAATCTGACTCTGCCAATGCTTCCGCTTCGAGGTTTAGTTCTTTTTCCGAATATGAAGCTTCATTTTGATATAGGAAGAAAAAAATCCGCAAGAGCGGTTGAGGCTGCAATGAAAAGCTCCCAGATTATCTTCATTGCAACACAGAAAAACATAAATAATATTGATCCGGGGCGCAAGGATATATATTCGGTCGGCGTAGTTGCAAAGGTTATTCAAATAATAAAACAGCCCGATAATGTAATAAGAGTTGCGGTAGAGGGAATTTACAGGGCTTCCATCAACGATGTTTACGATTCTTCCTCATACCTGACCGCCGACGTAACACAGCTTCCTTACAATCCGAAAAAGGCTACGACGACCTACGACATAGCCATGCTTAGAAGCGCAAAGGATATTTTTGAAAGGTATCTTAACCTTATCCCAAGAGCGCCTGCCGATTTGATATTCAAAATGAATAATATCAACTCGACAGAGGAGCTTTCAAGCTTCATTTCCGCAAATTGCAGTTTGTCGTATGTAAAGAAGCAGGAAATACTTGAAACCGACGACCCCACCATGCGATTGGAGCTTTTGATAGATTATCTTACTCAGGAGGTTTATATTCTGAGCGTTGAGGAGGATATTGCTCGCAAGGCAAAAAGCAGAATAGACGAATCGCAGCGTGAGTATTTCCTTAGAGAACAGATGAAGGTTATAGAGTCCGAAATCGGCGTTGAGGACGAGGAGTATGCGGAGATAGACGAGCTCAGAGAGCGCATTGTTCAGCTTGGGCTTCCTCAGGAATGCGAAGCACCCCTGCTCAAGGAATGCGACAGGCTTGAAAGAATGCCTTTTGCCTCGCAGGAAGCAGTTGTAATGCGCACATATATTGAAACCTGCGTCGAATTGCCGTGGAATAACAGTAGCGAGGAGAAAATTGAAATCTCTCAGGCTCGTGAGGAGCTTGATAAAAATCACTTCGGACTCAAAAAGGTAAAGGAAAATATACTTGAAAACCTTGCTGTGCGCAAGCTTTCGCCTGATGTTAAGGGACAAATATTATGTCTTGTCGGCCCTCCGGGAGTCGGAAAAACCTCAATAGCTCAGTCGGTTGCGGCGGCAATAGGCAGAAAATGCCAAAGAATAGCGCTGGGCGGCGTAAGAGATGAGGCTGAAATAAGAGGCCACAGAAGAACATACATCGCTTCAATGCCCGGAAGAATAATAAACGCGATAAAGCTGTCGGGCGTTAATAATCCCGTGCTTATTCTTGACGAGATAGACAAGCTCGGCAACGACTTCAGAGGCGACCCTACCTCGGCTCTGCTCGAGGTACTTGACAGCGAGCAGAACAAGAAATTTTACGACCATTACATAGATATTCCGTTTGACCTGAGCAAGGTTATGTTTATAACCACGGCAAACGACCCGTCGATGATACCGCCGCCGCTCAAGGACAGAATGGATGTAATATACCTTGACAGCTATACAAGAGAGGAAAAATTCCACATAGCAAAGGAACATCTTATTCCAAAGCAGATGAAAAACTGCAAAATCACAAAAAGAATGTTCAAAATAAGCGACGAGGCGATTTACGCGCTGATAGACGGCTACACAAGAGAGGCCGGAGTAAGAGAGCTTGAAAGAAAAATAGTAGAGCTTTTGCGCAAGGCTGCGATAATGTTTGTCGAGGGCAAGGCCAAATCTCTGACCGTAAACGACAAAAGACTTGAATCGCTTATCGGGCCTGTAAAGTACAAGACCGAGAGGGCAAAGAAAAAGTCTGAAATCGGCGTTGCAACAGGTCTTGCGTGGACGTCTGTGGGCGGTGAAACGCTGCCGATAGAGGTTGCGGTCATCAACGGCTCCGGCAAAATTGAGCTGACAGGCTCACTCGGCGACGTTATGCAAGAATCTGCCAAGGCAGCAGTAACTTGCATAAGGACAATGACCGATTACCTTAATATAGAAAAGGATTTTTACAAAAAATACGACATCCACATTCATGCGCCGGAGGGAGCTGTTCCAAAGGACGGGCCGTCTGCCGGCATTACAATGGCTACAGCGGTTGCCTCGGCGCTTACAAAAAGACCCGTAAGACCGAATATAGCCATGACAGGCGAGATTACCCTAAGAGGCAGAGTGCTGCCGATAGGCGGATTAAAGGAAAAATCAATGGCTGCGTACCGTTACGGAGTTGATACGGTAATATATCCGGAGGATAACACCTCTGATATTTCCGAAATCGACGACGCAGTAAAGAGATCTATAAACTTTGTGCCTGTCGAAACAATAACTCAGGTGCTCGGTCTTGCTCTTGAAAAGACCAAGACGGAAAAAATAAAGACTGAAAAAACCAAGACTGAAAAATCCAAGCTTGAAAAAACCAAGCCTTCAAAAAAGCTTAAGCCGTCCGACGTCAGGAGGGAGTCGCTGTGAATATAAACAACTGCGCTTTTGAGGCGTCATACGGCACAGCCGCTCAGCTTCCGCCGTCAAAGCTGCCTGAGATTATTTTTTCGGGACGCTCAAATGTGGGTAAGTCCTCTTTAATAAATAAGCTTTTAAACAGGAAGGCTTTGGCTAAGGTAAGCGCGACGCCCGGAAAAACCGCGACGATAAACTTTTTTGACGTTGACAAAAGGGCAAAGTTTGTAGACCTTCCCGGATACGGCTACGCCAAGGTTTCCAAATCGGAGAAAAACCGCTGGGCTGACCTTGTTGAGGGATATTTTGCAGGCGACAGGAATTTTTGCGTTGTTGTCCAGATAATAGATATGCGCCATAAGCCGACCACCGACGACCTCGGTATGCTCGACTTTTTGCTGCACAACAAGCTGCCGTTTATTGTCGTGCTGACAAAAAATGATAAGCTTAACAAATCTCAGCAGGAAAAGCAGCTTGAATATTTTAGCGAGCTTTTCGCAAAATACAACAATGCGGCATTCTTTCCGTTTTCTGCCCTTAAGGGCGACGGCAGGGACGAAATTCTTGAGTATATCAGTAAGGCGGTTGACGATTTCAGCAATTCTTAATTTGCTTTTATAATTACAAATTATTTAATGGGGAGATAAGGGTAATGTTTGTGAACGACTGTTTGAACGTTAATGAAAAGGGACATCTGACAATTGGCGGATGCGACACAGTAGAGCTTGCCGAAAAATACGGCACGCCTGCTTATGTGCTTGATGAAAATGTAATCAGAAACACCTGCAAATCATATGTAAATTCTTTTAAAAAGTATTACAACGGAAACGGACTTCCTCTTTATGCGAGCAAGGCGCTTAGCTGTAAGGCTCTTTGCGAAATAGCAAATCAGGAGGGAATGGGTCTTGACGTTGTATCGGGCGGAGAGCTTTACACAGCGGTTAAAGCAGGCTTCCCCGTTGAAAAAATACATTTTCACGGCAACAATAAAACATATGACGAGCTTTGCTTGGCGGTTGACAGCGGCATTGGCAAAATCGTTGTAGATAACCTCACAGAGCTTGAAACCCTTGATAAAATATGCGCCGACAAAAATAAGGTACAAAAAATATCAATGAGGATCAAGCCCGGCGTTGACGCGCATACGCATAATTTCATAAGAACAGGGCAGATTGATTCAAAATTTGGCTTTGCGCTTGAAACAGGCGAGGCGCTCAGCGCGGTTAAAGAGGCTATCGAGCTTAAAAATATAGAGCTTACGGAGCTTCACTGCCATATAGGCTCTCAGATATTCGATATTGACCCCTTTGTAACGGCGGCTGAGATAATGATGGACTTCATTGGCACAATAAAGAGGGAAACCTCTCACACCGTTACTGAGCTCAACCTCGGCGGAGGATTCGGTATCAAATATACCGACGGCGATAATCCGGAAAAGTACGACAGCTATATGAACGCGGTGTCCGACGCGGTTCATAAAAAGGCTGAGGAGCACGGACTGCCAATTCCTTTTGTTTACATTGAGCCGGGACGTTCAATCGTAGGCGAGGCAGGCGTCACGCTCTATACCGTCGGCGCGGTAAAGACAATTCCAAACATAAGGACATATGTCTCAATAGACGGAGGTATGTGCGATAATATAAGATATGCGCTTTATGGCTCCGAATACACGGTAGTGACCGCGAACAAGGCGGACAAGCCTGCCGATACTGTTGTGACCGTTGCCGGAAAGTGCTGTGAAAGCGGAGATTTAATTCAGGAAAATACGTCTATCGCAAAAGCCGAGCCGGGCGACGTTTTGGCTGTTCTTTCCACAGGCGCGTACAACTATTCCATGGCGTCAAATTACAATAGGATACCCAAGCCGCCAATCGTACTTGTAAACAACGGAAAAGACAGGCTGATAGTCAAGAGAGAGAGCTATGACGACCTTATAAAGAATGACCTTGATTTATAAGCCTGAATATATTAGCATTAGAGCTTAAATAATTTTAATATCAATTCATCAGCCGCACAGGAAAAGAAAAGCCTGTGCGGCTGATTCTGTTTCGGATTATCTCAGCGTGCAAGGCGGAATAAAAATATATTTGCTTGATTAAAAATAATTTTTAAATTTTGTTATTTCCTCTTGACAAATAATGAGAGGGAATATATTATTTAGTAAACAGTGTTCAATAATTAATCACTGTTAAATCAGGAGGTAAAAACGTGGGTAGAGACAGACAGCAAAGAAAAAATGCAGAAACAAGAAACGCAATTCTTGACGCCGCAATCGCCATTGGACTTGAAGAGGGCTTTGACGAGCTGTCAATAAGAAAAATTACAGACAAATTAGGATATTCAGCCGCCATTGTTTATCATTATTTTAAAGATAAGCAGGAAATACTTGACACCATCCATAAAAACACGAGCAAAAGTATAATGGAGGCTGTGCGAGTCTGTATAAAGCCTGAAAACAGCTTTTCAGAAAATATCAAGCTTGTTTTTAAATTGCTCACCGAAATTTCCATTTATGAGCCCGACGCCTTTAAGCTTATTATTCTTAATAAGTATTCGCATAAGAATGAAAGCGTTAACGAATGGCTCGATATGATAAGGGAATGCCTTGATATTGCCATAGAAAGAGGCGAGCTCAGGGAGGTCAACGTAAATATTACGGCTTATACTCTGCTTAACAGCTTTCTTGTCGCGCAAATGATAATAAGCGAAAACGGCGGCAGCGACAAAAAAATGATATGCGACATATTTGAAACAGAGCTTGATATAATCCTCAACGGTATTATCAATAAGTAGGAGATGAAAGCAGTAAATGAACCCGTTAGCCTTGATACTTATAATTGTCTTATCGGCAGCCGCCTGTTTATTGCTGGCAATCGTCATCACAACGGTCTATTTTTTTGTATTCACGATCTGCCGCAAGCCTACAGCAACTCTTGAAAAAAACATAAGCGCCAACACAGACTGGAGCCGACACCTTGATTTCATTTCAAAAAGCAGACAGTGGCTTAACAGTCGTTCCTTTGAGGATGTATTTATTAAATCCGGCGACGGCTTACGCCTTCACGCTACCTTAATAAAAAACAGCGTTGAAACAAAAAGGACGGTAATTTGCTTTCACGGATATACAAGCTGTTCGCTTAACGACTATGTCGCAATTTCGAGGTTCTACTATGAAAAAGGCTTCAATTTGCTTTTGGTTGACGAAAGAGCCCATGGCAAGAGCGAGGGAAAATATGTGGGCTTTGGGGTATTAGACAGATATGACGCGTTACGCTGGATAGATTACACGGTACGGCTTTTCGGCAGTGACAGTGTAATCTTCCTGCACGGCATTTCAATGGGCGCTTCCACGGTTCTGATGACGAGCGGACTGCCGCTTCCCGAAAATGTTAAGGCAATCGTTTCCGACTGCGCCTTCACAAGTGCCTACGATGTGTTCTCACACATACTCAAACGAGATTACCATATACCAAAATTTCCCATTATGAAGCTTACAGAGCTGCTCACAAGACTGTTTGCGGGCTATGGCTATAAGGATGTGAGTACGCTTGATGAGGTTGCCAAAGCGAAAGTGCCTATTTTATTTATTCACGGCGACAAGGACGATTTTGTGCCGGTTTGGATGACTGAGAAAAACTATGCCGCCTGCGCATCAAGCAAGAGCTTGCTTATAGTTAAGGGAGCCGACCACGCGGAGGCTTATTATATAGACAGACAGGCATACGAAAAGGCGATAACAGCCTTTATTAATAAATACGCATAATAGCGTTAATAAATTGGAAGGAGAATTAATATGGAGGCAGAAAAAGAGCTATATCCGCTTGCCGCGTCGCAGAAAATGCACTACTTCACACTTGAACACTGTCCGCTAAAGCAGGTGCTCAATATCGGCACAGGACTGACTATTGAAATTGATATTGACTTTGATGTTCTGAAGCAGAGCATTTATGAGGCTTATCAGCGGTGCGAGGCGATGAGACTGCGTTTTTGCAGGAATGAAAACGGTGAGGTTATGCAATACATTGCCCCAAGGGAGGAGCGTGATATACCGTTTTTTGAATTTTCGCACTGGAAAGAGCAGGACGCGGAAAACGAGATGAAAAAATGGACTATGGTTCCGTTTGAGCGTTTTAATTCGCCGATGAATAAGATAGTTATGATATCTATGCCCGGCGGCTACAACGGAATGTATATGTGTGTTGACCATATGACCATGGACGCTCAGTCGATAGTCGGATTTTATACGGACGTTATACAAATATATTGCAGCAAGGTTTATAACACCGAATATCCAAAGCCGCTTGAATCGTTTATAAAGGTGCTTAAAAAGGATCTTGAATATGAGGCGAACTCCAAATCTCTTGAAAGGGACAGGCGTTATTGGCAGGATGTAATAAAAAGCTCAGAGCCTATATTCAACGACCTTACAGGCGAGGGGCTGCTTGACAGGCACAGAGCCGAAACGGGCGACCCGAATATGAGAGCCGCAATTAACGACGGAGCAAGCTGCGAGGCGGACATTGCGCAGTTTCATCTTGAGCCTGACCCGTCAGACGTGCTTGCAAACTTTTGTGTAGAAAACAATATATCTATGGTTTGTCTTATTTTAATGGCGCTGAGAACGTATATGCAAAAGATGAATCACGGTGAAAGCGATGTTTCCATACAGTCTACAATATCAAGGCGCGCAACGCTTGCCGAAAAGAAATCAGGCGGCTCAAGGATACATTTCTTCCCTTGCAGAACGGTAGTCGGGCTTGACAAAACATTTCTTGAGGGGTGCAGAATAATTCAGCAAAGTCAGAACAGTATGTTCCGCCACGCGAATTTTAATCCGATCGAATATATGACTATGCGTTCAAGGTACTATAAAAACAAGCCCGGTGAAACATACGAGTCAATAAGTCTTACATATCAGCCGCTCTCAGTTCGCACAAACAAGGATTTGCCTGATATAAAGTACAAATCAAGCTGGTATTCTAACGGCGTTGCGGCTCAGCCGCTGTATCTTACGGTAATGCACCGCTCTCTTGATAACGGACTTGATTTTTCATTCGAGTACAAAAAGGGAAAATACACCTATGAGCAGCTTGAAAAGATATATTATTATGTCACGAGAATAATTTTTGACGGTGTTTTACACCCGAACAAAACTGTAGCAGAAATAATCGCAAATGCGTAATAACGGAGGTAGCGGTATGCTTGATAAAATTAAGGAAATAATCACAGAGTTTGTCGATGTTGAGCCCGATGAAATCAAAGAGGATACTCAGTTTATTTCGGATCTTGGCTTTAACTCATATGATTTTATGAGCTTTTTGGGTGAAATTGAGGACGAATTTGACATTGAAGTAAACGAGCGTGAGGTGCTTAAAATACGCACGGTAGGCGAAGCAATTGATTATATAAAGGCGTTGCAGGAGCAAGGGGAGTAAGCAAAATGGGCGAATATATTTTCAAACCTACAAAACGGTACAGGGATTTGTCGGAGCTTGTGAGGGATACAGCACGCCTTTACGGCGACAGGGACGCTTTCAGATGGAAATGGAAAAAGCAGTTCCTGTCAAGGACGTATAACGATGTTTTAGCCGACAGTATGGCTTTTTCAAATGCTCTTCAAGCCCTCGGACTGATAGGGGAGCATATAGGCGTAATAGGCGCAACAAGTTATCCGTGGATAATAACCTACTTGGGAGCCGTAAACAGCTCAAGCGTAATAGTTCCCGTTGACAAGGAGCTTTCGGGCGCGGACATATCGGAGCTTTTAAACAGAGCCGACGTTTCATCGCTTGTGTATGACCGCAATCTTTATGACAGAATAGACGAGATAAAAAGCAAATGCCGAAATATAAGGCTCTATATTGATATGGACGCGGAGGATAACAACGAAGGCGCATATTCCTTTAATAAATTACTTCAGGACAATCAGGGTGATTTTTCATCAGACATAGACCCTGAAAAAATGTGTTCAATTCTTTTCACATCAGGGACTACCGGCAAAAGCAAGGGCGTTATGCTTTCGCACAAAAGCCTGTCGGACAATGCGACCTGTATGGATATGGGGGAGGCCGACGGCACGGTGTCGCTCTCTGTATTGCCAATTCATCACGCCTATTGCTTCACCTGCGACGTGCTTTGCTGTATGTGCGGCGGAGTTACAGTCTGCTTTAACGATTCCATGATGCGTATTGCTAAAAATATTGCGATTTTTCGTCCGCACATAATGCTTTTGGTGCCTATGATTATTGAATCGCTCAATTACAAGCTCGGCGAGCTTTCGTCAATGTATCCCGAAACGCCGAAGAGTGAGCTTGCAAAGCGGATTTTCGGCGAGAGGCTCCATACTATCTACAGCGGAGGAGCATATCTTTCTCCAAAGCTTATCGACGATTTTGCGCAATACGGAATAAATCTGGTACAGGGCTACGGTATGACCGAGTTTTCACCGAGGATAAGCGCAAACACGAGGCAGTGCGGAAAGAAAAATTCCGTAGGACATATAATACCAAACTGCGAGGCAAAGGTAGTTGACGGCGAAATATGCGTCAAGGGCGACAGTATGATGCTCGGCTACTATAAAAATGAAGAAGAAACTGCAAAAACAATATGCGACGGCTGGCTTAAAACAGGAGATTTGGGCTATATTGACGACGACGGCTTTTTGTTTATAACAGGACGGAGAAAGAATCTTATAATTCTTGCCAACGGAGAGAACGTATCGCCCGAGGAGCTTGAAAACAAATTCAGCGGCTGGCAGCTTGCAAAGGAGCTTATGGTTTATTCTGACGGAAACACAATAGTTCTTGAGGTCTATCCAAACAGCGACGTTTTAGAGCAGCTTGGCATAACAGATGTTGAAGCGGCGGTTAAGGCAAAGGTTGACGAAATTAATTTAGAGCTGCCGCTCTATAAGAGAATAGTTAAAACCGTAGTGCGCAGCAGCGAATTTGAAAAGACCGGCTCAGGGAAAATAAAAAGAAAGCGCTGATCAAGTTTTTCAAAGCGTTAAGCGCATACTAAAAGCCCCCGACGTTTTAAACGTCGGGGGCTTTTGGGAGGTGTATGAAAAAGAAAATGGATATACTCAAAGGAAGATAAGGGCGGATTAATGGCTTTAAAAAGTTAGCTGTTTAAATGCCGCCGCCCTTACAATACTACAGCTTATTGTATCTTAAATGGCAAATGGGCAATAAAATAATAAACGCCGCTAAAATATAAACATATGGGAAAAACACTCCCGACGGCTCGCTCGGAATATTTGGCGAGAGCATATTTATAAAATCAAGTCCGGTTGCTTTTGCTCCCATACAGAATATTTCATATATTATGCAGATGATAAACGGAATAGAAATATTTCTCACAATAAACGCGAGTGAAAGCGAAAAAGCGAAGAAAGCAAAGGACTGCGTAAAATAGATAAAAATATATCCGAAATAATTAAAGCCCACTATAAAATTATATAGCGCAAGAAGCACGACTATATGCAGGAAATAAAAAAGAAATACGGTGATAAGCTCCGGCAGTATTCCTCTTTTATACACAAGCAGCGCCTCTCTGCCGCTGCCCTCAATATACTCCCTGAATCCGAACAACGTCCACCAAATAGAAATGAACGGGCAAATCACTTGCAGCCAAACGTAGGTTGAAAAATAACAAAAATCAACAGACGATGATTTTATGTAATCGGCGTAGCTTGCGATTGGCATGAATATAAACAGGAATAAATAGGGAACAAAATATATTTTACCCATTCCGTTTAAAGTAAGTCTGATAAGCTTTATAAAGCCTATATGTTTTTCAGCGCGCATAAATATCCGTCCTCAATATTTGCCTGAGCGGCAATGCTGTTTTCAATCGGAATATCGGATAAAACATAAAGATAGTTTTCGCCGTTTCGTGTTATCCTGTCCTTGATGTAATAATTACCGCTTAGAATGCCCTCGAATTTTTCCTCAACGAGATAAGCCTTAGACGATGCGATTGCAGCGACCTCCTCGTTTGTGCCGATGAATTTTTTTCTGCCCTTGTCGATTATAACGATTTTGTCGCAAACCGCTTCAACGTCGGAAACTATATGAGTAGAAACGATAATAGTTTTATTCTTGCCGATGCTTTTAAGCATAGTCTTGAACCTTGTCCTTTCCTCCGGGTCAAGTCCGGCTGTAGGCTCGTCAAAAAGGATAACTTCCGGATCGCCGAGAATAGCCTGTGCTATTCCGCTGCGCCTGACCATTCCGCCGGACAGTGACCCAACCTTGTCTTTGGCTTTGTCATATAGGTTTACAAGCTCAAGGCATCTTTTTATTTCTTCGTCCTGCTCAGGCGTTGGGATTTTTTTAAGCGTTGCAAAGTATTTCATCATATCGAAAAGCTTAAGCGATTTCATCATTCCGAACTGCTGCGGCAGATACCCGATTTTAGCGCCGCCGCAGTCGATTTTGCCCTTGTATTTTATAAGGTCGCAAATACAGCGCATCATTGTTGTTTTTCCTGAACCGTTCGGGCCGAGCAAACCGTATATGCCGTGTTCAAATTCGCAAGAAAAGCAGTCCAACGCTTTATTTTTTTTAAAAGACTTTTCAAGATTATCAATTGTCAGCATTTTAACACCTCTTTGTTTTGAATAGAAAAATTCAACTGTAATTTATAACCATGCCGCAGGCTTTATTAAGAATCTTATCAAGCGCTGCCCCGATTAAAACAGTTTATAAGCCGTGATAATTAAGCTCAGGACAGATTCGGATATTCAACTCCGGATGCTTTCAGCCATTCATCATATAAGTATTTCTTGTAGCCGAGCTTTTTTGCTCTTATTATGTGCTCTGCCTCCTCATCCTTAATCGGCTCTTCATTGAATGTAATAAAAAGCTGGTCGTCGCTTATGAAATATACTAAACCACTTGTGTAAAAACCGTTAATTATGTAATAGGGAACCTGAATTATAGTAATGTTGTTAAGATCAATTTTTATATCCTCGTCTTTGCTTTTTTCTTCAATTATTTTCTTTATCTCATCAATATATTTAGCGTCAAGCTCATCTATGCCCAATTCCTTTACCGTTTGGGCTATGATTTTGTAATCGTCGTCCGGGTCGTCTCGGAAAAATCCGCTTATCAGAGTCGGGTAATCCGTTTTTCCGATGAAGCAGTTTTTATTTTGTTCCTCTGAGTTGAGATTAGAATAGAATTGTCTCGGCGAGCTTATGTCGATTTTAAATTCGGCTTTCTTTAAATCCAAAATCGGGGTGTACGACTGACTCTTTATAAAGTCATAGAAGCCGGGAATAGGGTAATACGGGAAGAAGCCGGGCAGAACGCACCCCTGCGAGCTGCTGTAAAGAATAGGGGAGTATCCGCTGTATTTTATATTAAGCGAAGGTGTGTTTTTGTTTGAATGCACCGTCAGGTAATCTCCCTCTCTGTCAAATGGCAGCTCCATTCCGTCGGAGTCTGTAACCCTTTCTACCCTGTAGCCGTGGAACAGCGTGAAATTATAACTGTTAAGGCTCTCATCTGACAGCTTCATATTTATCTCAGCGTCAAGCTGTCTCCAAATGTTAAGCTTCATATCGTACTTTTCAACCGAAAAATCTGCGTCCATTGTTTTGGGCTTGTTATATTTGTTGTAATAGTATGACTCCATAGATATACTGTCAAGCTGCGGCCCAAATTCATAATGACTGCCGCCCTTGAAATAACCGACAAGATTAATAACAGCAAGTACGCCTGCCAGCGACAGTGAAACGACCCTTACCTTTTTAATTTTGATTTTGCAAATCAGTATATAGAAAAATAAAAGAAGGAATATCCAAAACAGCACAAGATTCCATCTGTAAATTTCACCCGGTATTCCGTATGTGTCCAATTGTAAGAGCATTGAATTCAGGTCGTTCGGGAGTATGTAGCCGAAAAAATACTTAATAACCCAAAGATTTATCTCTATTTTTTGGCTGACCATAAAGAGAATGTCGGAAATATCCGATAAAATAAAAAATATTAAAGCAGCAAGCGAGTATGAGCCTATTCTTTTAAATTTGAGTGCGAATATTGCACCGATAAATATAGGTATAAGACCGACTAAAAATATATATAAAAACAAAACCGAGGCAATATGAACGATATAGCTGTAATCTGTCATTCCGGAATTAAGAATAACTCCAAGCTCGAATAAAAACATAATTAAAAATTCAAGGGCAGGAATTGTCGTCAAAACAACAGCCATACTTGAAAGGGTCTTAATCTTTCCGTTCCTGTTCGCGTAAATAGCCTCATCAATTTTAGAGCGCTTCAGCAAATAGAAAAACTCATATGAAACATAAAAAATAATTATAAAGCTGATAAGACAATTTGAAAATGAATTTAATATATATAAAAATACATCTCCGTTTATACTATAGGATTTTAAATAGTATATGAGAGCCGTTGCCTGAAAAATAATAAGGAGAATTGCCGGAATTAATATTCGAGGCATTTTAAAAAATAATTTAAAGCTCTTTTTAATCATCATGTACCTCCGCAGGCGGCGCATAAGTACGGGTCTTATGCGCCAACACTATCTATTTAACCGTAAATTACTCACACCTTATTGTTCCTTTTCCGTGACAACCGGTTCCGTTCCACCACCAAGAAGTAAGCGAACATCTCCATGAGGCAGGTGTGCTAAGCGATGAATAACTTTTTTCTGGAGCCGTGTCTCCGGGTTCCGCAAATGCGTGCTGAATTTGATGCCAGCCGCCTTGTCCAGGAATACTATAATCCAAATACATATTAATTCCGTCGTTCGAATCGGAATATGTTTTAAGTGACACTATTTTTCCTTGTTCACCAAGTCCTATCGGATTTGAATAAGCTGTGTTTTGATCCTTGTAAAGCGTACAGCTTATTGTCTGAGCCGCTGATGCGCTCATGCAGAACACCGATGCAATAAACAGGAATGCGAGTAGAAAAGAAATTAGTCTTACTGATAGAGTGCTTTTAGACTTTAACATGTAAATTTGCCTCCTTTTTTAAATATAAATAGTTTTAGTTTAATTACCATCTTAAACCCGTATGAGAATTTCTCTTTAAGATGATATAATACGGACAGATTTTCTTATAGATATAATAGCATAAAAATAATAAATAGTCAAGAAAAATTGTATAAATAATAAATAAAAAGCGAAAAAAAGGGAATATAAACGATAAAACAGTAATTAGAACGAGCAAAAAATAAAAAAACGAAGAAAAAAATAATGACTGCACATAAAAATAATTATTACTGACGAATAAAATCACATAAAGAGTTATTAATGTCTATTTATTATTTTAAGAAAAATATTTCTGTAATTGAATAATTTTCCTCTCGGCGGCGGAAATGTTTGCACTGCGTGAAATATAAAGATTAATGCAACAATATAAATACGGGGCAATAAAGCAAAAATTTTGCATAGCTTAAATTTCGCGATTGCCCCGGAATTTTAAAATAATACGCAATGCTATAGGAGGAAAAATGTCAGAGGAGCTTATAATAAAATATTGTGCGCCTACGCTTGCAGGCATTAAAACAGCAAATTTGTTCAGCAGCGCCTGTGCTTCGCGTTCGCAGCTTTACTCAGGCATACGCATTTTAAATAGTCGCCTTGTTTCAAAGGGTGTTAGAATACTTCCGTTAAAATGCAGCGGCGGCCGTGCTCTTATATATATTTACAGAATGTCTAAGCTTAAAAATGATTTGTCGAAAATACAGGCGTCAAGCTTTTTAAAAAGTATCGGCTATAAAAGCGAAAAGCCCGAGCTTTGTATAGTAAGGCTCATATCAAGGCTCAACGAAAGCGGCGAGTTTCCGCACGAGATCGGCTTTTTTCTCGGCTATCCTTATGAGGATGTTATCGGGTTTATTAAAAACAAATCTGCATACAGCAAATGCACCGGCTGCTGGAAGGTGTACGGAGACGTTGAAAAGGCGATGAAAACCTTTGAGTTATACAAAAGCTGCACCGACATTTATTACAAGCAGTGGAAAAACGGAAAAACCGTTGAACAGCTTACTGTGGCAGGGTGATAAAATTAAACGGTGAGGGGGCGAATATGTATGAATAAAATTGCAGTTGTATATTGGAGCGGTACAGGCAACACAGAGAAAATGGCACGCGCGGTTGCACGCGGAGCGGAGCAAGCCGGAGGGGAGAGCCTGCTCCTTTCCTGCTCCGACTTTGACGTTAATTCCGCTGCCTCGGTCGACGCTATCGCCTTCGGGTGTCCGGCTATGGGGGATGAGGAGCTTGAGGACAGCGAGTTTGAGCCGATGTTTGATTCATTAGGAGAGGCTCTGAAAAACAAAAAAATAGCCCTTTTTGGCTCTTACGGCTGGGGCGACGGCGAATGGATGCGCCGTTGGGAGGAGCGCTGCCGAGATTTGGGCGCTGTGCAGGTTAGCGGCGGCTTGATATGCTGCGAGGAACCCGACGAGAATACTATTCAACAGTGTGAAGAGCTCGGCAGTGCGCTTGCAAAGGCATAGCTGTCAATTAAAAAATTTTCTAATAGTAAAGATAAATATTTCTCACAAGAAAATTTTTTCAATTTTGCCTTTATAACGGTAAAGCGGCTTTAAATAAAAAATTTTGAGCGAGCGGGCGGGGCTTACGGGGGAGCGTCAGCTCCCCCGTATAAAATCAATCTTATATCATAAAATTTATTCGCTGTATGTTGATATGTTATTAAAAAGAAGCTATAATATAAAAAAAGGCTGGTGATTTTATGAACGAGTTATCTCAAATTTCGCAACAAGCTAAGCAGGCTGTGCAGGAGCTTATTTCCGCCGCTAAGCTAAGACAGGGCGATATAATAGTTATAGGCTGTTCAAGCAGTGAGATTATCGGCAGCAGGCTCGGCACAAATTCAAGCGTAGAGGTTGCCAATGCTGTTTTTGACGCAATATACCCTGTAATCAGGGATAACGGATTTTATCTTGCCGCACAGTGCTGCGAGCATTTGAACCGAGCGCTTGTAATTGAGGAGGAGTGCGCTGTAAAATACGGTTACGAGCCGGTAAACGCAGTACCTCAGCCAAAGGCCGGCGGTTCGTTTTCCACAAGGGCTTATCAGTCCTTTAAGGCGCCGGTTGTCGTAACGGAAATAAAAGCTTCCGCCGGAATGGATATAGGCGACGTGCTTATAGGTATGCACCTTAAAAGAACGGCCGTTCCGCTTAGGCTGTCGCTAAACAGCATAGGTCAGGCGCATCTTGTTTGCGCAAGAACAAGACCGCCGTTTATAGGCGGTTCAAGAGCAAAATATAACGAGGATTTGTTGTAATGGACAAGAATATTGACTACAAAAGCGAGTTTTGCAGGATATTTTCCGAAAACGTAACAAGACACGGCTCAAAGGAATTGCTCGACTGGATGTGCAAGACCGATTTCTTTACTGCCCCTGCAAGCACAAAATACCATTGCGCCTGTACTCACGGGCTTGTAATGCACAGTCTCAGCGTTTTTGACGTGCTTATGGAAAAGCATTTTGACGAAGATACCGATAGCCTTGAAAGCTTTACGATTTGCGCGCTTTTGCACGATTTATGCAAAGCGCAGTTTTACAAGGTATCTACAAGAAACGTAAAAAACGAAGAAACCGGCAACTGGGAAAAGGTTCCTTTTTATGCCGTAGACGATATTTTCCCGTACGGTCACGGCGAAAAATCCGTATTTTTAATTGAAAGGTTTATGAAGCTCAGAATAGAGGAGGCTATGGCGATACGCTGGCATATGGGCGGCTTCGACGATAACAGCGGATATACCATAGGCATTGCATATCAAAAATACCCTCTTGCCGTTAAGCTTCACCTTGCCGACCTTGAGTCTACATATCTGCGCGAAAAAAACACTTCCGAGATAAATAAGTAGAATTAAAATGCCCCGTGCAACCCCTCTTTTTATTCGTTCAAAGAATTATTTTGTTTAAAAGAAGCTTTACGGGCATAAAAGCTTAATTAAGCAAATTTCTTTGTGCAAGAATGATGAGGTGCAGGAGAAGCGAAGCCTCTCCTGCAAAAAACAAAATCTTAAGCAGCAGTCCCGCTGCGCAGCAGCGCCGACTGCGGTTCAAGGGCTGCAAAGATAAAAAAACAATTTTTGAAAAGGCTCTCGCCAACCGCAGGCAGACCGCCTTACGGCGACCTGCCTGCTGCTTTATAATTAGGTTAAAAACGGGGGAGCGACAGCCCCCCCGTAAGCCCCCACCTGCTTGCCCAAAGGAAATATTTTTAGCATAAAAATTGTGCGGTAAAGTATATTTACGGGCATAAAAGCTTAATTAAGCAAATTTCTTTGTCAGGGAATGATGAGGTGCAGGAGAAGCGAAGCTTCTCCTGCAAAAAAACAAAACCTTAAGTAGCAGTCCCGCTGCGCAGCAGCGCCAACTGCGGTTCAAGGGTTACCTAAGAAAAAAATACTTTAAATAAACTTCGCCTCCTGCTCGCTATCAGAACAGGAGGCTTTGAGTTTATTTATTTTACCTGCTTGAGCTGTCATCCATATTTCCGCCGTCCATAGCGTCGTCAACAGCCTCTCCGGCGTCAGAAACTATATCGCCGGCTCCCTGTGCCGCGTCGTCAACAGCTTCTCCGGCGTCAGATACGATGTCGCCGGCTCCGTCCTCAATGTCGCTTACGGCGTTATCGCCGGAGCTTGAGTTTTCAGAGCTGCTGTTGTCTGACGTTTCGCTTTCGGATTCCGTGTCCTTTTCCTCGCTTGAGGTATCAGAGGACATAGAGCTTTCCGTCGCTTTATTATTGTCGCTTATCGTGCCGTTTGTGCCGTTGCCGATTTTTCCGTTATCTCCGCTGCAGCTTGCGAAAACAACAAGAGTGAGCAGGGCGCTTAATGCTAATGATAAAATTCTTTTCATTTGAAAATTCCTTTCAAAAAATATTTCCTGTCACAGGAACAATAGTATTTTCTGCCTATTTTTCTGTTTCATTCATCTATATTACATTTCCAAGCTCTTTTTTTAGTTTTTTTATAATTTTTTTCTCAAGTCTTGAAATATATGACTGCGAGATACCCATTAAATTCGCTACCTCCTTTTGAGTGTGCTCCTTGCATCCGAGAAGACCGAATCTTAACTGCATAATAGTTTTTTCCCTCTCGTTCAGACGGCTGACCGCTTCATTTAAAAGGACTATATCCGCCTCCTGCTCAATGCTTGTGTTTACGGTATCGCTGTCGCTTCCGAGCACGTCGCTTAGCAAAAGCTCGTTTCCGTCCCAGTCTACATTCAGAGGTTCGTCTATTGAAACCTCGTTTTTAAGCTGAGAGCTTTTTCTTAAATACATAAGTATTTCGTTTTCTATACAGCGCGAGGCGTATGTTGCAAGCTTTATATTCCTTGACGGGCAAAAGGTGTTTACCGCCTTTATAAGTCCAATTGTTCCGATAGAAATTAAATCCTCAACCCCTGCTCCGTTCGCCTCGAATTTTTTTGCGATATATACAACAAGCCTGAGATTATGCGTTATCAGCGGTTCTCTTGCGTCCTTGTCGCCCTGCTCTATCCGCTCCATTATTTTTTCCTCCTCGTCTTTCGTAAGCGGAGGCGGAAGCGCCTGAGGGCCGTTTATATAATCAACATCCTTAATTATTCCTGCCGATTTAAGCAAAAGAACAAAAATATATTTTAATTTGTTAAGCAAAATCATTCCCCCCTAATCAAGACACTGCGGATTTATAAGACAATCGGCGTCGCCGCATACCCTTGCGTCTTCCGTTGCGGCGATATATATTTCATTATTGCAAAGCCGTCCGTCGGCAAAAACTCTGTCCGGCAAAAAGCAGGGCAAAAGACCGCTTCCGCCGAGTGAGCTGAACGGAGCAAGGCGAAGCTTGTTTTCTTCGCCGATGCTTGCAGGACGCTTAAAATACTCGATCACCCCCGGCGGAGCTATAGGCATAAGGCGGCTTAAAGCGCATATGATAACAGGACTTCCGCTGAACGGCTCAACAAGCTCACAGCCTGTGTCAAGCTTGCCCTTAAGCTCAACGCCGGATGAAGCGTTTTCAATGCGCAGCTCAACATAAAGCTTTTTCGGTTTTTTTCTCCCTGTTATTCTGCAAACAGCCCTGACCGCAAAGTATGTAATTACAGCGGAGAGTATAAGATAAATCGGATGTATGTTTATGTAAAGCGAGCTGTTGTTTATAAGCATATCGTTTGGAGTAAATATAAACCAGACGGCAAGCATTATTCCCGTGAACAGAAAGCTGATAAGATAAAACGCGGCGGTATTTATCAAAAACGAGCGCAGAGTGTTAAATTTAAAGGAAATAAGGCTTATTGCGGCTGAAATCAGTATTTTAATAATGAAGGTCAGCATATTATCCAACGGCGGCAGTAATATTATAAGCGAACATAAGCTTCCAAACGCCGCCCCCGATATAAGCCGCAGCCTTTTACACTTTCTGTGAAGGAATTTTCCTGATGCCGCAAGTATAAAATAATTGATTATAAGATTTAAAGCGAGCAGCACGTCTATATATACGACTTTTGTGATAATATCACTCCCTTAAGCTCATCTTAATTATCTCACCTGAAAATCATTAAACTTGTCATAAAATGGTGCTGATAAAATAATTAAATAAAACCGAAGTGCAAAATTCCCGTATTTTATAGTATCCGAGCGGTAAAAAACTACACTTTTTTTAAAAAGTCCGCGACTGCAATATATTCAAATATAAATTTGACAATTAGCGCAAATTTGTGTAAAATAGTCTTATTATATTTCTGAAGGTGATGTAATGGCACTTGATACGGTAAATAAAATCAAGCAGGCCGAGCAGCAATCTGCGGACAGCGAAATAAGCGCTAAGAACGACGCTGAGCTTTTCATTAAAAAATCCGCCGAGGAATTAAACGAAAAGGCGCAGCAGGAAATCAAGCTTCAGCAGCAGGAAAGAGTAAAGCAGCTCGAAGCTGCAAAGGCGCAGGCTGAACAGATGATTGAAAGCGCAAGGCAAGAATCTGAATTGCAGTCAAAGCAGCTTGTTGAGGGTGCTTGCGCCAGAGAAAAGGAAGCTATACAGAAAATACTTGAAATTATAGTCAATTGACCGGAGGTGATAAGCCTTGGCAGTAGTAAAGATGCAGCAAATAAATATTTGCGCATTGAGAACAAAGCGAAAATCCATAATGGAAGCACTGCAAAGGAGAGGCGTTGTTGAAATATCTCCGCTTGAGTATGACGGCGGTGTGTTTGTGAAGGAAGAAACCTCTCAACACCGCTCGTTATTTATGAAAAATTCCGCGTCGGCGGCTCGCGCGTACGAGATTATGTGCCGATATTTTCCCGAAAAAACCTCTATGCTCGATATGTTCAAGGGCAGACAGCCGATTTCCGCGGATGAGTATTATAAGGCGGTTGAAAAAACGAAGGAAATTATGCGTGACGCCTCCGAGGTTATAGCGCTTGATAAATCGCTTTCCGATAAAAAAGCCGATATTGCAAAATATGAATATCAAATAGAAGCGCTTGTGCCGTGGAAAAATCTTGATATTTCAATGCGATTCAAGGGCACGGATTCAACGGCGGCGTTTATCGGCACGCTTCCCGAGGAGCTTTCTTACGAGCAGGTGCTTATGCTGCTTGCACAGCAGCAGCCTCAGCTTTGCCCGTTTGAGCTTGAGATAATAAGCTCTACAAGGGAGATGACCTGTATATTTGCAGTTTGCCGTGCGGAATACAGGGATATGCTTGAAGACGCGCTTAAAAAAATCGGCTACGCTACCCCTGCGGTCGTGTCGAAATATCCGCCGAGTCAGCGTATTGAACAGCTTAATGGCAGGATAACAAATTTAAATAATGAAATAGTTAAGACCGAGGAAGAAATCAAAAAATATGAGGCTCAAAGGGATTCCTTTAAATTTATGGAGGATTACTTTATAATGAGAGCCGATAAATACGAAGAGCTTGAAAAGCTTGTAAACACAAAGCACACCTTCTTTTTAAAGGGATATGTGTCCGAGAAGAGCGCAATTCAGCTAAAGCGTTATCTTGCCGAGACGTTCGACGCTGTCGTTGAGCTTTCGGATATTCCAAACGACCGTGAAATTCCTATTCTTTTAAGCAACAACAAGCTTGCTCAGCCGGTTGAAAGCGTGCTTGAAACATACAGTATGCCTAAAAGGTTCGAGTTTGACCCAACAGGTATAATGGCTTTCTTCTATTATATCTTTTTCGGTATGATGTTCTCTGATGCAGGATACGGATTAGTAATGTCAATAGCCTGCGGCATAGCTCTATTAAAGTTTAAAAATATGGAAGAGGGCTTGAAAAAGAGCGTTAAAATGTTCTTTTTCTGCGGCATTTCAACTACATTCTGGGGAATTATGTACGGCAGCTTCTTCGGAGACGCCGTTACCGTAATAGGAAAAACCTTCTTCAATGCCGACTGGAAGTTCCCGGCGCTGTGGTTCGACCCTATTCAGGGCACTAACTCAATGACGCTTCTTATGTTCTGCTTCCTGTTCGGAATAATCCATATTTTTGTCGGCTTGGGAATAAGCGGATATATGTCCATAAAAAACGGAAGACCGCTTGACGCTGTTTACGATGTGCTGAGCTGGTATCTGCTTGTAGGCGGAGGAATACTTGCACTGCTTTCTATGGATATGTTAAAATCAATGACCGGCTTCACCCTTCCGCCGATATTCCTGACTATAGGCGGAATATGCGCCGCAATCGGCGCCGTTATAATTATACTGTTCAGCGGCAGAGGCTCAAAGCCCGTTAAAAGGCTGCTTAAAGGTATTTACGGCGTTTACGGCGTAACAAGCTATTTAAGCGATATTCTTTCATACTCCCGACTTCTTGCGCTCGGACTCGCGACAGGAGTTATAGCGCAGGTGTTCAATCAGATAGGCAGTATGGCAGGCGGCGGAGTAATAGGAGCAATTCTGTTCACAATAGTGTTCCTCATCGGCCATACGCTTAATATCGGCATAAATGCCCTTGGCGCGTATGTTCATACAAACCGTTTGCAGTTTGTTGAATTTTTCGGTAAGTTTTATGAGGGCGGCGGCGAAAAATTTGCCCCCTTTAAAATAAACACAAAGCATTATAATATTAAGGAGGATATTAAAAATGGATAATTTAGGTATTGTATTTGGTCTTTTGGGTGCTGCTCTTGCAACATTTCTTGCAGGAACAGGCTCGGCTATAGGCGTTGGCAAAGCAGGCGTCGCCGCTTCAGGCGTACTTGCGGAGGATCCGTCAAAGTTCGGTAAGGTTTTGATATTCCAGCTTCTGCCGGCAACACAGGGTATATACGGATTGCTTGTTGCTTTCCTTATTCTCTCAAAAATCGGCGTGCTTGGCGGCGACCCCAATATTTCTGTAGTTAAAGGACTTTTATATCTTGCCGCAAGCCTTCCGATTGCCTTTGCCGGACTTTTCTCGGCTATACATCAGGGCAACTGCTCCGTTGCGGGCATAGGCACAATATCAAAAAAGCCCGACCAGTTTGGTAAGGCTATTCTTCTTCCTGCGATGGTTGAAACATATGCGATCCTTGCTCTGCTCATCTCAATGCTCGCCGTATTCAACATTCCCGGACTGAATCTGTAAAAACCAAGTAAAAACCGGAACGGAGAATGTGTAATGAATGGCTTAGACAGAATTTTGGAGCAGATAAAAAAGGATTCAGACGAGGCGGTTAAGAAAATAAACGATGAAGCGCAAAGAGCGGTTTTGGAGAATAAACAGCGCATATCAAATCAAACCGCCAAGCAAATCGAGGACATAAAAGCAAAAACAAAGGCGGAGTGCGAGGACGTTATAAAAAGAGCGCAGTCCTCGTCGGCGCTTGTTAAAAAGCAGACTATGCTTTCCGCGAAGCAGGGAATCATAGCAGATATGATAAAAAGAACTCATAAGCATTTGCTGTCCATGCCCGATGAGGAGTATTTTGCCGTTATAGAAAAGATGATAAAGGCAAACGCTCATAAGGGTGAAAACGGACTTGTGAAATTCAATGCTTCAGACCTTGCCCGTATGCCTCAGGGCTTTAAGAAGAATATAGCCGAGGCGTTTGATAACGGGCTGAGCATTTCACAGGAACCGGCTAACATAGACGGCGGATTTATACTGGTATACGGCGGAATTGAGGAAAACTGCTCGTTTGACGCCGTGTTCAGCGAAAAGCACGACGAGCTTCAGGATGAGGTTTACTCGCTGTTGTTTTCATAAACGGAGGTGTTAAATTGAATAAGGACTACACCTATGCCGTTGCCAGGATACGTTCAAGAGAGCTTGCTCTGCTGAATAATAAGGACATAGATAATCTTTTGAACGCCAGAGGATATGATGAGTGCATACAATATCTTCTTGACAAGGGCTTTGGCGACGACGGTTCAGCAAAAACGGACGCCTCAAGTATGCTGTCTGCCGAAAGAAAAAAGATATGGTCGCTTATGAGCGAGCTCACGGACGATTTGTCGCCGTTTGACGTTTTTCGATATAACGATGATTTTCACAATCTTAAGGTATCGGTCAAGGCTGTTACAAGAGACGTTGACCCCCAAAATATGTTTATGGAAAACGGAACGACGGACGGCGAAAAAATATACGACTGCATAAAAGCGCACGCCTATAACCTGCTGCCGGAGCACCTGCAAAACGCGGCGCAGGAGGCTATGACGGCGCTGCTTCAGACAGGGGACGGGCAAATCTGCGATATTATAATTGACAGAGCCTGCCTTGAGGCGATAATGAGCAAAGCTCAGCAGACAAACAGCGAGGTAATTGAGCTTTATGCCGAGCTTACCACAGCCGTCGCGGATATAAAAACCGCGATAAGATGTGAAAAGACGGGAAAAAGTCTTGATTTTATCCAAAGAGCGCTTGCGCCGTGCAAGACAGTAAATACGGATATGCTTGCAAAGGCGGCTGCGAAATCGCTTGACGATATTTACTCATATCTTTCCGGCACAGCTTATTCATTGGCTGTTGACGCGCTTAAAAAATCGCCGAGCGAATTTGAAAAATGGTGCGATAACAAGCTTATTGACAGCATTAAGCCGCAAAAAAGCGAGCCGTTTAAAATAGGCCCTCTGGCAGCATACATTATAGCAAGGGAAAATGAAATCAAGGCTGTAAGGCTTATTTTATCTGCAAAGCTTAACGACCTTGATTTAAGCGCAATCAACGAAAGACTGAGGGATATGTATGTATAGAATTGCAGCTATCGGCGACCGTGACAGCGTTTACGGCTTCGGCGTTCTCGGCATAGACGTTATTGCCGTTGAGCACGGCGATGACGCTTTGCGTCAATTCAAAAAAATTTCAAACGGCGAGTATGCTGTGATTTATATTACCGAATCGCTTGCCGCGGAGCTTGAGGATGAAATTGAAAAATTTGCCGAAAGACCGCTTCCAGCGATTATTCCTATACCGGGAGTTAAGAACAACAACGGTATAGGAATTGCAAATGTCAAGAAGGCTGTTGAAAAAGCGGTAGGTTCTGACATAATATTTAACGATTAACCCATTGAAGGGAATGACAAAATAAAATGAGCAAAGGTATAATTCAAAAGGTTGCAGGCCCTCTTGTAATTGCAGAGGGTATGCGTGACGCCAATATGTTCGATGTTGTGCGCGTAAGCGAGCAAAGGCTTATAGGCGAGATCATTGAAATGCACGGCGACAGGGCGTCTATTCAGGTTTATGAGGAAACCTCCGGCTTGGGACCGGGCGAGCCGGTTGAATCGACGGGAATGCCGCTGAGCGTTGAGCTTGGCCCCGGACTTATAGGAAGCATATACGACGGAATACAAAGACCTCTTGACGAAATTATGCGTGTGTCCGGCAACAACCTTGCAAGGGGCGTTGAGGTTCCGTCGCTTAACCGCGCAAAAAAATGGCAGTTTGTTCCCACGGTATCCGTCGGTGACAGCGTTACAGCCGGCGACTGTATCGGCACCGTAAAGGAGACCGAAATAGTAACACAGAATATTATGGTTCCGAACAAGCTAAGCGGAAAGGTAAAAAGCATTCAAAACGGCGAATTTACAGTTGAGGAAACGGTAGCCGTAATTGAAGATGAGGGAGGAGCGCTGCATGAGATAAGTATGATGCAGAAATGGCCTGTTCGTATCGGCAGACCGTATAGGAAAAAGCTTTCTCCCGATATGCCGCTCGTTACCGGTCAGCGTGTAATAGACACGTTTTTCCCGATTGCAAAGGGTGGCGTCGCCGCCGTTCCGGGTCCGTTCGGAAGCGGTAAAACAGTCGTTCAGCACCAGCTTGCAAAGTGGGCTGAGGCTGATATTGTAGTTTATATCGGCTGCGGCGAAAGAGGAAACGAAATGACCGACGTTTTAAACGAGTTCCCTGAGCTTATCGACCCCAAAACAGGTCATTCGCTTATGGAAAGAACGGTGCTTATCGCCAACACGTCAGATATGCCCGTTGCCGCCCGTGAAGCGTCAATTTACACAGGTATTACGATAGCCGAATATTTCCGTGATATGGGCTATTCGGTAGCGCTGATGGGAGACTCCACCTCTCGCTGGGCAGAGGCTCTGCGTGAAATGTCGGGCCGTCTTGAAGAAATGCCGGGCGAAGAGGGCTACCCCGCGTATCTCGGCAGCCGCCTTGCTCAGTTTTATGAAAGAGCGGGAAAGGTAATAACCATGGGCAGCGAGGAAAAGGAAGGCGCTTTGTCGGTTATTGGAGCAGTATCTCCTCCGGGCGGAGATATATCAGAGCCTGTTTCGCAGGCTACGCTTAGAATAGTAAAGGTGTTCTGGGGACTTGATTCCGAGCTTGCATATAAAAGGCATTTTCCGGCAATAAACTGGCTTAACAGCTATTCGCTCTATATCGACACAATGGCTGACTGGTACAATGAAACCGTTGCGCCGGACTGGATGGAATGCCGCCACAGAATGATGGCTATTTTGCAGGAGGAAGCGGAGCTTGACGAGATTGTAAAGCTTGTCGGAATGGACGCTCTTTCCGCTCCCGACAGAATTAAGCTCGAAGCGGCAAGGTCTATTCGTGAGGATTTCCTGCATCAGGACGCTTTCCACGAGATAGACACCTACACTCCGCTTGAAAAACAGCATCTTATGATGCTGCTCATATTGGCATATTACGACCTTGCTCTTGAGGCTTTAAGATCCGGCGCAGACGTAAACGACCTTGTTTCGCTGCCGGTCAGAGAGCGTATAGGACGTTATAAATATACTCCAAAGGAAAAAATACAGGACGAGTACAAGTCGGTTCTTGAAACTCTTGAAATTCAGATTAATGAGCAGATAGGCAAAGGAGGCGATCTCTGATGGCAAAGGAATACAGAACGATACAGGAGGTTGCCGGCCCTTTGATGCTTGTAAAGGGCGTTCAGGGCGTTTGCTATGACGAATTGGGTGAAATTGAGCTTGCAAGCGGTGAAAAGCGCCGCTGCAAAGTTCTTGAGGTGAACGGCTCCGACGCGCTTGTTCAGCTTTTTGAAAACAGCGCCGGAATAAACCTTTCAAACAGTAAGGTAAGATTTCTCGGCAGAAGCATGGAGCTTGGAGTGAGCGAGGATATGCTCAGCCGTGTTTTTGACGGTCTCGGCCGTCCAATCGACGGCGGCCCCGAAATTTTGCCCGAAAAAAGGCTCGATGTAAACGGCCTGCCGATGAATCCGGCGGCTCGAAACTATCCGCAGGAGTTTATCCAAACCGGCGTTTCGGCTATAGACGGTCTGAACACGCTTGTAAGAGGACAAAAGCTCCCGATATTCTCAGCCTCAGGTCTGCCGCACGCAAATCTTGCGGCTCAGATAGCAAGACAGGCAAAGGTTAGAGGCACAGACGAGCCTTTTGCCGTTGTATTTGCCGCAATGGGCATAACCTTTGAGGAATCAAACTTTTTTGTAGAAAGCTTTAAGGAAACAGGCGCTATCGACAGAACGGTTATGTTTGTTAATCTTGCAAACGACCCTGCCATTGAACGTATAGCAACTCCGAAAATGGCGCTTACAGCCGCCGAGTATCTTGCGTTTGACGCGGGAATGCACGTTCTTGTTATTTTGACGGATATAACAAACTACGCGGACGCGCTGCGTGAGGTTTCCGCCGCAAGAAAGGAAGTCCCCGGCAGAAGAGGCTATCCTGGATATATGTATACAGATCTTGCGTCGATATATGAAAGAGCCGGCAGACAAAAGGGCAAGAACGGAAGTATTACTTTAATTCCGATTTTGACTATGCCGGAGGACGATAAGACCCACCCGATACCCGACCTTACAGGATATATAACGGAGGGTCAGATAATATTGAGCAGAGAGCTTTACAGAAAGAATATATCGCCTCCGATTGACGTTTTGCCGTCGCTTAGCCGTCTGAAGGATAAGGGAATAGGCGAGGGCAAAACAAGGGCGGATCACGCAAACACGATGAATCAGCTTTTTGCGGCATATGCAAGAGGCAAGGACGCAAAGGAGCTTATGGTTATCCTCGGCGAGGCTGCTCTTACGGATATTGACAAGCTTTACGCAAAGTTTGCCGATGCGTTTGAAAAGGAATATGTATCACAGGGCTACAATACCAACCGTGATATTGAAGAAACGCTTGAAATAGGCTGGAAGCTGCTCTCAATTCTGCCTCGAAGCGAGCTAAAAAGAATTAAGGACGAATATCTTGACCAATACTACGGCAAAGAATAATTGAAACAGAGGTGAAGGCTTTTGGCTTCAAAAACGGTAAATCCGACAAGAATGGAGCTTACAAGGCTCAAGAAAAAGCTTGTTACTGCAATAAGAGGTCACAAGCTGCTAAAGGATAAGCGCGACGAGCTTATGAGACAGTTCCTTGATATGGTCAGAGAGAACAAGGCTCTGCGTGAGCGTGTTGAAAAAAGCATTGCCGCCGCAAATAAAAACTTTGTTCTTGCCAGAGCGTCTATGAGCGATGAAGCTCTCAATGCGGCGCTGCTTGCTCCAAAGCAGGAGGTTTCAATTGAGGTTGAATCAAAAAACGTAATGAGCGTTGATATTCCCGTATTCAACACAAAAACGAGAACCTCAGACGAAAATGATATTTACTCATACGGCTTTGCGTTTACATCATCAGACCTTGACGACGCTGTATTGTCACTGTCGGAGGTTTTGCCGGATCTTCTTCGCCTTGCCGAGTGCGAAAAATCGTGTCAGCTTCTTGCAAGCGAAATTGAAAAAACACGCAGACGTGTAAATGCGCTTGAACATGTAATGATTCCCGAAACACAGGAGAGCATAAAGTATATTACAATGAAGCTTGACGAAAACGAGAGAAGCACGCAGATACGGCTTATGAAGGTCAAGGATATGATGCTCAAGCAGGCGCACGGCTACTGATAATCAGATTAAAACCGACTGAGGATTTTGCCATTCAGTCGGTTTTCTGCATTTTCTTTAAATTCTGATTTTGCCTTAAATGAGGTGGGGTAATGTATAAAATTTTTATAATCGAGGATGACGGCGCAATGGCGGCAGCCATGCAAAAGCAGATTATTTCTTGGGGAAACGACGCTCGCTGCGTCAAGGATTTTCACAATATAATCGAGGAGTTTACAGCCTTTCAGCCGCATCTCGTCCTAATTGATATAACTCTGCCTTTTTTTAACGGCTATTACTGGTGCTCTGAAATCAGAAAGCTGTCGAATGTTCCCGTTATATTTATATCCTCGGCGTCAGAAAAAATGAATATTGTAATGGCGATGAATATAGGCGGCGACGATTTTATTTCTAAGCCGTTTGACCTTGATGTGCTCACGGCTAAAATTTCAGCAGTGCTGCGAAGATGCTATGATTTAAACGGACAGCTTTCCGTCCTTGAGCACAGGGGCGCGATATTGAATCTTAACGATACTACCCTTACCTATAACGGCGAAAGGCTTGAGCTTACAAGAAACGATTTCAGAATATTACAGGCGCTTATGCAAAACAAGGGCAAGCTTGTTAGCCGAGAAACGCTTATGATGAAGCTTTGGGAGATAGACTGCTATGTTGAGGAAAACACGCTGACAGTCAATATAAACAGGCTTAGGCGGAAGCTTGAGAGTATCGGGCTTAATGATTTTATAAAAACCAAGGTCGGCTCAGGCTATATTATTGAATAAGGGGCAGGATTTATGAAGGTTTTTAATGCGTATATAAAGCAATACAGAATGAATATATTTTTGCTTATAATTGCCGCGGCAATTTTCGCCCTTGTTTTTTCACTTTATAATTTGCGTGCGGAGGCGGTGCTGTATGCACTGCTGCTTTGTGTTATTCCCCTTTCGGCGGCTGTTGCCGTTCACTATATCGGTTTTTATAAAAAGCACCGCACGCTTTTAAGAGTAAAGGACGACCCTGTCATTTTATCCGATATGCTGCCGGATACTAAAAATCTTATTGAGTGGGATTACGCCGAAATAATAAAGCGGTTAAACGGAATAATGACTGAAAAACTGACTGAAATCAGCTTCAGACAGGGCGAATGTATGGATTATTTTACTGCGTGGGCGCATCAAATCAAGTCACCGATAGCCGCCATGAGGCTGATACTGCAAAGCTCCGGCTCTGACGCCGACTCTATGCTTTTGTCGGAGCTTTTCAGCATAGAAAAATATACTGAAATGGCTCTTTCATATTTTAGGCTTGACAGCGAAACAAACGATTTTATATTAAAGGAATATCCGCTTGACGGTATAATCCGCTCCTCAATCAGAGCCTATGCGCCTATTTTTATTCGCAAAAGGCTCACAGTCACATATGACGGCACCGACTTAACAGCGATTACAGATGAAAAATGGCTGTCGTTCATTCTTGAGCAAATAATATCAAATGCGGTTAAATATACAAATAAGGGCGGAGTTACAATATCAGTAAGCCGTGACAAGGTAATTTCCGTGTCCGATACCGGAATAGGGATATATAGCGAGGATATTCCGAGAATATTTGAAAAGGGCTTTACGGGATATAACGGACATTCCGATAAAAAGTCAACAGGAATAGGGCTTTATCTTTGCAAAAAGGCTGCGCAAAAGCTCTCTCACAGAATATATGTTGAATCAGAAATAGGAGCCGGCAGCACATTTTATATTGATTTGAAAACGGCGGATATTCAATTTGAATAAATAAGGACTTACAAAAATGTAAGATTGACAATTCATTTGTCACTTAAATAAATGGCGTTGAGAACACGGCATTGTTATACTAAATGCAGACGGCGATGTTAAGCGGCAGTAATAACGGTTAAAATCCCTTATGCCGCTTAGCCGTTATAAGGACAGCCGCTGTATATTTTCCTATGGGCAGTATGCACGGCGCAAAAATTATTATAACGGAGTTGGTACAATGCCTATTTTAGAGGTTAAAAACCTTAAAAAGATTTATACTACAAGATTTGGCGGCAATAGGGTTCTGGCGCTTAGCAACGTAAGCTTTTCGGTTGAAAGCGGAGAATATGTCGCGATAATGGGTGAATCTGGTTCGGGAAAGACAACGCTTTTAAACATAATTGCCGCTCTCGATAAGCCTACAGAGGGCGAGGTATTTCTTGACGGCAAGAGCCTTTCCAAGGTTAAGGAAAAGGAAATATCCGCATTCAGAAGAGAAAACCTCGGATTTGTATTTCAGGATTTTAACCTGCTTGACAATTTCAGCGTCAAGGATAATATATTCCTTCCGCTCGTGCTCTCCGGCAAAAGCTATGCGGAGATGAATTTGTATGTTCAGCCTCTTGCCGAAATGCTCGAAATAAGCGATTTGCTTGATAAGTTCCCATATGAAATATCAGGCGGACAAAAGCAGAGAGCCGCAGTAGCACGCGCGCTGATAACACAGCCTCGGCTTATACTTGCCGACGAGCCCACGGGCGCGCTTGATTCAAGAGCAACGGACGGGCTTTTGAAAATCTTTTCAAAAATCAATAACGACGGTCAGACAGTGCTTATGGTAACGCACTCGGTAAAGGCCGCAAGCCATGCCAACCGTGTTATGTTCATAAAGGACGGAGAGGTATATCATCAAATCTACAGGGGTTCAAGCTCCGATAACGAGATGTATCAAAAAATTACCGATTCCTTAACTATTATTTCGACGGGCGGTGCTGACGATGAATAAACTGCTTTATCCAAAGCTTGCCGCGTCAAATATAAGCAAAAACAGAAGAACGTATTTCCCGTATATAATCACCTGCATTATAACTGTTGCCGTATTTTATATTGTGCGCTCGCTGTCGTTAAATCCGGGGCTGAGAAATATAAGAGGCGACCGCTATGTGTCAGAGATGATGGGACTTGCCTGCTGGATAGTCGGCATATTTGCTCTTGTTTTCCTTTTTTATACAAACAGCTTTTTAATGAAGAGGAGAAGACGCGAGTTCGGCCTTTTTAATATTCTCGGAATGGAAAAAAGGCATATCTCAAAGGTCGTTGCCTTTGAGTCGCTGTATATATTTCTGCTGAGCGCTTCCGTTGGAACGGCGCTCGGAATTGCGCTTGACAAGCTTATGTTTTTGTTGATTACAAAGGCTGTTGAAGGCGATATAGTGTTCGGCTTTTTTATTTCTCCGAACGCAATAATGACGACTGTAATACTTTTTGCCGTTATATTTTTCATTGTTTTTTTAAATTCACTGAGACATATTCATATTTCAAAACCAATTGAATTATTAAAGAGCGGCAGTGTAGGAGAAAAAGAGCCGAAATCAAAGCTGCTAATTGCAATTCTTGGAATAATTTGTCTTTTTGCCGGATATTATATCTCAATATCCACTAAGGATATCATATCGGCGATTACATTTTTCTTTCTTGCCGTAATACTTGTAATTATAGGAACGTATTTTATATTCACCTCCGGCAGCATTGCTCTTTTAAAGCTTTTGCGCAGAAATAAAAAGTATTACTACAAAACAAGCCATTTTCTAAGCGTGTCGGGAATGATTTACAGAATGAAGCAAAATGCCGTAGGGCTTGCAAATATCTGTGTTTTATCAACGGCAGTCCTTGTAATGCTTTCCTCAACCACGGCACTTATGGCAGGCGAGGAAACGGCGCTTCATAATATGTATCCGTATGAAATAAATGTTCAGACCTCAAGCAAGGAGTCGTTAAATTCGTTTTCAAACGATGTTCAGGAGCTTATTGAAGGCGAAGGACATAAGGTCGAGAAAAAGGATACTGTGTGCTGCCTGTCCGTTGCCGCAGTTTGCAGGGGAGAAAGCTTTGAGGTGACAAAGCCCGGCAATTTCGGCGATTTAAACAGCCTTAATAATCTTGTTTTTCTAAGCCTTGACGAGTATAACAGGCTTATGGGCGAGGGCAAAACGCTTAATAAAAATGAAATTCTCCTTTATTCGGGAGACGATAAGTACAATTACAACACATTAAGCGTTTTTGATAAGAATTACGAAATTAAAGAGAAGCTTAAAAATATAAGCGATATTTGCAATTCTCCCGTAGTTTCAAGCTATACGACAAGATATATTGTGCTTCCCGATGAGAACGAGCTTGAATATATTAATAAAATGCAGCAGGAGGTTTACGGCGACGACGCAAGCAGGCTTTCCTATATTTTAGGTATCGACTTTAACGGCAGCGAGGAACAAAAGCGAGAAATATACGCCGAAGCGCTTGAACTGACCGGCAATATGCACACGGATTATGTAATCACAAACAGAACAAACGGAAAAGACAGTCTTTATCCGATGATTGCAAGCTTTTTCTTCCTTGGAATATTCTTAGGCACTCTGTTTATTATGGCGACGATTCTTATTATTTACTACAAACAAATATCTGAGGGCTATGAGGATAAGGAGCGGTACGAAATAATGCAGAGAGTCGGGGTGAGTAACGACGAGATCAAAAAATCCATCCACTCGCAGATACTTACCGTGTTCTTCCTGCCGATTATTACCGCCGGCGTACACACGGCGTTTGCATTCCCTATAATAACAAGGCTGCTTTTGATGTTTAATCTGTCCGATACTGCGCTTTCGGCAGTATGCACGGTTATCTGCTTTGCGGTATTTGCGCTGTTTTACGCGGCGATTTATTTAATAACGGCTCGCTCATATTATAAAATTGTAAGTAAATGATTTATATAAAAGCACGGATTTTATTCATAGCTTAATTTAAAAGGCAGGCGCATAAAATGCGCCTGCCTGATAAATTTAAAATAAAAACATTCTTTGTGTGGGCAAAGGGGGATTTAAAGGGGGAACGGCCGTTCCCCCTTTAATATAACATTTATTGTCCTGAAAACTTTTGCTTTACGTTATCTATCTTGCTTTGCTCTGCCTGCTCCGTGCTGTACCAGCCCTTAGAGCTCATTTTGTTGTAGATAGTATCCTGCATAGTCAAGGAATTGTTAAGCGCTGTGCTGAATGCCTGATGAACGCTTGAGGTAGAAGCCTCAATTGCTCCGTGCATATACAAATCGCACACGCCCTTTTCAAGCAGAAGAATGTCCTCCATTAAGCATTTGTCGTTCATTATTGCTCCCTCCAATCAAATCAAAGCAAATTGTAAAAGCTTCTGAATATTTCCTGATGCTTTTGCGTTAGCTGCTCAATGCAGTTTTTCAGTTCCGGGTCGGTTATCTGCGCTGCCGTTTCGCTGCACTTCGACTGAAAATATTTTTCGTGGCCAAGCGCGTCTTCAACATACAGCAATTCTTTTTCTGTCATAAAAAAACCTCCATTAAAATATTTCACAATTATTATTCTGTAAAATTCAGGAATTATCCGCTTGAATATTAATTTTCTAACGCTAAAAATCAAAACAATTCATCATTTTGCTTCATTTTATGAAAAAAATTGCGAAAATTCTTACAACTGATTGAAATAATTTATTAGTTGCGGTATAATCAATCTGTAAATCCTATAGAATTGACAAGAGGGTTTTATTAAGCTTAGCGGCCTTGATAATCGTTAACAATCAAGTCCGCGTCATTGTATTAAGCTAATATTCAAAAAGGGTGTAGTTTATGAGTATGATAAGCGTTATTGTTCCGACACATAATAATCAGGACACTATTTTAAGCTTTGCCAAGGAATTAATAGATGTTTTTGAAACTCAAATTTCACAGCACGACTATGAGGTTATTTTTGTAGATAACAATTCAAGCGACCAGACTAAGGTGTATCTTACAAAGCTTTGCGAGGTAACGCAAAAAGCAAAATGCGCTTTCACTATTGCCGATTACGGCCCGGAGCTTGCCGCTAAATACGGAATGACAATTGCTCAGGGCGATTGCGTTATAACAATGCTGCCCGATCATTCACATCCCGTTGCGGCAATACCTAAATTTATAGAGCTTTGGGAGGACGGCAGCAAGATAATTATAGGCGCGAAATCAAAAAACAGCTCCAACCCCATAAAAAACGCCTTTAAAAATTTATTCTGCAATGTGCTTTACGCCGCTACCGGCACAAAGACCATGAAGCAGTTTACAGGCTTTTCACTGTACGATATGAGCTTTGTCAAGACAATTACAAGCAAGGCGTATAAAAATCTGACAATAAGAAGCGTTATAAATACTCTTGATTTAAGCTATATGGTGTTGCCCTACAGCTCGCCGACTGCTTCCGGCGTTAAATCGTTTTCGTCAAGATATAACGAAGCGATGGTTTCTATGACGACATATCCCAAGGGCGCTATCCGCCTTGTTTCAATCTTAGGCTTTTTAGGCGGAGCCGCGTCGCTAATTGCGGGTCTTGTGGTTCTTATAATGAAATTCTTTTTGTGGGGCGCGTTTTCCCTGTCCCTGCCTCTTGTGCTCTTGTTCGGCGGCATACTGCTCATATTCTCGGCGGTTATTGCCGAATATATATCGGGCTTCTGCCAAAAGGCAGACGCAGCCACCTTTGTCAAGGAGAGCGAGAGGATCAACTTTACTGCGGCTGAAAAACACAAGTAAGAGCTTAAGCGGCTAATGCGGTGATAGTAATTTCAAATTATCACGGCGAGCCTGCCAATGATATGCGGCAGATAAAACTGCCGCATTTAATTTACAGAAAAAGGGGCATATAAATGAACGGCAGTACAAACAAATCAGACAACCCCATAATTTTAACCGCGTATTTAAGCGGCTATGACGATGAATATATAAAAGGCGATATTTTATGTGATGTACGCCGCAGATATTTCCTTGACGGGAAAAAGGTCAAGGATAAAATGTTTTTCACATCAGGAATAGACAATGTTCGCTGCGCTTATCAAATCGACAAAAACAAACCGATGAAATGGAAAAAGGAAATAAACGGCAGGCTTTCGGAGTATTCTCAAGTCGATTCGTCGGGAAGCTATGCCGTGATTTATCTTGACGGAGATAAGATAAGAAAAAAGCTTTATTTTTCACGGGATAATATATGGCAGAAATCCGAATATTTTAATTCGTCCGGTGCGCTTGAGGCAACCGTTACAGCATCTTTAAATAATTCAAAGCCAGCCCTTGCAGTTCAATTCGGCGGCGGCGAGCCTGTTTTGCTTGTTTCGGGCAACAATGAAAATTCAACCGGCGGCAGTATTTCAGCAATAGCAAAGACAACTGCGGGCGAGTATTATTTTAACGAATATAAGGACGGGGAGGAAAAGCCGGAAAAAACAGGCGACGATATGCAAAGAAAGGGCTTTTTCTTTGATTCCGCCCTGATTTACGGCGATTTTACGACCCTTAATATAAAAGAGGGGATACGGAGCGTCGGGCAAAAGGAAGAGAATAGCGATGAAGCGCCTGCTCTCAAGACCGATAATCCGCACAGCAACGCCAAAAATGAGAAAAAAACCGCTGTAGTAAATCAGGAGGAAATTCCTGATGATTTCTCCGAATACTCCGGCTTGTCCGAGGCTGTTGCAGACATTGAAATAAATAATTCTGAAAAAGAAAAATATTTTTATTTTGGCGCTAAGAATAAAGCAAATAAACGCAGCGGAAGCGGCGTGACCCTTACATCAAAGGGCGAGGTTCTTTATTCGGGAGAGTATAAAAACGATTTGCGCTGCGGCTTTGGCGCGCAATTTTATAAAAACGGCAGGCTTGCCTATGCCGGCAGATGGAGCGACGGTAAAAAGAACGGATTTGGCATATCGTTTATGAGCGACGGCAGTGTTGTTGCAGGCAGCTTTGAAAACGACAAACGAAAGGGAGCGTCCGCTCGTTTTGATGCGGAAGGCAGACTCTTAAATGCTTCCGACCTGAAGTCTGATACTGAATACGGCTTATCTCTTAATAAAAGCCCGGAGGACGGCAAAATAATGCTGTATCGTGCAGACCCCGATAAACACAGAGCGATAGCTACAATAATTGATAACGACGGCTGTGTTGTATATAACGGAGAAATTGTTGACGGTCAATACAGCGGAAGGGGAAGACTTTTTGATAAAAACGGCGCGTTAAGGTATTCGGGCGAATTTAAGAACGGTTTAAAAAACGGCAGCGGAACGCTGCATCTTGACGACGGCTCGTTTATAAGCGGCGAGTTTCTCAACGGCGATATAAAGGGAGACGCCGTTCACCGTGCCGCCGACGGAAGGATAATATACATAGGCGGATTTAAAAACTGCGAATACTGCGGCAAGGGTACGCTTTACAATCCTGACGGCTCGTATTATTCCGCGACATTTGCCTCCGGCAGAGAAAGGGGAGCAATATCCGTCTATTCAAAAAGCGGCGAGCTTCAATATAAGGGCGGAATGAAGAACGGAAAATATAACGGCAAGGGCGCGTTGTATTCCGACGGTGTAAAGATTTTTGAGGGCTCGTTTGCTCAGGGCAGAAAAAACGGAATGGGCAGGGAGTATGCCGATAATCTTTGCGTGTATATGGGTGAGTTTGAAAACGATTTAAAATCCGGCTTTGGCATCAGCTACCGTGACAACCGCGTTGAATACAGCGGATTTTGGAAAAACGGGCGTTACGACGGGCAGGGAGCTTATCACAGCGCAGACGACGGCCTTGATTATGCCGGCACGTTTATAAACGGTAAAATGGACGGCAGAATAAATATTGTAAGCGGAGAAACGCTGATAAAGGAAACGCTGTTTGACGGCGGAAAATGCGTTTATATGCGTGAATACAATAAAAACGGCGAGGTCGTTTATGACGGAGCGGTCAGCGGCGGCAGGAGAGAGGGTATGGGCTGTTCGTACACAGAATACGGCGAAAAAATATTTGAGGGTATTTTTAAATACGGCGAGCCGTATAAAGCCATGAAGGTTATTTCAAAACCGCTTTCTGAGCTTGAGTATTCCGAAAAGCTTAAGGACACAGCCTACGGTAAATACATTAAGCCCCCTGTGTTTGTTTCAGAACAGCCGCTTGGCAAGGGCATATATTCGGGGTCGCTTAAAAACGGTGTTCCAAACGGAAACGGAACAATGCTATTCACTGATCACCGCTATACAGGCGAATTTAAAAATGGCGCGCCCGACGGAAACGGAGTTTTGTATTTCGGGGACGGCAAGGAAATAAGCGGAAGATTTTTTGCCGATGCCGATCCCGATTGCAATTTTATTGAATTTGCGGACGCATCATATTATCTGAAAAACGAGTGTGAGCATAATGAGTAATCTTTATTTTGACGTGCCGTCATTCTCAATGCCTATCACCCTTGACAAGGTAGAGGGCTTTTTTGAATCATTTTTGAATACGTTATGGAACTTTTTGCCCAAGCTGATTCTTGCGATTGTAATATTTCTGCTCGGCTGGTGGTTGTCAAAGCTCCTATGCAAGCTGATCAAAAAGGCGTTTGTTAAAAGCAAGGCTGACGATACTGCTGTTTCGTTTATCTATTCGTTTTCGCTGTGCGCCATGAGAATATTTATCATAATAACCGCTATTGCTCAGCTCGGCGTAAATATCACGGCGCTATTAACGGCTGTCGGCGCGGCAACAGTTACTATCGGGCTTGCGCTTCAGGACACGATGAAGAACATTGCAAGCGGCGTTATGATTATAATTAATAAGCCGTTCAGAGCAGGAGATTATGTCGAGTTTGAGCAGCTTGAGGGGACTGTTCAGAAAATCCTGATAACAAGCACATACCTGCTCACGATAGATAACAGAGAGGTTATCATACCAAACTCTCGTCTGACGAACAATAATATAATCAATTATACGGCTCAGGCGCTGAGATGCCTCGATTTGAGATATAAAATTGGTTACAAGGACGATATATCGCAGGTTAGAAAAATATTAAACGATATAATTGATTCCGACAAGCGATTTTTAAAAACGCCGAAGCCTACTATTGCCGTTACGGAGCACGGCGACAACGCCGTTGTCATACTTGCAAGGATATGGTGCAACACGGAGGACTACTGGGATCTGTTCTATTATATACAGGAAGAGGTCAAGCTGAGGTTTGATGACGAAAAAATAAATATTCCATATAATCAGGTCGATATACACATTAAAGATGACAAGAAAAGCGGAGGTTAAATGCCTCTGCTTTTTTATTAAGGGATTTACAGTATAATTTTCATATGCTAAAATAATAATATGAGCGGATATAAATAAGGCTTAACATTTTAAATGCTTCAAAGACTCCTGCACGGGATGGACGCTTATGTCTTGGGGGAATAGCTATGGATCTGCACATAATTTTCTTAATTGCGGTTCTCGTTATATTAATCGTAATAATATTGCTCTGCATGGGAAGCGCCGCAGATAATTTTAAGCTTACGCGCCTTTTCTATAATGAAGGCTGTAATCCCACAAAAAGGATAGGACGCCTTTGGATAGATGAAAACACGCGCAGGTGGGCTGCCCCTGCGGCGTCAAGACTTTATTCGTATGAGGAGATATATGATTTTGACATTCTGGTCGACGGTGTTTCGCTCGGCGGCAAGAGCGCCTGCGTTGGCATTGACGCCTGCGGCTCGGAGGCTGCTGCAAGCTCCAACAAAACATTTGAAAGAATTGTAGTATTGATATTTGTCGGAAAGCGCGCAAGCGATGTAATAAATATTCCCGTGTGCGGCTGCGCCGTAAGAAACAACTCAAATCAGTTTGATAAATATATGGCGCTCGCGACCGAAATGTGCAGCGAGCTTGAAAAAATGAAGAACAACAGATAAGGACGGATGTTATAAAATGAAGATGATTTCATGGAATGTAAACGGACTCAGAGCCTGCGTTCAAAAGGGCTTTCTCGAATTTTTTAAGAGCGCTGACGCGGATATTTTTTGCATACAGGAAACAAAGCTGCAAAAGGGTCAAATCGACCTTGAGCTTGAGGGATATTATGATTTTTGGAATTACGCCGAGAAAAAAGGATACTCCGGCACGGCTCTTTTTACAAAAACAGAGCCCTTGTCCGTATCGCGCGGGATAGGTATAGACGAGCACGACAAAGAGGGACGAGTGATAACTGCGGAATATAACGACTTTTATCTTGTCACCGTTTACACTCCAAACTCACAAAACGAGCTTAAAAGACTTGATTACAGAATGAAGTGGGAGGACGATTTCTTAGCATACTTAAAGAGCCTTGAAGACAAAAAGCCGGTAATATTTTGCGGCGATTTAAATGTGGCTCATAATGAAATAGACCTTAAAAATCCGAAAACAAACAGAAATAACGCCGGCTTTACCGATGAGGAGAGAGCAAAATTTACTAAGCTTCTCGACTCCGGCTTTACCGACACATTCAGATATTTTTATCCCGATAAGCAGGGCGTGTATTCTTGGTGGTCATATAGGTTTAAGGCGAGAGAGAAAAACGCGGGATGGCGCATTGATTATTTCTGCACTTCCTCGGCGCTTAATGAAAAGCTCAAGGACGCAAAAATACTAACGGACGTAATAGGCTCTGACCATTGTCCGGTTGAATTGGATATTGATATATAAAGGGGATAGTTTATAAAAAATGGCTGAATTTAAGACAAACGCAATGCGCATTCTTGAAAAAGAGGGCATAGCCTACAAGCACTATGAATATCCCCACGGAAAGGACGCGGTCGACGGCTTGACCGTGGCAAAGCTTATGGGGCAGGATCCCGAAACCGTATTTAAAACTCTTGTAACGCACGGCGGCAGCGGTTACTATGTTTTTGTTGTGCCTGTAGCGCAGGAGCTTGATTTAAAAAAAGCAGCCAAGGCTGTGGGAGAAAAATCCGTAGAGATGATAAGCGTAAAGGATATACTAAAGGTGACGGGCTATATAAGAGGCGGCTGTTCTCCCGTCGGAATGAAGAAGCAATACAAAACCGTAATTCACCGCTCTGCGGAAAATATTGACAAAATGACGGTCAGCGCAGGGAAAATAGGTTATCAGATAGAGCTTGCGCCCTGCGACCTGATCTCGCTTATCGACGCGAATACCGCCGATATAACAAAATAAAGTTTCTATACAGGTCGTCTTTGCAGTGCGGCTTTGTGACTTTTATATCGCCGCCGGCACAAGCGTTTAAATGCACGGTAAAACATTCTGCAAGCATCAATAATAACATATTTTTCTATTTTTCTATTGACATTTGATAATGCAATGTGATATAATAACCTACGTTGCTTAAGAAAATATACGCGGATGTAGTTTAGTGGTAGAACTTCAGCCTTCCAAGCTGATCGTGTGGGTTCGATTCCCATCATCCGCTCCACCAAAAAACCGATTTAATCGGTTTTTTTATGCGCCAATAGCTCAGCTGGATAGAGCAACTGCCTTCTAAGCAGTAGGTCAGGGGTTCGAGTCCCTTTTGGCGCGCCATCCAACTGATGTCGATAGGGCTTTGCAGACGAGCCGTTTTTCGGTTCGCTTGCAAAGCCCTATCATTCGTTTTATAGCTTATTCACGCTTGCGCTTATTTGGAGCTGCGGTTTTGATTTCCGACGGAAAATAGAAATTCGTGCATAAAAAAGACGGGGCTTAAAGCCTCGCCTTTTCTTATATAAATTATTGTTCAGTTTTACAAAATATGATATAATTCGCTTGTCGGGCTCTTTCCGTCAGGAAGGAGGTGGAAACCGTGAAATGCTTTTTCAGCTTTGTTCTTTCTGTTTTGGGTGGTGTAATCGGCAATTTCATCACCAAGTGGCTTGACAGAAAGTGATTGTCCCGACAAGCCCAATAAGAAACCCCGAGAGTTGCCGCTCTCGGGGTTTCGTTTGTGTGTCACCGTGGTTCTTTTTCAGCTTTGTGGCTATCTATATAATAGCCTATTTTTTAGTGTATGTCAATACATTGGTAATATTTATTACGTTCAATAACACTCTTTAAGAAGAACAGAAACCGGTATCGATTTTTCGGCATAAAAATACGAAACCCAAAGCGTCATCCATAATGTTGTTCAGTTTTACAAAATATGATATAATTCGCTTGTCGGGCTCCTTCCGTCAGGAAGGAGGTGGAAACCGTGGAATACATCTTCAACTTCGTTTTTTCTATCGTGGGTAGTGTGGTTGGTAACCTAATTACCAAGTGGCTTGATAGAAAAGAATAGCCCCGACAAGCCCATAATAAGAAGCACCGAGAGCTGCATCTCTCGGTGCTTCGTTTTGTTTGCGTGTCCACCGTGGACACCATCAACTTCGTGGTTAACTATATGATAACCTATTTTTTAGTATATGTCAATACCTTGGTAATATTTATTACGCCCCAATAACACTCTTTAAGAAGAACCGGAACCGGTATCGATTTTCCGGCATAAAAAGACGAAACCCAAAGCGTCGTCCTTAATGTTGTTGTGTTTTACAAAATATGATATAATTCGCTTGTCGGGCTCTTTCCGTCAGGAAGGAGGTGAATCTATGAGCTACATATTTTCCCTATTGGCTTCGGTCGTGGCAGGCGTAGTAATTCACATCGTCTGCAAGTGGATTGACCGAAAGTAATGCCCCGACAAATCCCAAAAATGAACCCCCCAGAGGGTAGCCTCCTCTGGGGGGTTCGTCTGCGTGAATCTACGATTAACATATTTTCCCTATGCGTTTTCGCATCTTTATTATATACCTCAAATTTTATAATGTCAACATCATTTGTAAGGAAAAGACAAAGCCTTGATACTCTGCCTTTCACAAATTACAATATATGCAAATTATATTTCGTATTCCAATTAATAGTAACCTGCCTCTTTTACAAGAACCTTTACTGTTATTGTTTTGGTGCCGGTTTGAACTGTTACGCTTTCAATATGATAACAACGTTTTTCATAATATTTATTCATATAAGCATTCTGTTGTCACAGTAAAGACAGGTGAGCATATCGCCGGAGTTTTTAAAGGCGTTTGGCAAATACGGCTCTCTTCTTGTTATACAGCTTGGGTTGTCGCATTTATGAACGCGGTTTTCCGTAATGTGTCTTTGCGCTTTCTTTTCAACAGGCTTGTTGAGCATAAGATAAATAAGCGCCATTCTTGCATACATTCCGTAAACTGCCTGCTTAAAATAAACTGCTCTCGGATCTTTATCTACATCGCTTGTTATCTCATCAACACGGGGCAGAGGGTGGAGCACCTTGAGGCTGCCCTTGCCAAGACTTAGCTTTTTAGTATCGAGCACATATATTCCGCTCTGCCTTTTGTATTCCTCCTCGCTTGAAAATCTTTCTCTTTGTATTCTCGTCATATACAGAACGTCGAGCACAGGCATTGCCTCGTTGAGATTGTATAGCTCTGAATATCTGCATCCCGACGCTTTTAAAATTGATTTTATATATCCCGGCACCTCAAGGTCGGGCGTTGACACAAGTATAAATTCATTTCCTTCAAAATGGCTCATTGTTTTAATTAGAGAATGCACGGTTCTTCCGTTCTTTAAATCGCCGCACAGACCGATTTTAAGGTGGTCAAGTCTGCCGACCTCATTGTAAAGCGTAACAATATCGGTCAGAGTTTGCGTGGGATGAAGATGTCCGCCGTCGCCGGCATTTATTATCGGTGCGTCCGAAAACATACTCGCCGCTCTTGCCGCGCCCTCGGCAGGATGCCGCATTGCGATAATATCGGCGTAGCCGCTTATGATTTTTACCGTGTCCTTAAGGCTCTCTCCCTTTGCAACCGAGGAATTCATCGGATTGTCAAAGCCGATAGTGTTGCCGCCAAGCCTCATCATAGCAGCCTGAAACGACATTTGAGTTCTTGTTGAAGGCTCGTAAAAAAGCGTGGCAAGGATTTTACCTCGGCAGCTTTCCTTGTACTTATCCGGGTCGTTTTTAATTTCGCCTGCAAGCTTTATAATCGTCTCAAGCTTGTCCGTTGACACCTCTTCAAGGTCTATAAGGTTTTCAATCATTTTAACTCCACCTCACAATATAAAATTATAACATAATATTTCAACAAAATTTTACATAAGAGAATTATTTTTTATTAAAAGCCTGACGCTTGATAAGTTTTAAATTTAATATTTCAAAAAGCCGCCTTTGTTGCGTGTTATGTCGGCTTATTAATATTAATGTTCACAATTTTTTTACACTGTTATGAGCGCAATAATTTAAAACTATTGCGTGAGTTTGCCGATAAACCTATTTTTTGATAAGTTATCGCCTGTTGCAGCTTTAAAATTTGGTTTTAAACGTGGAGCTGACGCACACCGTAAGCCCTCACTTCCTCTTTGACAGAATTTTTTAGCTTAAATTCGTTCTGCTAAACTAAATTTACGGGTGTAAAATATTATTTAAGTAATATTCTCTGTGCGAGAATGATGAGGTGCAGGAGAAGCGAAGCTTCTCCTGCAAAAAAATAAAATCTTAAGCAGCAGTCCCGCTGCGCAGCAGCGCCGACTGCGGTCCAAGGATTACATGGACAAAACCGCTTTTTTGTCGATAAACCTGATTTTGCAGGAGAAAATAAAGTTTTCGCCCGTCTTTTTCAAAAGGCTGCGAAATTTCCCTATAGCAAAATTATTGACACGATGTTGCTTTTGAATATATAATTTTTTATGGTGATAAGATGATAAAAGTTGCATTTTGTGATGATGAAGCTAAAATTTTAGAGGATTTGTCTGTAAAGATAAAGAAAGAATTTGAAAAGATTAATTGTGAAATTGATTTATATACAACAGAAAGCTCATTTATGCTTCTTGAATATCTGAAAAGCACACCTGTTGATATTATTTTTCTGGATATTGATATGCCTGCTATCAGCGGTATGGATATTGCGGAAGCCCTTCTCAACAGCGAAATAAAAACACTGCTTGTCTTTGTTACAGGTCAGGATGCGCTTGTGTATAAATCCTTTAAATATCATCCGTTCGGATTTATAAGAAAGACATATTTTGACGAGGAAATCACCGGGGTCGTAAAAAGCTTGGCAGAGGAAATACAAAAAAGCGCTGATACATTCTTATTCAAAACCGGCGACGGTGTAAGCAGAATCAAGCTTAAGGATATTTTGTATTTTGAATCCGAGTCAAATTATCTTAATATGCATACAAAGGATACCGTATATAAATTCAGAAGTACCCTTTCAGCAATCGAAAAGGAGCTTTCTTCAAAGGGCTTTATTCGCACACATAAAGGGTTTCTTGTAAATCAGGAGCATATCTTTTCGGTAAAATCTGAAAATGTAGTTCTCGGTAACAATACCGTCCTGCCTATAGGCAGAACAAACAGAGATGTTATAAAAGCTCGCATTATGAGGTATATGAGATGATAGGAAAATATAAAAAGCTCAAGACGGATTTTGAAAATCTTGAAAAAGAATATTCAAGAGAGGTTGCCAAAAATCTCGACTTGCAGTATGAATACGATAAGCTTAAAGCTGATTATTCAAACGAAACAACTCAGCGTGCCGAAATTGAACGGCTTCACGAAAATACACGAAGGCTTAAACACGATATGAAAAATCATATTATGGTTGCCGTATCATACCTGAACAGCGGCGAGGTTGAACAGGCTAAGAATTACCTTTCAGATGTGCTTGATATTCTGAATAAAACATACTCGTATATTCAGACGGGAAATTCCGTGATGAATTATATAATCAATTCCAAGCTTGAGAAAGCGCATAGCAAGGAAATCGGATTTAAGGCAGAAATTGAAAATCTTTCCTTTGAAAAAATGAGAAGTGTTGATTTTTCCGCTCTGCTTTCAAATATACTTGATAATGCCATTGAGGCAAGTGAAAGGACAACCGATAAGTTTATTTATGTTTCAATTCTCAAAAAGCGCGCCTACGATACGATACTTGTGAAAAACAGGATTGACAGTTCTGTTCTCGAAGCAAATCCGGAGCTAAAATCGGATAAAAATAATACAGAACAGCACGGCTACGGAATAAAGCAGATAAAGACTATAGCCGAAAAATATGATGGTATAGTTGATATTTACGAAGAGGACAATATGTTCTGTGTTAACGTGATGATACCAAGCTAATATAAAAAGACTGTTTCAATTGAAGCAGTCTTTTTTTCTAAGGATTTTGAACGGTCAGACAAAGCAGATTGAAAAAATCAATCTCATTAAAGCGTCAAGCTTGCTTTTTGTCCCGCCTTGGAAGCAGTTTATCCCAGAGGGATTGTTAATTATTGAGTATATGTTTATTATTAAGTCAGGTGAAGAAAATGATTATAGCAAAAAACTTGAGCAAGGAATTTAACAATAATATAAAAGCAGTGGATAACCTTTCGTTTCATATTAAGAAAGGTGAAACAGTCGGGCTTATCGGTGCAAACGGCGCCGGAAAAACGACGCTGATAAAGCTTATTTCAGGCTTGCTAAAACCCGACGGCGGCTTTGTCAGAATTTTTGAGGACAATCCTATTGCAAGAAAGGCTAAAAAAGGTCCGTTTATGGGCGTAGTGTCAGGACAAAGGTGCTCCGGAAGATATGATAAAGGCAAAGGTGCGAACACTGCAACCTTGCAGGACGATTTATCGGTTGAACTTAATATGGAGCTTGTAAAAGCGATTTACAGGATTCCCGATGACAGATATAATAAAAAGCTTTCTGAGCTTACAGACGCTCTCGGATTAAGCTCTTTTATGAAATACCGTGTTGATCAGCTTTCCTTAGGTCAGCGTATGCGTGCGGAAATTGCGGTTGTACTGCTTTACGAGCCTGAACTCCTTATACTTGACGAACCGTTTATCGGAGTTGACCTGATAGCCAAGGAATCAATAAGGCAAATTCTTCAAAAGATGTTTAATGATAGGAACACCACAATAATTCTTACCACTCATAATGTAGAGGAAATTGAAAAAATCTGTGAACGGGTAATCTTAATTGACAAAGGCAGAATGGTTTTTAACGGAAGCTTTGACCATATAAAGTATTCTCAAGTAAGTATCAATTCACTAAGTGCAGAGCTTACTGATAAAATTCCCGATATGCAGGATTTGCCTGTGACTAAATACACGATTGAAAATAAGAAAATTACCCTTTGGTATGACAGCAAGGTAATAAGCACCAAAGATTTAACCGCATACATTTTATCCCGGTGTAAGGTTAAGGATTTGCTGATAAGAAAACCAACGGTTGAAGAAATTATCAGAAATATATATGAGGAGGAATAAGAGTGAGTAAAACTATAATTGATGTGCAGAATATAAGCAAAAGCTTTAAAATCACAAAGAGAAAAACAGGATTTAAGGGCGCGTTGGCAAATATATTTCATCCTGAGCACGAATACAGGAAAGCGGTAAACAACATCAGCTTCAATATAAAAGAGGGTGAAATGGTAGGCTTTATCGGGCCTAACGGCGCAGGAAAATCAACTACCGTCAAAATGCTTTCAGGTATTCTGTACCCTGACAGCGGTAATATAAATATCGCAGGATATATTCCTCACAAGCAGCGTAAGGAATATGTTGCCAATATCGGTGTAGTATTCGGCCAGAAATCGCAGATTTCGTGGGATTTATCACCTCTTGACAGCTATGAGGTTATTAAACACATTTATAAGATCCCCAACAATAAATATAAAGAAAACATTGAGCGCTTTACAGAGCTTCTTGATATGCAGAAATTCATCAATCAACCTGTTAGACAGCTTTCACTTGGTCAGCGAATGAGGGCGGATATTGCAGCGGCGCTTATTCACTCGCCTAAAATAGTTTTCTTTGATGAGCCGACAATCGGAATAGACGTTGTCGGTAAGGAGAAAATTCGCAGCTTCATTAAAACTCTTAATAAAACAGATAATATCACAATGATTTTTACAACTCATGATATGCAGGATATTGAAAAAACCTGTGAGCGCCTGATAATTATTGATGACGGAAAAAAGCTTTATGACGGCAACCTTGAAGCAATAAAAAGCAATTATGTTTCATCACGAATTATCGAAGCCGAGTTTGAGCAGCTGCCTGAAAAAATTGATATTCCGAATGTTACGGTCAGTGATGTTGAGAAAAACAAAATGAAAAAGCTGTTAACATTTGATACAGACAAAACAGGCATAAATTCCCTGATGAGCACCCTGCTCAATAATTACAATATAAAGGATATTTCAGTAAAAGAGCCTGAAATTGACGCGATAATCAGCGATATTTATCAGGGAAAAATTATTGTAAATTGAGTAAGGAGGTGCAAAATGGGTACTTACATACAATTTGCCGCTATTAAATTCAGAAATAATATGGCTTACCGTTTTGAATATTTAATGGGGATACTGAATACTGTTTTGAATTTTTTGGTGTATTTATGTATATACAGGGCTTTGTACGGCGGAGCAAGTGAGATTGACGGCATTACCTTTTCCATGGTGACTACAAACTTTATAATCTCGCTTGGATTAACAAACGCTTTTTCAAAAAACGAAATGTTTTTGCAGGATAAAATCAAACAGGGAACAATAGCAAATGAGCTGCTTAAGCCGGTGAATTTTAAGTTCAGAATGCTGTTTGAGGACCTGGGCGACGGCTTTTTTAAAGTGCTTTTCAACTTTCTGCCGGCTGTGATAATTGCGATGCTTTTTACTGAAATAATGCCTCCTGCCGGAGTGTTCGGCTTTATTCTGTGTCTTGTCAGCGCCGTGCTGGGATACATCGTATTGTGGTATATAAGCTTTATAGTTCAGACATTATCTTTTTGGCTGTTCAACGTCTGGGGCTTGATTACGATAAAAAATGTATTTGTAAATATTTTCTCAGGTGCTTTACTTCCGCTTTGGTTTATGCCTGAACCCGTTCTGAATATTATTAAATTCACACCTTTTGATTCTATTTTCTTCACCCCCGTACAGCTGTATATCGGAGAGCTGCAGGGATATGAAATACTGATAAATTTTGGCAGACAAATTTTCTGGATAGCAATACTTTATTTTATAGGTGAGCTTTTGTGGAATAAGGGAATCAAAAGACTTGTGGTGCAAGGGGGTTAGGTTGTGAAAGACATAATTTCATTGTTTTTTGCATATGCGAAATCAGGTATAAAAACACGCTTTCAATATAAGCTTGACTCCGTAGTTTCAACCTTTGCCGTATTTTTCAGGGAAGCGGCAGGAATTATAGCGATGTATTTTGCTTTGCTTAAATTCGACACAATCAATAACTGGAATATCAACGAGCTTATGTTTCTGTTCAGCCTGATATTTATTACATATGGAATTTTTATTGTGTTTTTTATGGCATTGCGTGATTTTTCAGACTGGATAAAGCATGGCGATATAGACAGAGTAATGGTAAGACCTCGCGGAATACTCACTCAGCTTGTGCTGTGCGGCGCGGACTGGCTTGCGGCGCTCGGTCACGGAATATTGGGAATTACACTTTTTATTTTATCAGCTAATAATGTGGGTGTGGAATGGAACGCTGGAACCGTTCTTTACTATGTTATTTCAATCGCAAGCGGCGTCCTTATACAAGGTGCTGTATTCCTGTTTTTCTCGGCAATCAGCATCTATTTTATAGAAACGCAGAGCCTAAAAGAAATAGTTTATTGGAATATGAGAAAATTTGCCGGTTATCCAATCAGCATTTATAATAAGTTTATACAATCACTTCTTATATTTGTAGTGCCATTTGCATTTGTGAATTACTTTCCGGCACAGTTTTTGCTCCGCAAGCCTGATATGGCGGCATACCCCGAATGGTTTATGTATATTTCACCCTTTGTGGGAATTATACTATATATCATCGCATATATTTTCTGGAAGTTCAGTATGCGATATTACAAAAGTACAGGCAATTAAGATTTATTGAAGTAATATAAAAAGACAGCCGCACGTGAGCGGCTGCCTGTGATGGGGCAATGCGACGTAAACTTCTGCGCCTCTTTTAGGGGCTAAGTCTGTAATAGCCCCTTTTAGGGGTTGAGCAATACCACCGGTTTACCGGTGGTATTGACTAAGAAAATCACGCGACTATAGTGTGGTTTTCTTACATATAAAAATCGCGGCAAGCTACAAGGGCTTGCCGCGACGTGGTGCGGGTGACAGGACTTGAACCTGCACGGTGTTGCCACTAGAACCTAAATCTAGCGCGTCTGCCAATTCCGCCACACCCGCAAATTAATTTTAATTGCCGCAAGTGATATTATACTAAAATAATCTGCCGTTTGTCAATGATTAATTTATCATATTCCTTGTTGTTTAATATTAATCCGCCATACTAAATACTGAGTAACTTTTTGCGGTACTTGAAAACCTATTAAATATATGGTAATATAGTATTATAAGTTGAAAGGCGGTATTTAATGTGAAAATATCTACAAAGGGCAGATACGCTCTGAGAATGCTTTTAGATCTTGCGCAGCATCAAAACGAGGGATATATTGCGTTGAAGGACATAGCCTCTCGTCAGAGCATTTCAAAAAAATATCTTGAGCAAATTGTTCCTATCCTTAACAGATCCGATATTTTAAATACGAACAGAGGCTATCAGGGCGGATACAGGCTTGCTAAAACGCCCGATAAATATACGGTGGGCGATATTCTGCGCCTGACTGAGGGTACGCTCTCTCCGGTTGCCTGCCTTGACAGGGATCCGAGCGACTGCGTGCGCAGCGACGAATGCCTGACTCTGCCGGTATGGATAGGATTAAAAAAGGCTATCTGCGATTATCTTGACGGAATAACTTTGCAGGATATTCTTGACAATCAGATAAACAGTGGGGCGGATAATTACGTAATTTGAGTTTTAACATATCAGGCGCTGAAAATGTGCCTGATTAATTTTATTTACGGAGTTTATATGGGGTGTATATAATGACTGAACAATTTTCAAGAACTGCGCTTTTGCTCGGCAGTGATGCTATAGAAAAGCTTAAAAATTCGAGGGTAGCAGTGTTCGGAATAGGGGGAGTAGGCGGCTACGCAGTCGAGGCTCTTGTCAGATCGGGCGTCGGCGCTATTGATATAATAGACAATGATATTATAGCGCCGTCAAATATAAACAGGCAGATATACGCAACTCATAAAACGATAGGCAAATATAAGGTTGACGTTGCAGGGGAGAGGATACTTGACATTAATCCCGACATTTTAATTAACAAGCGCAATGTCTTTTTCTCTCCTGAAAATTCGTCCGAGTTTGATTTTACAAATTACGATTATGTAGTTGACGCTATTGATACGGTAACTGCTAAAATAGAGCTTGTAATGAAGGCGCAGGGCGCAGGCACGCCGATAATTTCATCAATGGGAGCAGGCAACAAGCTTGATCCGACCGCTTTTGAGGTTGCTGATATTTACAAAACCTCTGTCTGTCCGCTTGCAAGAGTTATGAGATACGAGCTGAAAAGGAGAGGCGTTAAAAAGCTTAAGGTCGTTTACTCGAAGGAAAAACCAATAACGCCAAGGGGAGAGGAGCAGGCGACAGACGGCGCTCAAAGCATTTCTTCTGACTCCGCGTCGCCTTACCGCAGACAAATCCCCGGCAGTACGGCATTTGTGCCCTCGGTAGCAGGTCTTATAATTGCAGGGGAGGTGATAAAGGATTTGACGGGCGCAGTGTGATTTATTTTTTATATTTTACACATTACATCATTTAAAACGGCAATACTTAAATAGAGGTGTTTTAAATGAAGATTGAACTGCCGTTAGGTCTTGGAATGGCTCTTGCTCAAAACGAGCAGGCTATGAAGAAATTTGAGTTGCTTTCAGAGAATGAGAAGAGGGCGTTAATTGAAAGAACGCATAGCGTTAATTCTAAATCTGAAATGGATAGGCTTGTAAACAGCCTGTGTTGTGATAAAGGTGCGGCTTTTTAAGCCGCTCTTTATTTTTGCCTGTTACGCTCTTCATCCCATTTTTTTATTATGCTATAATATTCGTCGTATTTGTGCGGTCTTATCGGTCGCTCAAAAGGATATGTGCTGAAATGAAACAGAAGACAGTCGCCTATATTTTTGTAATTTTCAACATACTCATATCCTGTCATTTCTCCGTTTCTTATTCTTTTTTTAATTAAATTGTGATATGGATACATAAGCCCTCCTTAAATTTAAAGCTCGGATTTTTATTTTTTGACAATGTTTTTACATAAATAATCATTGTACTTGATTTTTCTTCAATTTTTTGCTATCATAGATAGGTACTTTTAGCTAAAATAAATAAATATACGGAGGTCAATATGAGTACAGACAATATTATTGTTTTATGTGCTTTTGCCGTCTATCTTGTAATAATGATAGTTATCGGCTTTGTTTACTCAAAAAGCACAAAAAACAACGAGGATTATTTTTTAGGCGGCAGAAATCTCGGCGGCTGGACTGCCGCGCTCTCGGCACAGGCGTCGGATATGAGCGGATGGCTGCTTATGGGTCTGCCCGGCTCAATATATCTTGCCGGAACAGGCGAGATTTGGATAGCCGTAGGACTTCTTATAGGAACGATTTTAAACTGGTACATCGTTTCTTCAAGACTTAGGAAATACACAATTGCCGCCGGCAATTCGCTTACTATTCCAAGCTTTTTCCAAAACCGCTACAGGGACAAAATGGGAGTTATAAAAATAGTGTCCGCAATTATTATTGCTATTTTCTTTACAGTTTACACAGCCTCTGCGTTCAGCTCAGGCGCAAAGCTGTTTGCGACGCTGTTTTCAGACGGAAAGGCCGACGGAGGAAATTTCAACACAGTTTATATAATCGGTCTTTGCGTTGCCGCTCTTGTTATTCTGGTATATACGTTTATGGGAGGCTTCAAGGCTGTTTGCACAACCGACTTTATACAGGGAATGCTTATGCTTATCGCAATTATGTCTGTTCCCATACTCGCGTATGCAACTCTTACATACAATCAGGGCTTTTCTGATGCTCTTGTTGCTAACGGCGTTTCAAATCCGGATAATTTCCTTAACTTTTTCAAAAACGACGACGGCTCGCCGGTGCCTGCCACAACAATAATATCCGGCCTTGCATGGGGTCTCGGATATTTCGGTATGCCGCATATCCTTGTAAGATTTATGGCTGTAAAGAGTCAGAGCGAAATAAAAAAGTCAAGAAAAATCGCTATAACATGGGTAGTTATATCTCTTGCCGCCTCATGCCTTATCGGTATTGTGGCAAGAGGTTATCTCACAACGCCGCTTAACGACTCAACAAGTGAAACTGCGTTCATAAGGTCAATACAGCAGTTCTTCTCAGGCAACGGAATACTAATATTCATCGGAGGTATTTTCCTGTGCGGAATACTTGCCGCTATAATGTCAACGGCGGACAGTCAGCTTCTTGTAACAGCTTCGGCTGTATCGGAGGATATGTATAAGGGCGCGATTAAAAAGAATGCGTCGGAGAAAAATGCTCTCTGGGTTGGAAAAATAGCCGTTATCATAGTAGCGGTTATCGGCTTCTTTATTGCTCTTGACCCGAAATCAAGCATTATGGATCTTGTGTCGGACGCATGGGCAGGCTTCGGTTCAGCGTTCGGGCCGGTCGTGCTGATAGCATTATTCTGGAAACGCTCAACGCTTGCAGGCGCTATCAGCGGAATGGCAACAGGCGCGCTCGTTGTTATTATTTGGGACTATATTCCGCTTTTAAACGGCGAAACGCTTTACAAGGCTACTAATCTATATTCGCTCGTGCTCGGATTTGCGCTTGCTCTTATTGTGAATATAGTAGTATCACTGCTCACCAAAAAGCCGTCTAAGGAGATAGTTGACGAGTTTGACTCTATCAAGTCGCTTGAAATTTAAACGGCTATTTAACAAAAATAAGGCTTAAATATTTTAAAGCTCAGCCGCCCTTTAACACCGTGCAATCATGGTGTTTTAGAGCGGCTTATTTTTACACAAAACAAAAAAGAAGCTCCGTTTTTAAGCTGGAGCTTCTTTTACATATTACAGCTTTAATGCGTATATTAATCGCTTAAAGGCTTTCTTCAAGTATTTTTATAATCTCATCTTTGTCAAGCGTTTTGTATCCGCCGTCCATAATCAGCGTTGCTTCGGCAATACCTTCAATCATATCTTTGTCCGCGCCAAGCTCCGATATATTCATAGCAAGCCCAAGCTCCTGCATCCAATCCTCCATTGCCGCAAGTCCCGCTTTTGCAAGCTCCTCATCGCTTTTTCCGTCGGCGTTTACTTTCCATACCTCTGTAGCAAAGCGTCTGAATTTATATATCCCATACGGCATAATATAACGGTAATAGGGCAGAGAAACAGCAGACAGCGTCATACCGTGAGTCGCGTCTGTATAAGCGCCTACAGCCTGACCGAGCATATGCACCATCCAGTCTGTCGTCTTGCCCTTTGCAATCAGGGTGTTAAGCGCCCAGGTAGCAGTCCACATAATATTTGAGCGCGCCTCATAATCCTGAGGATTTTTAACAGCAATTTTAGAGCTGTTTATCAGGCTGCGCATAAGAGCCTCGCTTATATAGTCGCTTACATTGTCGTCGTCGCCTGAAAAATACTGCTCGCAGATATGGCTGAATATATCATAAATACCTGCGACCATTTGACGCTTTGGCAAGGTCATGGTGAATCGGGGATTTAATATTGCGAATTTGGGCATTATTTTCTCGTCCGCAAAAACATGACCAATCTTCAGCTTTTGCTTATGATTTGTTATAACGGAGCCTGCGTTCATTTCTGAGCCGGTTCCGGTCATTGTAAGAACACAGCCGACCGGCAGGGTCTCGCAGTCCGGCTCTTCAAAGCGAAC
>CANQEU010000003.1 GCA_947595635.1 uncultured Clostridia bacterium
AAGCCTGCAAAATGCAATACCATACGAAAGACTTCTTTTTTTAAGGAAAGATGGTTCATATCAATTGACATCGCAGAGGACAAATAAATTATTTTTTGTTTTTTGTATTGACAAATTCGGGATAAATGTTAAAATTAGTATCAATGGAATATTTTAAAAGCTTTGACGGGGAAGAGTACAATGGATAAGCTTTTTCAGAGAGTCGCCGTTCGGTGCGAGGCGATATTGCCCCAAAGGAAAATCACCCCTGAGTTTTCTGCTGAAGCGCTTTGCGCGTTTTAGGTATGAACGGTCGCCCTCCGTTACAAGGGAAAGCATTCGGCTGTTGCCCGATGCTCCGAGCGGCTCATTTGAGCAAGCAAAGTGGTACCACGATTTTGTCGCCTTTGCAGTCATACAGACTGCAAAGGCTTTTTTGATTGCGCGCATTCTCCGCTGCACTTAGGCTTGATAAAAGCGCGCAATAAAAACAATGTGAATTTAAAGGAACAGGAGATCATTATGAGATTAAACGGATCTGACATTATTTGCGAATGCCTGCTTGAACAAGGCGTTGACACTGTTTTCGGCTATCCCGGCGGCGCGGTGCTCAACATTTACGACGCTCTTTACAAGTACAGCGACAAAATAAATCATATTCTCACCGCACACGAGCAGGGTGCGTCCCACGCTGCGGACGGCTATGCCCGCGCGACGGGAAAGGTAGGAGTAGTCATAGCCACCTCCGGCCCGGGCGCCACAAACCTTATAACCGGGCTTGCAACCGCTAAAATGGACAGCTCGCCCGTAGTTGCCATAACGGGGAACGTAACAAGAGACGGACTCGGCAGAGACAGCTTTCAGGAGGTAGACATAAAGTCAATAGCCGCGCCGGTTACAAAAAAAAGCTTCTGCGTTATGAGCATGGAGGAGCTTGCGCCGACAATAAGAGAGGCGTTTAAAATAGCAACATCCGGCAGAAAAGGGCCTGTACTTGTCGATATTCCCAAGGACATTTCGGCAATGGAGACCGAATTTGAAAGAACCGCGCCCGAAGCAGAGCCTGCTTGTTGCCCGAAAAACGATTTTGAAAGGGCTGCCGAAATCATCAAAAGCTCCAAACGTCCGTTTATATACGCAGGCGGCGGAGTAATAAGCGGCGGCGCCTCTAATGAGCTTATTGCCCTTGCGCACAGAATAAACGCTCCGGTTTGCTGCTCGCTTATGGGAATCGGCGGCATACCCGGCGACGATCCGCTTTATTTCGGGAATCTCGGTATGCACGGTATGTACGAAACAGGAATGGCTACACTTAAGGCTGACTGTATTATCGCAATAGGAGCGCGTTTTTCTGACCGTGTTGCAGGCGACCGTGAAAAATTCCGTGAAAACGCTTCTATTATTCATTTTGACATAGACGAAAAGGAAATAGACAAAAACGTAAAAACCGACTGCGCAATACGCGGCGATATAAAGCAGACGGCGGCAGAGCTTATCGGTATTCTTCCTCAGCTTGAGCACAAGGAATGGCTTGACACAATAGCCGAGTGGAAAAAGAAAAGGCTGCCTGACCCCAAGGAGGATAATTTCCCGTCGCCCCAGCATATATTAAACGCTGTGCAAAAGCTTAAAAAGGACGACGACATCATTGTGACCGACGTCGGACAGCATCAAATGTGGGCGGCTCAGATATGCTCTTTTAACAAGCCGAGAACCTTCATAACCTCAGGCGGACTCGGAACTATGGGCTTCGGAATGGGAGCGGCTGTCGGAGCAAAATTTGCAAGACCGCAAAGCAGAGTCACCCTTATTACCGGCGACGGAAGCTTTCATATGAATTTAAACGAGCTTGTTACATTGAAAAGCTATAATATCCCAATAGTTGTCTGCGTTATGAACAACAGCGTTCTCGGAATGGTTCGTCAGTGGCAAAAGCTTTTTTACGGCAGACGCTTCTCCCAAACCGACCCGCACCGCGCAACAAATTTTTCCGACCTTGCTTCCTCCTTCGGAATTGAGGGAATAACGGTAAAACGGCCCGATGAGGTCGAAGCCGCGCTAAAATACGCATATTCGCTGAACGCGCCCGCTGTAATAGATTTTCAAATATCGCCGGACGCAAATGTGCTGCCTATGATACCTCCAGGAAAGACCGCGGCGGATATGATAACCGAGCTTGACTGACAGGCAATGATTTGAAAGGAAAATAAATAAATGAAACAAATAGAAATTTTCGACTCCACACTTCGTGACGGAGCGCAGGGCGAAGGAATATCGTTTTCGGTGCAGGATAAGCTTGCCATCGTTCGCTCCCTTGACAAGCTTGGTATAAAATACATAGAGGCAGGAAACCCCGGCTCAAACCCAAAGGATCTTGAGTTTTTCGAGGCGGCTAAAGGACTGACGCTGAAAAACGCCTCTCTTGTCGCCTTCGGCAGTACAAGGCGAAAGGATATAAAGGCTGAGGACGACAAAAATCTCAACGCCCTGCTCGGCGCAGGAACAGCCACGGTCGCAGTATTCGGCAAATGCTGGAGGCTGCACGTTGACGAAATAATAAACACCACTGCCGAGGAAAACTCCGCAATGATTTACGATACCTGCAAATTTTTGAACGATAACGGAAAGCACGTTATATTTGACGCTGAGCATTTCTTTGACGGCTATAAGGACGACCGTGACTTTGCCCTCGGCGCGCTTAAATGCGCCGTAGACGGCGGCGCGGAATGCCTTGCGCTGTGCGATACAAACGGCGCTGCCTATCCCGATGAGATATACTCCGCCGTTAAGGACGTATGCCAAAGCTTTCCGAATGTAAAAATCGGAATACACACCCACAACGACAGGGGCATGGCTGTCGCAAATTCCATTATGGCTGTAAACGCAGGCGCAGCTCATGTTCAGGGAACATACCTTGGCTACGGCGAGCGCTGCGGCAACGCAAATTTGTCAACTATAATTCCTGACCTCACCCTTACGGGAAAATACTGCTGTATTCCGCAGGAAATGCTGAAAAGCGTTACGCTCACCGCCCGTGAAATAGGCGAAATTTCAAACACATCAATAAAAAGAGGAGAGCCGTTTGTCGGCATTAGCGCGTTTGCTCACAAGGCGGGTATGCACGCCGACGGCGTGCTAAAGCTGCCCCGTTCATTTGAGCACGTTGAGCCTGAGACATTCGGCAATACAAGGCGCTTCCTTATGAGCGAAATTTCAGGCAGAGGAGCCGTGCTTGAGCGCATAAAAAAAATTGATCCGACAATAGAAAAAAACAGCCGCGAAACGGCGCAGATACTTGACGCTCTCAAAAAAATGGAACAGCAGGGCTACCAGTATGAGGGAGCTGACAGCAGTCTTGAAATGCTTATACGCCGCAATCTCGGAAAATACAAGCCGTTCTTTGAGCTGAAGAATTATAAAATAATATCCGGCAGACCGTGTGAAAATGATGAATGCAGCGCAACCGCAACCGTAAAAATCACTGTAAACGACAAGGATCAGCTTATGGTCGCAGAGGGCAACGGCCCTATCAGCGCTATGGATAACGCGCTCAGACGCGCGCTTGAGGTCTTTTATCCGTCACTTAAAAATATGCACCTTATCGACTACAAGGTTCGTGTTATGGACCCGAAAAGCGCAACAGCCGCAACGGTAAGGGTTCTTATAACCTCCTCGGACGGAAAAAACGTCTGGTCTACGGTCGGAGTATCGGCAGACGTTGTCGAGGCGAGCCGAATAGCTCTCACAGAATCCATTGAATATCATCTTATACAAAGCAAAGAGTAAAATCCAAATGTCTTTTGTCAATAGTAACACAATGTTATTTTTTCTCTTACGGAAATTTGAATTTTCCTCGATAATCTGATATAATAAAATCAACATCCGGCGCATATAGTTTATATATGCACTTAAAATAACGGACGCATTTACTTTAAAAGGAAGTGAGTTAATTGGGACACGAAAGAGAATTTAGCGAAATCACACCTGAAATACTGAAAATGAGCGAGCTTTGCTACAAGAACAGCAATATTGATCCGTCTCTTTACACTAAGTATGACGTAAAAAGAGGACTCAGAGACGTAACCGGCGCGGGAGTTCTTACGGGGCTTACCGAAATTTCCGACGTCTGCGCGGTGAGAGAGCTTCCAAACGGCGAAAGGGTCCCGATTGACGGCGAGCTTTACTATCGCGGATATGAAATTGAGGCAATAGTAGACGGCTTTATAAAAGACAACCGCTTCGGCTTTGAGGAGGTAACCTACCTTTTGCTTTTCGGTCAGCTTCCGAATGAAAAACAGCTTGACGAATTCCGCAATCTGCTTGCATATTACCGCTCTCTGCCGATGAGCTTTGTAAGAGATATAATTATGAAAATGCCGAGCAAGGACATTATGAATGCGCTTGCGAGGAGCGTACTCACGCTTTATTCCTATGACAGCAATCCTGACGACACATCCTTGCCAAACGTCCTTAGACAGTGCATTCAGCTTATATCGCTGTTCCCCATTCTCTCTGTTTACAGCTTTCAGGCATACGGCTATTTTCACGAAAATAAAAGCCTGTTTATACACAACCCTCAGCCGGAGCTTTCAACGGCTGAAAATATCCTTTATATGCTTCGCCCCGACAGTAAATACACCCCTCTTGAGGCAAAGCTGCTTGATATGGCTCTTGTTCTTCACGCAGAGCACGGCGGCGGCAATAATTCCACATTTACAACTCACGTTGTCACCTCCTCTGGCACGGATACATACTCGGCAATAGCCGCTGCGCTCGGCTCTCTTAAGGGGCCTAAGCACGGCGGAGCCAATATAAAGGTCGCCAAAATGTTTGACGACATAAAGGCGCACGTCAAGGACTTCTACGACGATGAGGAAATCTCAAATTATATAACAAAAATACTGCACAAAGAGGCGTTTGACCGCAGCGGACTCATATACGGCATGGGTCACGCAATATATTCTATATCCGACCCGCGCGCGAGAGTTTTAAAGCGCTTTGTTGAGAGGCTTTCAAAGGAAAAGGGTCGGGAGGACGAGCTTCATCTTTACAACGCGGTATCAAGAATTGCGTCTGAGAAAATCGTAAAGGAGCGCAAGGTATATAAGGGGGTAAGCGCAAATATCGACTTTTACAGCGGCTTTGTCTACACAATGCTCGATCTCCCCTATGAGCTTTTTACGCCTCTCTTTGCAATTGCAAGAATCTCCGGCTGGAGCGCGCATAGAATTGAAGAGCTAATAAGTACCGGCAAGATAATCCGTCCGGCATATATGAATGTTCAAGAGCATCTTGACTACATTGATATGAAGGACCGCAAATAAATAACGCTATATATAAAAACGCCGCCCTCCCTTTATTCGTCCGTGAATAAGGGAGGGCGGCGCTTTATTGCTTACTGCTTTTGTTGATTTTCAGATGTTTTCCTTATATGCTCTTTAAGAACAAGATTTACATACTGTGAAAACGACCTGTCGTCCTGCTCGGCAAGCTCTTTTACTCTGTCGATTATATCCTCGTCAAGCGTTATGCTGACCTTTTTCTTGAACGGTCTCATACCAAACACCTCAGGAAAATAATACTATATTATGCAACAACAAGTTGCTTTTTCGCATAAATTAGCTTAAAATAGTATTTAGTAGCTTTATATAATCACACCTCGGATTTATAAAAGCGAGCCTGCCTCATCGTTTCGCGGTTTAAATAAAGCGCTCGAACAAGACGGCGCAGAGACTTTTAAAAATCAATCCTCAAGCTCCTGCAAATCGGCGGCTGTAACGTCGTTTTCAAGGTTATCCCTCGCAAGATCGTTGTCGATAACGGAATAAACGCTTGAAATCGGCTTTTCCCTTTTAAACGGGACTGTATGATAAACCTTCTGCGACGGCGGCTCTGTTCCGGAAATTATCGGTCTTGCCTTTTCATTGCCGTGCTTTGCCTTTCCCTGTATTTCCGGCGTTGGGGCGCTGTCGTTTCTCTTTTTTGTGTGCGTGCGCTCTATTCGCTTCATTCCCTGCTTTGCCATATTATCACCTCAAGCATAGTTTGCCCGAAGCATATGATATTATCCTGCTAAAGCACTGTGTTTGCTGTAAAGCATTAATCATGGTAAAAAATAATAAGCGCCCGAACAATCAGGCGCTTTGGAGCGGACAACGGGAATCGAACCCGCCTCCTCAGCTTGGGAAGCTGATATTCTACCAATGAACTATGTCCGCATATTATTTAATATGTTTATTAAAACGCTCGCAGACCTCAATCCTTTGACCGCGAGGATTGCCAAATTCGCTTTTCGCGTCATTGAATTTAAGCCGCGAATTAAATATTTTGCTGAAAAAGCACCTGCCTGCGCAAGTGCTTTTATGGAGCTGGAAAAGGGACTTGAACCCTCGACCTACGCTTTACGAGAGCGTCGCTCTACCGTCTGAGCTATTCCAGCATTCCGCTCGGTTATTATAACACTTTTAGTAGGTATAAGTCAACTAAAATTTTTAATTAAAAATATAAATATTAAGAGCACGCTTTGATTTAACAAATATTATATCAAACTCCCGTTATGCCGTATTTTTTGCAAAAGCGGCAGCCGGATAACCAAGCTCTCAAAAAAAACAGTGATAACTTTTCACAAAAATGGTTTTTCCGCTCAATATTGTCCTATAATAAAAACGATATACCTAATAAATCAAATTTAGGGGGTTTTATTATGAACGAAACAATACCGAACCTGCTTAAAAAATACCGACTAAATTGCGGATACTCTCAGCAAATGGTGGCGAATACGCTCAATATTGACCGTTCGACCTACACATATTATGAAACAGGCAAGTCTATGCCGAGCATGAACACCATATTGATTTTAAAAAATCTTTTTAAAATACCGTATGACGAGCTTATAAGCTGTTTTGATTCCAGCGCGCTGCTTGCCGTAAAAAAGCTGAATGATCCTACTATAGAGGACAAGCACGAAGAGCCGGATTTATCAAATTGCCGAAAAAAGATCATGCTGGACAAAACTTCTATTTATGAGCTGCCAAAGGAGGAGCAGCAGCTGATACTTTATTATCGAAGATTAAATCAGAAGGATAAGGAAAAGCTTATGGGCGAGCTGCACAATCACATAAAGGACAACTACTGACAGCTAAACATAACAGTGCCGCTTCAGTCTGCCGTCCCTTTTGATTATCACAGAAAAAATCCCACTCCGACTCTGGAGCGGGATTTTATTTTTGCACCGCAGACAATATAATTTAATGCTGTTTTCCGCACTCGGAACACAAAGGCGCATACCCTTTGCAGACACGTCAGCCTTCGTCCGCCGTTAAGGTCACCTGCGCGACATATTCGTCATAGTCGTCTTTGCTTTCGTCATATCTTAAGCAGGTAAGAGTAACAACATCTCCGGCGCTGTGCTTGTCAAGCTCTGCATAAAGAACGGAAAACTCTGTTATCTCAACGCCGTCTATCTCGGTTATAATATCTCCCTGAGCTATTCTGCTTTTCGCCGCAGGCCCTTCGCCGTCTACCGATTCAACATATATACCGGTCGGCAGTCCGTAATACTCGGCATTATAGCGGCTTATTTCGCTTCCCGTAATCCCAAGCCTTACCCTGCCGGCAACATATCCGTTTTTGATTATGCTGTCTATTACGCTTACGATCTGTCGGGACGGAATTGCAAAGCCCATACCCTCATAGCTTGTATTTACTATTTTTATCGTTGTTATTCCAACGACCTGACCGCTGAGGTTAAGCAGGGGGCCGCCTGAATTTCCCGGATTTATTGCCGCATCGGTCTGAATATAGCTGACGTTTCCGTGCCTTACATCTCTGTCAAGAGCGGATATTATTCCCTCGGTAACAGAATTTGAAAATTCTATTCCGCCGGGATTGCCTATCGCGACGACCCTTTGACCTACGCTCAGCTCGGCAGAGTCGGCAAAGCTTGCCGGCGACAGACCGTCCTTGTCTATTTTTAAGACGGCAATATCCGTTCTGCTGTCAAATCCGGTCACCTGCGCGTCGTAGCTTTCCCCGTCAAGAATAACTCTCACCCTGTATTTCTGCTTTGAGTCGCCTATAACGTGGCTGTTTGTTATAATATATCCGTTCTCGCTTATGACTATACCCGTGCCCTGAGAGGCTATTTGTTTATATTCGCTGTCCTTATAGCCGACAACTCCCGCCACAACATTTTTTGCCTTGTCATAGGCATATTTTGCTGTATAGGCGTTATTTGAATTTATATCCTGCGGCTGTTTTTCCAAATCTATCGGCGAGCCGTCCTTGCTTGTAGTGTCCTTCAGCTCGTTTTCCGCAAGCGCCGTTTCAGCCTCCGTTTCCGGCTCGGTAACGCTTGGGACAAGGCTGCTGCCGCCGTTGACATCGGGCTGAGATATTATATTTTTATTACCGGAGCCTGCCACGACCGCAACCGTAAGGCAGACGCACAGCGAGAAAACGACAAACGCTGTAACAAGAAATACTATCAAGCCGGTTGGCAGCTTCTTTGCACCTGCGCCTGTATGTGCGGCATTTTCGCCGTTATTCGCTGCGGCGCCATTATTCTGCCCGACAGAATAGGGATTTTGATTCATATAGCTTGCGCCGGCTTCCCTTTGCATATACGCGCCGCGATAATCGGTATTCTGAGGCATATACGGCTGAGCCTGCCGATTATACTGACTAAACGTGTTATTGCCGTTTCCGTCAAAGCGGTAAGAGATGCCTTGCGCTTGACTGCCGTAATATGCGCTTCTGTTGTAATAAGCGCCGCCGTTTTGCACCGGCTGTGATGAATATATATTCCGATTTTGCGCAGGCGCGCTTGAATAGATATTTCTATTTTCTGACGGCTGTGCCGATTGGCTGTTACCTAAGGCGCTTTCCGCCGGATACGGCGCATTTGCCTGATTTGTGTTCGGCTCTTTATTTTGCTCGGTATCCGCCTCGGTATTAACCTCAGTATTCGCCTCGGCATTCGGCTCTCCGCCGATTCCCTCACTATCTGTATCCGCCGCATTTTCGTCCGCTGTCATTTGTACGGACGGATTATTTATTTTTTCATTCTCTGTAAAAGCGCCGCTTTCACCGACTCCCTCTGAATTAACGCTCTGTCTTTCGGGCTCCTCACTCATTTTTATTCCCCCTAATCTCTTTCTTTTCGCCTTTAAGCTGCTTTACGGCGGATTTATCCCTTTCAAGCCTCTTGTTGTTGTCAACCGGAAGCCAGAACGTAAAGCGGCAGCTCCTGCCAAGCTCGCTGTATGCGGTTATATCTCCGCCGTGCAGCCGCAGTATGGTCTTTACTATATAAAGTCCGAGGCCCATACCGTTTTTATCAACGCTTCTTGACTTATCGGTTTTATAAAATCTTTCAAAAATATGCTTTATTTCCTCGCTGTTTATTCCTTCGCCGCTGTTTTCAATGCTTATCACCGTGCGCTGAGGCTCTTTTTGGGCGGTTATCCTTATATATCCGTTTTCGTTTGTAAACTTAACGGCGTTTTCCATAATATTGTAGACCACCTGATGCAGCATATCCTTATCGCCGTCAATATAAAGCTCGCTTATGTCCTCAAGCCCCATTATATTTATGTGCTTGAGCTCTATCCTCTGCTCAAAGGTGAGCAGAGTTTCTATTATAATTTCGGTGAGATTGAATTTTTGCTTATTAAGCTTCATCGTGCCGCTGTCGATCCTTGAAAGAGCAAGCATTGACTGCACAAGACGGGAAAGCCGCTTGACCTCGGTCGAAACTATGTTCAGATAGTAGCTTTGTCTGTCCGGCGGTATCGTTCCGTCAAGTATTCCGTCAACAAAGCCGCCTATGGTTGTCATCGGCGTTTTCAGCTCATGGGAAACATTGGCGATAAAGCTTCGTCTTGTTCCCTCCGACAAGGCGAGAGAGTCCGCCATATTGTTAAACTCGCCTGCAAGCTGACCTATCTCGTCGTTTGTCGTTATTTTAACACGGCTTGAGAAATCGCCTGCTCCGAATTTCTTTGCGGCTATTGCCATTTGTCTTAAGGGCTTTACCATATTATATGTAAATATGCCGGACATACAGAACATAATCGCAAGGGTAGCAACGGCGGCCATAAGAAATATTTTTACTATTTCTCCGGCTATATAAAACATCGACGATGCCTGAGTTGAAACAAAAACAGCGCCGACTACCGCCTTGCCTGAATTGCCCGATATTATAACCGGCATTCCCGACGTAAAATGAGCGTCGGGATAAATTCCGCCGAGCGTGCCGTTTTCAAAATATTCACGGTTAAGCACAACGGACATTATCTCATTGTCAACGCTTTTGTACCTGTGCCGGCAATCCTTTATCTCGGAGCAAAGAATTAAATCGCCGTTCACATCGGTAAGGAAGATCTCGGCGTCAAGGCTCTGCGCAATCGTCATCATAACCGACTTCCACCTCTCTGCCTCGTCGGTTGTAAGAAACAGCCTGTTGCCCTCAACCATAATATTTTCCGACATCATTTCCGCAACCGAGCTTGCATTTTCCTGAAGCAGCGCCTGTTTTTCATTTTGCGAAAACTGCATAACAAAAAACGTAAGCATTACGCCCAAAAGCGTAAAGCCCACCAGCACGGTCGCTATACTCACGGCAAGGTACCTGCCGAAAAGAGTCTTTTTTCTTGGTTTCTCACTCATAAAGGGATTCTTCCTTTAATTCATCTGATAAAACTTTCACCGAAAAGCCACTGGCTCTTCGGCGAAATAGCGCTATAATACGTTAAACGGTCATTCCTTGACCTCAAATTTATATCCGACTCCCCAAACGGTTTTCAGCTCCCATTTATCGGAAACTCCGTCTATCTTCTCGCGCAGTCTTTTTACATGAACATCGACCGTTCTTGAGTCGCCGTAATAGTCAAAGCCCCACACCTCGTCAAGAAGCTGATCTCTTGTAAAAACTCTGTTCGGATTGCTTGCCAGATGATATAAAAGCTCCATCTCCTTTGGCGGAGTATCTATCTGAACGCCGTCGACCTTAAGCTCGTAATTTGTAAGATTGATTGAAAGCTTGTCCCAGCGAACCTCTTTAACTGGCGGCTCGTCCGATTTTCCGCTGCGGCGCAGTACTGCGCGGATCCTTGCTATTACCTCTTTTGCCTCAAACGGCTTTACCATATAATCGTCCGCGCCAAGCTCAAGTCCGAGCACCTTATCAAAGACCTCGCCCTTTGCTGTTAGCATAATTATGGGGCATTGAGAGCTTTTTCTTATCTCCCTGCAAACCTGCCAGCCGTCAAGCCTCGGCAGCATTATATCAAGCAGTATCAAATCAGGGTTTTCCTTGTCAAAATTTCTTATTGCGGTTTCACCGTCGTTCGCGGTTACTACGCTGAAGCCCTCTTTTTCGATATAGAGCCTTAACAGCTCGCAAATGTTAAGGTCGTCGTCAACTATCATAATTTTACCGGTACTCATTTTATTAACCTCCCTCAATAGCTTTTATACGTCCTATGAATAAAGTATATATTGTATAGGATAAAAATAGATGAACAAATTAAAAATAATAAAACAAATTTTTATTAATCCTCCGCAGCGCCTCGATTCTGTATATTAAGCCGTTCGGCACGGCGGTTGACAATGAATAAACGGGCGTTATTCGGAAAACAGCTTTAAAAATCCGAGCGTTGCCTTTTCCCTTTCTATTTTTCCAAGCCCTATAAATTCTCCTTCCGCTCCGCACACACGCAGAAGCTCCCCGTCTAAAGCGTTTGTTCCGGCAAGGGCGGTTCTGTTTATGTCAAGTCCGCCTCCGTTTTTAAACCGCTTTGACTGCGCCCTCGTCACGCATATTTTTCTGTAAGGCAGAAATATAGTTTCCGTAGGACGCACAAGAGCGTATAACGCTTCGGCTTCTCCGCTCTGTTTCAGGCTTTTTAGACGCTCAAGCGATGAGGAGTCCTCAATAGAATATCCGCAGGCGCGTGTGCGCCTTAACTCTGTCATTACCGCAAACGTGCCGAGAGCCTCGCCAATATCGTCAATAAGCGTTCTTATGTATGTTCCCTTTGAGCAGGCTACGCCGAGCCTGCCGGTCTGCGTTTTTTCGTCAAAGCCTATAAGCTCAAGCCTGCTTATAACAGCCAATCGCTTTTCACGCTCAACCTCTATTCCTTGTCTTGCAAGCTCGTAAAGCCTGCGCCCTCCCTGACTTACGGCTGAATACATAGGCGGTATCTGGAATATTTCGCCCTTGAAGCCGTCAAGCACGGAAAGCATATCTTCAGCGCTTACGCCTGATTTTCTTCTCTCGGTTACAGTGCCGGTTATGTCAAGGGTGTCGGTTCGTATGCCGAGCATAAAGTCCGCCTCATATTCCTTTCCGCTTTCCGGCATAAGGCTCTGCGCTTTTGTTGCGTTTCCGAGCAAAACAGGCAGCACGCCTGTCGCCATAGGGTCAAGTGTGCCGGTATGTCCGACCTTTTTTGTCTGAAATATACCCCTTACGATTGCAACAACGTCAAACGAGGTCAGCCCCTTGGGCTTATCTATCACCAAAACTCCGTTCACGCTTCATCTCTCCTGTGGCTCTAAGACGTCCTGCGCCGCCTTTACAAGACGCTCTATCACAAGCTCAAGCGGCTCGTCCTTAAAAATGCAGCCGCCTGCCGCCGCATGACCTCCGCCGCCGAATATTGCGCAAAGCTTGTTTGCGCAGCAAACGCTTTCGTCGCTTCTGACCGACACCTTATAAACATTTTCCTTTTTCTGTCTAACGGTTATTCCGACTGCCACTCCCTCAATTGTGCGCGGAATTGCGGCTAAGCCCTCAAGCTCGCCCTCGTCCACTCCGCTTTTTTTAATCATATCAAGCGTTACGCACATTACCGCTATCTTATCGCCGTCGTAATACCTGAGCGATTCAAGAGCCATTTGCTCAACAGCTACCCTCTGCTTTGAGTTCATTTCAAACATACGCTTATTTATCATATAGCTGTCGCAGCCTATTTCAATAAGCTGAGCCGCAGTGTTCATGGTCTGCTTTGTTACATTGCTGTATCTAAAGCAGCCTGTGTCTGTTGTCAAGCCTGTGAAAAGGCAGTTTGCGACTGTGCGGTCTATATCGGCTTTAAGCGCCTTTATTACCTTGAACACTATTTCCGCGCAGGCTGCCGCATCGTTTTCAACGCAGTATTCCGATGAATAGTGCGTATTTGAAATGTGATGGTCAATGCACAAATCCACCCTGCCCTTGTACTGCGCGGCGCTTGCGGGAAAAAGCCCCTCGTCCGCGATGTCTATCGCGACTATATATTTTTCATCAAAGCTCTGCTCCGTTACGGCGCAGGAAAGATATTCAAATTTTTTAGGTATCTTCCCCTCGGTGAGTACTCTTGCGTTTTTGCCGAGCGCTTGCAGAATACGGCACAGGGCGTGTGCGCTGCCGAGCGTATCGCCGTCCGGCGACATATGCGTAAGCAGCAGAAAATCGTTGTTTTCCTTTAATCTCTCAGCCGTCTGCTCAATCGTTATCTGCATTTTCTTCCTCCGCTTCAGGCTCATCGTGCTTTATATTCAGGCTGTTAAGCGTGCGTGAAATCGCCGCTCCGTATTCTATTGAATCAGTCGCCTTGAATATACATTCCGGCACATGGCGCAGCTTAAGACGTCTGCCAAGCTCACGGCGTATGAAGCCGCTTGCGGATTTAAGGCCCTTGAGCGCTTCCTTAGCCTTTTCCATTCCGCTCATAGAGCTTATATAAACCGTGCAGTATGACAAATCGTTTGTGACCTCAACACGGACGATGCTCAGCATAGATTCGTTGACTCTCGGGTCCTTAAGCTCTCTGAAAATTGCCGTCAGCTCACGGCGTATATCCTCTGTAGTTCTGTCAATTCTGTGTCCTGACATAACACTTCTCCTTTAACGTAAAGTAAAGCAGCTTTTTAAGTCTATTTACGGCGTACGCCGTATAAATAACATCGGACGGATAATAAATATTTTTTAAGCTGCGATTAATTCCGTTTTTATTATTATAACATAATTTTAAATTTTTTTACCGAAAAACATCTCTTTGCCTAAAACTGTAATTAACAAAAATATTTTACACTAATTCCCATATATTTTCAATATGAACAGAAAAAAAGCAGAGCGCAGTGCGCTCTGCCCGATCCTCATAAAAGCCTTTTAAAAAAATAATTGCAAGCCGTATTAAATCGCCGAGAATGCCTATCGCCGTATGTAAATAAGGTCACCTTTTCTCCACAAGCACTCTCGCGATTCTTCTGTCCTCAATTTTTAAGGCGGTAAGCCTTATATTGTCTATTTCAACAAACGGCCGCTCGCCGTCGGACGGAATGCTGCCAAGGTGGTCGAGCATAAGCCCTGCTACCGTCTCGCTTTCATCACACGGCAAATCCGCGTCGGCAAGGTCGTTCAATTCATCTATGGAAATTCCGCCGTCGACCGTAAACACATTTTCCGACAGCTTTAATACCTCTTTCTCCTCGTTATCGTACTCGTCCTGAATGTCCCCGACTATAGATTCAACCAAATCCTCTATTGTAATTATGCCCTCTGTTCCGCCGTATTCGTCCACAACTATTGCAAGCTGCGTTCTGTTTGCGGTCATATCCGTAAAGAGCTTGCTGCAATTTATAGTTTTAGGCACAAACATCGGCTTGCGCACTATATCGCCGAGCGTCAGATCGTTCGGAACATTACGGCACACATAGCATAAAAGATCCTTACCGTAGAGTATGCCTATAATATTGTCTATATCCTCGTGGTAGACGGGTATTCTTGAATAACCCGTTTCAGTAAGAAGCTCCACTGCGGCTTCAAGAGTATCGGTATCCTCAAGCGCCGTTATGTCCGTTCTGTGGGTCATAAGCTCTCCGACCGTGGTATCGTCAAAGCTGAAAATATTAAAAATCATATTTCTTGAGCTTAAGTCGATTATGCCGTTTTTAAACCCAGCCTCGACCGTCATTAAAATATCCTCCTCGGTCACATTTTCATCCGAGTCGTTTTTAAACAGTCTTGAGAAAAATCCGCTTTGCTTTTTACCGCTGCCGCCTGCGTCGTCAGCCATAAATCCGCTTCCCCTCTCGATTTAGAAATAAATTTACAATCATATTTTACGATTGCACGTCCGTTTTGTCAATCAACTTGAAGATAAATTGATACAAGGATTAAAATAATTTTTCAAATAGCCTGCTAAAAATCCGCAGGAAAGACATATTTGTTTCCCTGCGGATAAGTATTGGAGTTATTAATTTTATTTTCCGTATAATTTGCCGCTTTTATCGCCGCGCCTTAGTTATTGACGCCGTTATTCATGCTGTTCGGCATTCCGCAGTTGGGGCAGTTAGAATCGCTTGATTTCATCATATTGCCGCAGTTTGTGCAGAATATGGTTTCATCGGCAGATTGATTGTAATTGCCGCAGCCACCTGCAGCCTCTGTTTTATTTGTGTAATCCTCAAAATTTTCAAATACCGGCTGATTGTTGTCACCGACGTTCTTGTCCGAGCCAAGCTTGTAGTTTATCTCGGACGTATTCTTACAAATAATGAGCTTAACGAGCATAAACTCATATACAACTCTCAAGATGATGTTGCCAAATATAAGCATCAGCAAGAAATATATGAAATTCATAGCGCCGAAAGGCCATGCAAACAGCATATAGAATGAGAACAGCGTTATGAAAATGGTCATAGCGTAATACATAATCCTCAAAAGCATTTCAGAGAAAAGCTTTTTAAAACGAAGAAATTGATAAAGCTTCAGCACAAACCCCTTGTACTTATACTCGTTTTTCGGAGCAAGAAAAAGAAAGTTTATAAGCAGTGCTCCAACGATTGCGACAATTATAGCGACGACAAAGAAAATTATCGTTCCCACCACACTCATATAATAGCTACTATACATTATGTAACCCCCACAAAATTATTTTGTACCACCACAATATATTGCGGTTGGCTCATAAAAATTATACTATATTTAAAAAAATCAGTCAAGACACTTTTGTATAATTTTGCCGCAGGAATGGAACGCATGACGCCGCGCCGTTATCTTCTTTTCCACACAAGGAAGCTTCCGCTGCTGCCGTCTTTTAATTAATGTTGTTCGGCGTTCCACAGTTGGGGCAGTACATATCGTCAGAAGTCAATCTGCTGCCGCAGTTGGTGCAAAAGCTGTTGGCAACACCGTTTTGTGTATTAACATTTGAACCTTCGTGCTGATTGCCATAGCTATTATAAATTCGCGTTTCTTCTCCTGTAGAAACACTTTGAGTATTATTATAGTTCTGCTGAGGCTGCTGATTTTGCTGCAACTGCCGGTTTTGTTGGAACTGCTGATTTTGCTGTGACTGTTGATTCTGCTGAAATTTATCTGTCGCATCCTTATAACCACAATTTTGGCAAACAGCGTATGTCACCGTTTTTGTTTTCCTCCCTCTAAGCAAAAACGCAAGCGCTATCCAACCTACGATTGGAATACAAATTAAAATTATGTACAGAAGCACTTTAAAACAGCCTCTTTTATTCATCTCGGCAACAGCCTGAACATTTACATTATTACTTCCGCATCTTGGACAAACCATTATAAACGCCTCCCAAATTTTACTGACTATACTTAAATTCTACCTAATTAATCTAATTAATTTTTCTCGTATAAACGGCATATGAGGATCCAAAATACAGAACATCGCCGTCAATACACCATGTTTCATTTTCAACCTCTGCTGCCGAAGAGACGTGACGATAAGTATCAGCTCCTGTTTCACCGTCGAACTTTATAGTCAAAGTGCCGTCGCTTGCAATTGAATAGCTGCCGGAATCGTCATACATTCCGGTTGAGTCAAAGGAAAATGTTCCGCTGTCGCCGCCCACAAAGGTCAGCACTCCGTCGTCCTTTTCCCATGAACCGGCAAGCGAGGTTGATGACCCCTGTACAGTATTGGTGATTATCGGCTTGTTTGTTGTCGTCTCTGTCGTTTTGCAGCCCGAAAAAGCTGAAATAGCCAACATACAAGCAAGCAGCAACGGGATAAATTTGATTTTTGTTTTCATATTGAGTTTCCTCCTTTAATTTATTTAATGAATATTTCATTAATCATCTTTTTTGCTTGTTGCCTTATCAGTCTCGCTCGAATGTTCGGCTTTTGCTTCATCAATCTTTTCAAAACTTGAATCTCCGAATCCAATTTTTCTAGTTTTCGCCCAATTATTATCATTTTCGTCTTTTGTAACGATTTTCATGGTTTGCTTTCCACTTATATCAAGATTTATTTCAATCGGTTTTGTTTCCTCCGTTATATTGTCCTTAAACAAAACAAGCTTATCATCGACATAAATTGACACTGAGATTTTTGTTTCATTAGATGATTCGGAAGTCACAAATGCAGTAGCAGTAAATGTCTTATATTTTCCCGATAAATTATAAAGTCCATATGCGTTACCGTATGCGTTATAAATTACACAGCCGTCATAAACATTTCCATACCTATCTTTAACCGCTTCTTCTATAACTTCAACGTTATCTGAGGATACTGTTGTTATATTTTTCAGCGTTATTGGCATTTTGTTCATTATATCCTCATATGCCGTTTTTATTTTTTCGTTTGACATATACGTTGACTGTGCGTCCTCAAGCAATTTTAATGCCCCGTTCCAATCCCCGCTTTTTGTATAAGAATAGGCATCATCAACTACACTTTGCACCTGATCTTCTTCGAGTCCGTCAAGCTTTTTTTGCAGTACGCTGTCACCCGGCATATTCTGTAAAGCGGAATTTAAAAAGCTTTTCGCCTGCAAATAATCCTTAGCGGAAATACATTCCTCAACCTGAGTCAGTACCGAATTTCTATATGCTTCCTGTGCTTTAGAAACTCCCTTCTGCGCTTCCTCGGAATCTCCATTTAGCTCAAGCGCATTATTATACATTTGAAGTGCGCCTAAATAATTCTTTGCATTATAATATGCATCAGCCTGCTTCAAATCGTTCTGTAAATCGTTTAAATTATTTAATTTACTATTAGTATCTTCTATATATTTATCAAGATCGGCTTGATAACCTTTAAACTGCTCCAAATTATATATGTTGCCTTTTGCCGCGCTGTAGGTAATACTTCCGTTTTCAAAACCTGAAGCTATACTGTCTGCATAACCTTCAAGAGCTTTTACCGTTTCTTCGGACAACTGCTTTCCGTACATTTCAGTTCTGTAAATGCCGTAGGCTTCACTTATTTTACCGTCTGAAATAGCGCGGTTCATTTTTGCTTCAGGCTGGTTAAATATTACGAAAAAAATTATAACAACCGCAATTACAACCAGAACACCTGCCGCCGCTGCAATTACCCATTTAAGCAAGCCTCTATTTTTCTTAATGACGTCATATACCGCCTCGGCTGAATTATTGATAGTATAAGGTTGATTTAACACCTCTTGTTCTGTCTGAGGTATCGTACTGTTATTTACAGCTGCACCGCACTTATCACAAAAGCGCACATTATCCTCCAGCGGATTGCCACATCGTCCACAAAATTGAGACATATTAATCTCCTCTTTCCTTATTACATTGTCGTGATAATATTTCATATTCCGCACATACTACATTTAAATGTAGATTGTGACAAGATTATACTACATTCTAATGTAGAATGTCAAGAGCAATTTTGTTTGTTATCCTCAGTTATGAGGTGGTTTATATGAAAAAAAGACCTGAGTCTAATTACTCCGGAATTATTTTTAAGCTTGCCGATGTTATGAAAGAAAAGGGATATTCAAAAAACAGGCTGTGCGTAAAATGCGGACTGCGCTTTGAAACGGTTCAGGGCTATTACAACGGGACGATAAGCCGGGTGGATTTATACGTTCTTGCGGCAATTTGCCGAGAGCTTGGATGCAATGTTCAGGATATTATGGAATACAGCGCCGAGCACGACAAAAATGCCCTTTCGCACTTAAATCCTAACTAAGTCATTGGTAAGATTTTTAATACAATATCAATCTATATAAATCGCCTTCGACTGCAAGCGGCTTTTTATACGCTGAATTTTACAATGGGGCATTAATTTTCCATAAATATGAACAATCTGTTTAATTAACGCAATTTTTATGTAAATTTGCTTGCGATTTGGCGTATTCCACTTTACATTTAATAATAAAAATGATAAAATCGTATTAATAAGGTTATAGTCCATTACTATGCCTGTAAGTCAATTCTGCTGAGTTATTTTCTTGGCGGATTATTATTAAGGAGGAATTTTACCAATGTCCAGAAAAATGAAAACAATGGATGGTAACAGCGCAGCAGCTCATGTGTCATACGCATTTACTGACGTTGCGGCTATTTACCCAATTACACCGTCGTCTGTAATGGCAGACGAATCTGACAAATACGCGGCAGCCGGACGCAAAAATATCTTCGGCAGAGAGGTTCAGGTAACCGAGATGCAGTCGGAGGCAGGCGCGGCAGGCGCAGTTCACGGCTCGCTTGCGGCAGGCGCTCTCACAACAACATACACTGCTTCTCAGGGTCTGCTTCTTATGATTCCAAATATGTATAAAATCGCCGGCGAGCTCCTTCCGGGCGTTATCCACGTTTCGGCACGCGCTCTTGCAAGCCATGCTCTTTCTATCTTCGGCGACCATTCGGATATTTACGCTTGCCGTCAGACAGGCTATGCTATGCTTTGCTCAAACAGCCCGCAGGAGGTTATGGACCTTGCCGCTGTAGCTCACCTTTCAGCAATCAAGGGCAGAGTTCCGTTTTTACACTTCTTCGACGGTTTCCGTACATCGCACGAAATACAGAAGATTGAAACATGGGACTACGACGACCTTGCCGAGATGCTCGATTGGGACGCTGTTGAAAGGTTCCGCCGCGGAAGCCTTAACCCTGAGCACCCTGTTATGAGGGGTACCGCTCAGAACGACGATATATTCTTCCAGGCAAGAGAGGCGTGCAACAAGTATTACGACGCAATCCCTGAGGTTGTTGTTGAATATATGAACAAGGTCAACGAAAAGTGCGGCACAGACTACAAGCCGTTTAACTATTACGGCGCTCCAGACGCAGAGAGAGTAATAGTTGCAATGGGAAGCGTTTGCGACTGTATTGAGGAGGTTGTTGATTACCTCAACGCATCAGGCGACAAGGTAGGTCTTATTAAGGTAAGACTTTACAGACCGTTTGTTGCAGACTATATGCTTTCAGAGCTTCCAAAGACCGTTAAGACTATCTCTGTATTGGACAGAACAAAAGAGCCCGGCTCAATAGGAGAGCCTCTGTATCTTGACGTGCTTGCCGCAATCAACGGCTCAGACTTTGCAAACGTAACGGTTTTGACCGGACGTTACGGTCTAAGCTCAAAGGATACAACTCCGGGCGACATCGTTGCCGTATACCGCAATATGGAAGCCGACGCTCCAAAGAAGAGATTTACTATCGGCATAGTTGACGATGTTACAAACCTTTCTCTTGAGGTAAAGGAAAATCCCGACACCACCCCGTCATGCACAAAGTCGTGCAAATTCTGGGGTCTCGGCGCGGACGGTACAGTAGGCGCAAACAAAAACTCAATCAAAATCATCGGCGACCACACCGATATGTACGCTCAGGGCTACTTCGCATACGACTCCAAAAAATCGGGCGGTCTTACGGTATCTCACCTGCGCTTCGGCTCTCAGCCGATTAAATCAACATATTACATAAGCAAGGCGGACTTTGTTGCCTGCCACAACCCGTCTTATGTTGACAAATATGATATGGTAGACGACCTTAAAGAGGGCGGAAGCTTCCTGCTCAACTGTCCTTGGGATATAGACGAGCTTGACAAGCGCCTGCCGGGCAAGATGAAGAAGATGATTGCCGACAAAAAGATTAACTTCTATACAATAGACGGTATCGCAATAGGCAAGGAAATCGGTCTTGGCGGCAGAATCAACACGATTTTGCAGTCTGCATTCTTTAAAATCGCAGATATAATTCCTGCCGAGGACGCTAAAAAGTTTATGAAGGACGCTGCAACAAAGTCCTATAGCAAAAAGGGTCAGGCTATTGTCGATATGAACCACACAGCTATTGAAAGAGGCGCTCAGGACGTTAAAAAGGTAGAGGTTCCGGCAAGCTGGTCATCATGCACAGACGATTCTGAAAAGGTTGTTGTTACCGAGGGCAGACCGGAGGTTGTTGAGTATGTAAACAACATTCTCAACCCTGTAAACGCATACAAGGGAAATCAGCTTCCTGTTTCAACCTTCCTCAACCACATCGACGGCACCGTTCCGCAGGGTACTGCCGCTTACGAAAAGAGAGGCGTTGCAGTTGACGTTCCGGAATGGCAGTTTGAAAACTGCATTCAGTGCAACCGCTGCTCATATGTTTGTCCGCATGCGGTTATCCGTCCTGTTGCAATGACTGAGGAGGAGCTTGCAAACGCTCCGGAGGGAACAAACGCAATACCGATGATCGGCGTTCCCGACCTTAAATTCACAATGACTATTTCTACTCTCGACTGCACAGGCTGCGGCTCATGCGCTCAGGTATGTCCGGGCAAGAAGGGTGCAAAGGCTCTTGTTATGAAGCCGATCGACACTCAGCGTGCAGGTCAGAAGGTATTCAATTACGGCCTTACGCTTGACAGCAAGGATGCAGTTTCCGAAAAGTTCAAGGAAACCACCGTTAAGGGCAGCCAGTTCAAGCAGCCGCTGCTTGAGTTCTCAGGCGCTTGCGCAGGCTGCGGAGAAACACCGTATGCTAAGCTTGCAACACAGCTTTTCGGCGACAGAATGTTCATTGCAAACGCAACAGGTTGTTCATCGATTTGGGGCGGCAGCGCACCTGCAACTCCTTATACGGTAAACAAGAAGGGCTATGGCCCTGCATGGCAGAACTCTCTGTTTGAGGACAACGCGGAGTTCGGTCTCGGTATGACTCTCGGTCAGAACGCAATCCGCGACAGACTTGCCGAGTATATAGAGAAAATCGCGCAGCTTACCGACAAGGACGACATAAAGTCAGCCTGCCAAACTTATCTTGACACAAGAGAAGACAGCAAGGCGAACAGACCGGCTACAGACGCTCTTATAGAGAAGCTTGAATCAATTGCCGACTGCGACTGCGAGGCAGGTCAGCTTGCAAAGAAGACCCTCATCGACAAGGATTGCCTTGCAAAGAAGTCAATGTGGATATTCGGCGGCGACGGCTGGGCATACGATATCGGCTTCGGCGGTCTTGACCACGTTATTGCGTCAGGAAAGAACGTGAATATACTCGTATTTGATACCGAGGTTTATTCAAACACAGGCGGTCAGGCTTCAAAGGCTACTCCGGTCGGCTCTGTTGCACAGTTTGCAGCCGCCGGTAAGAGCGTTAAGAAGAAGGATCTTGCCGCAATAGCAATGAGCTACGGCTATGTATATGTTGCTCAGGTTGCAATGGGCGCAGACTTCAACCAGTGCATAAAGGCGTTCACAGAGGCTGAAAGCTACAACGGCCCTTCAATCATCATCGCTTACGCTCCGTGTATAAACCACGGTATTAAGGGCGGTATGAGCATTGCTCAGCTTGAGGAGGAAAAGGCTGTTAAGGCAGGCTACTGGAACTGCTTCCGCTTTGACCCGCGTCTTGCTGACGAAGGCAAAAATCCGTTCACTCTTGACAGCAAGGCTCCGACGGAAAGCTACCGTGACTTCATTATGGGCGAGGTTCGTTACAACTCGCTTACCCGTTCCTTCCCGGAAAGAGCAGAAAAGCTCTTTGCTGAGGCTGAAGAGGGCGCTGCTAAGAAGTATGAGCATCTTGTTGCTCTTTCAAAGCAGAATGCAGAAGAATAATATTTAATTCATATTGTCTTGATTGCGGTTCGTATGCAAAAGCATACGAACCGCTTTTTGTTGCAGAAAGGGAAGCAATATAAAATGGGTATTTAGCAATATAAAATGGGTATTTTAATTATATTATTTTGTGTGCCGGCAGACTATGACCGCAGGCAGACCGCCTTACGGCGACCTGCCTGCTGCTTTAATATTATGTTATATCAACGGAGGAGCTGACGCTCCCCCGTAAGCCCCCACTTTCTCGCTCAATAATTTATTTGATTTTAAATTCGTGCCACTGTCTGCAAAATATTGCAGGCGAATAATCAATCTTCCCTAACAGGGCAGAATGTCGAGCGCAAACTTTCCAAAGCAAGCAAAAGCTTAAAAGTAAATATCCCCCATAAACGAGAGATGTTTCCGAACGAAATAAAATGTTTCGGGGCGACTTTTGCGTAAGCAAACGAAAAGTTAAACATTGAACCGTTAATCGCGGGTGGAAGCGGAACGTCAGATAGATTTAACAAATGGTGTATAGCGGAAAGAACCAGCGGGGTTTGCAAAGGGATCCCCCTTTGCCTGGGGGTTGGGGATTTTTAAGGGGAAGGGCGCCGTAGCCCTTTCCCTTAAACGTCCTTTGCTTTCTTTCCCACGAGGGAAAGAAAGTGCCTGCCCGGCACGAGGGCGAAGTAGAGTTAAAATCTTATTTTTCAAAGCAAGGAAAACTTTAATTTAAAATAAAATTTATTTTTGCACCTTATGACCGCAGCGTTGCCGACTTACGCCGGTAACGCTGCTGCTTTAATATTATGTTATATCAACGGGGGAGCTGAGGCTCCCCCGTAACCCCCCACCTGCTCGCAAAAAAATTTATATTAATGTCAGCTTTACGGGCGTAAAAACTAAAGCAAGCAAAATTACTTATGCGAGAATGATGAGGTGCAGGAGAAGCGAAACTCCTCCTGCAAAAAATAAAACAGTCCCGCTGCACGGCAGCGCTGACTGCGGTTCAAGGATTGCATATGCAAAAACGCTTTTACTAAAGGCCGCGCGGCGCAGAAGAAATTGAATCTTCTGCGCCGCGCTTTAATTAAATATTAAATTCATAATAAAACAACAAGGTCACTTTACGCCCTGCGCCATTTAATGCCCTCCGGCGTGTCCTCGATAACTATGTTCCTTGCGTTTAGCTCATTTCTTATCGCGTCAGCCGTTGCCCAATCCTTTTCCTTTCTTGCCTGCGCTCTTTTTGCTATAAGCTCCTCAATCTCGGCGTCATCGCCGCCGTCCGACTGAGCGCTGTTTCCGCCGTCGAGCAGAGAAAGCGACAGCACCTTGTCAAATTCGCCTATAAGATAACGCTTTTCCGCGTCGTTTAAATCCGCCTTGAGCACATCATAAAGGCTTGTTATAGCCTGAGCCGTGTTCAAATCGTTGCTCATAGCCTCGTTAAACGCATCAAGATACGGTCTGCATTTTTCCTCATCTATATCTCCGCTGTCTGACAGAGCCGATATTCTGCCGACAAGCTTTGCATAAGCCTTAGCAACATTGTCAAGGCTTTCAAAGCTAAAGGTGAGAGGCTTGCGATAATGCGACTGCAAGCAGAACATTCTGTAAACAAGAGGGTTATACCCCTTTTCCTCAAGCAGTGAAACCGTAAGGAAATCGCCCTTGGACTTGCTCATCTTTCCCCTCGCGTCGTTTAAATGCAAAACATGGAACCAGTATTTGCACCACGGATGCCCGAGATACGCCTCGCTTTGCGCTATTTCATTCGTATGATGCGGAAATGCGTTGTCTATTCCGCCGCAGTGAATATCAAGGTGTTCTCCAAGGTTTTTAATTGATATTGCGGAGCACTCTATATGCCAACCGGGATACCCGTAGCCCCACGGGCTTTCCCATTTAAGCTCCTGGTCGTCAAATTTAGATTTCGTGAACCAAAGAACAAAGTCAGCCTTATTTCGCTTGTTGCCGTCCTCCTCTACGCTGTCGCGCACGCCGACCGCAAGATCCTCCTCGCTTTGATTGCCGAAAACATAATAGCTTTCAAGCCTTGAGGTGTCAAAATATACGTTTCCTCCTGCCTGATACGCATAGCCCTTTTTGAGCAGTTCGTCTATCATCTCAATAAACGAATCTATACAGCCTGTCGCCGGTTCGATTATATCCGGCTTTTTGATATTAAGCTTTTTGCAGTCGTCAAAGAACGCGTCGGTGTAAAATTTTGCTATTTCGAGCACTGTTTTATGCTCTCTCTTTGCTCCTGAAAGCATTTTATCCTCGCCGGTGTCGCCGTCGCTTGAAAGGTGTCCTACATCGGTAATATTCATTGCCCTTGTAACATCGTAGCCGAGAAAGCGCAGCTGCTTTTCAAGAATATCCTCCATTATGTATGTGCGCAGGTTGCCTATGTGCGCATAGTGATATACCGTCGGTCCGCAGGTATACATTTTTACCTTGCCCTGCTCATACGGTATAAACTCCTGCTTTGTCTGTCCCAGCGTGTTATATAGCTGCATAACATATCTCCCTTTAATAACAAGTCTTTTAATAATGCCGATTTAATCGCCTGTGCGCCGTTCGGTGCTTTATTTTTGCTTTATAAATTCAATGTTTTCCTTTATATATATTGCGCCGGAGATGACCGTAAGAATTACCGAAATCCATATTAACACCCGAACCGTCACATCAACGGCGAATGCCCCGACGCCGCCAAGCTGTAACAGCTCAAGCAAATACTTAAGCAGCAGTGTGGCTATAATCGCCGCAATTTGACTTACCGTCTTAGCCTTGCCCCACATATTTGCGGCAACTACCTTTCCGCCCGACGCGGCGACAAGCCTTATAGACGTCACAGCAAATTCTCTGAACAAAACTATTATAATCGGAACACAGCCTATATAGCCAAGCTGTATAAAGCACAGAAACGCCGAAATAACCAGAATTTTATCCGCAAGCGGGTCGGCAAATTTCCCAAACGAGGTTATCTGATTATTCTTTCTTGCAAGTCTGCCGTCAAAATAGTCTGTTATCGAGGCGGCGGAAAAAAGAACCGCCGCAATCAAAAGCCTGTGCGGAATAAATTCGAAAAGCAGTACCGCAACAAAAAAAGGCACAAGAATTATTCTTAATATAGTAAGCTTATTTGGAGTGTTCATATAATTCCCCGATTTCTTTTTATTGCTCCATAATTCCTATTGGGTCGCAGGCAAGACAATCTTCTATTCTGACCCTTACAAGCTCGCCCTCCCGAGGTGCTCTTCCGTCGGACGTGAAAAAGATTTTTCCGTCAACATCAGGAGCGTCCGCCGCGCTTCTGCCAAAATAGCATTCTGCATAGCGGTCGAAGCCCTCAACAAGCACCTCTACGGTCTTTCCCTTAAGCCCTTGACAATAATCATACATTATGCCCTGCTGCTGCTCCATAATTATGTCCTGCCGGCGCAGCTTAACGGCCTCGTCAATCTGATTTTCCATCAAGGCGGCTGCGGTGCCCTCCTCCTGAGAATAAGCAAAACAGCCAAGACGCTCAAACCTTACGCTGTCAACAAAGTCTGACAGCTCCTCAAAATCATCTTCGCTTTCGCCCGGAAAGCCTGTCATAAGGGTAGTCCTGAGAACAACTCCCGGTATCTTTTCTCTTATCTTCTTTATAAGCGACTCAAGCCATTTTCTGTCGCCTGTGCGGTTCATCGCCTTTAAAACGCTTTCGCTGCAATGCTGAATAGGAATATCTATGTAATTAAGTATTTTATCATTTTCAGCTATCGTGTCAAGCAAATCATCGGTGATTCTGTCGGGATAACAATAAAGCAGCCTTATCCATTTTATTCCGTCTATCTTGACAAGCTCCTTCAAAAGTCTGTCAAGCGACGGCTTGCCGTAAATATCCTCGCCGTATCTTGTAGTATCCTGAGCAATTATAATAAGCTCCTTTACGCCGTTTTCGGCAAGACGTTTTGCCTCGTCTAAAAGCTTTTCAATCTCTCGGCTGCGAAAACGACCCCTTATTAGCGGTATCGCGCAGTAGCTGCAGCAGTTGTCACAGCCCTCAGATATTTTTAAATAAGCATAATAAAACGGCGTGCTTTGCAGCCTGCCGCCCTCAAGCGGAAGGCAGAGCTTATCGGGAAATGCCGTTTTCTTTTTTCCGTTTAAAACATCCCTGACAGTTTCGGCTATATTTGCGTTATCGCCGATTCCGACGACCGCGTCTACCTCATAAAGCTCCCTCATTACCTCGTCCTTATATCTCTGCGCAAGACAGCCGGTAACTATGATAGCCTTGAGCTTGCCCTCTTTTTTCAGCTCGGCAAGCTCCAATATTTCGTCAATGCTCTCCTGCTTTGCCTGCTCGATAAAGCCGCAGGTGTTTACTATAGCAACATCGGCAAGCGAAGCCTCGTTTACTATCTGATAGCCTGCCTGCCGCAGAGTGAACAGAAGCATCTCGGCGTCGACCTGATTTTTTGCACAGCCAAGACTGACCATACCTATTTTTATCGGCATATTATCAATACTCCTCTTCGGTGTATTCCTCTAAAACGGCGTGTATATCGCTCCAGCTGTACCCCATCCTTTGCAGTGCTCCAACCGTTTTTTTCACACCCTTTTCATCGTTTAGATACCTTGCATATTTTCTCTCGACTAAAGACCTTATATTTTCCTTCGGGTCAAATTCAAGCTCCTGCAAAACATCATCTATTATATCGCTCTCAACGCCCTTTTCAAACAGCTTTTGCTTTACGCCTCTTAAAGACAGGTGCTTTATATTTACAAGCTGTTCCGCATAATGTCTGGCAAAGCGCTCGTCGTCGATAAAGCCGAGCTCCTCCATTTTTTCAACGGCATATTCCGCCGCAGACTCGTCCTGAGTTCTTTTTAGCTTTATTAGAAGCTCCTTTTTTGTGTGATCCCGAAATCCGAGAAGATAAAGCGCCTTTTCCTTTGCCCTTCTATGCTCCGATTCAATAACAAGACGGTGAAGCTGCCCGTCGTCAAGGCTTACCCCCCTGCGTATTCCCTGTTCGAGCAAGACCCTGCTGTCAAGGGTAAACGCAAGCTCGCCGTCTATGTATAAATCGCTTAAATATTTTTTCTTTTTTACAACATCGGTGACCTGCATCAGTCTTCAACCAGAATATCTATATTCGCCTTTTTCTCGGCTACGGATTTTCTCTTTGCAGCCCTTTCGTCATCGGGCGACGGCTCGTCTATTGAGTTATCTTCGGCAGCGTCACGCTCGGCGTCATCGCCCTTTCCGGTCTTTGACTTTCCGACTCTCTTGTCTATTTTTTCTATATTCTCAAGCAGCTTGCCCTCTATCTCCTTTGCAAGCTCCGGATTACCCTCAAGAAGCTGCCTTACGTTGTCGCGTCCCTGTCCGAGCCTTGTGCCGTCATAGCTGAACCATGCCCCGCTCTTGTTTATTACGTCAGCCTCCACAGCGAGGTCAAGCAGCTCTCCGCTTCTTGAAATTCCCTTGCCGTACATTATATCAAACTCCGCCTCCTTAAACGGCGGCGCAACCTTATTCTTAACGACCTTTGCCTTTGTGCGTGAACCGATTATCTCACCGCTCGACTTTCCGCCTGCCTTCAGGGTCTCCTTCTTGCGAATGTCTATTCTTACAGATGAATAGAATTTGAGCGCGCGTCCGCCCGGAGTAACCTCGGGATTGCCGTAAACTATGCCCACCTTTTCACGAAGCTGGTTTATGAATATGGCAACGCAGTTTGATTTTGATATTGCGCCGGCAAGCTTTCTGAGCGCCTGCGACATAAGCCTTGCCTGGACTCCAACGTGGGAATCGCCCATTTCGCCCTCTATCTCCTGCTTTGTAACAAGCGCGGCTACCGAATCGAGAACAATTACGTCTATAGCGCCGGAGCGCACGAGCGCCTCGGTTATTTCAAGCGCCTGCTCGCCTGTGTCCGGCTGGGAAACAAGCAGAGAATCAATATCAACTCCGAGCGCCTCGGCATAAACCGGATCGAGAGCGTGCTCAACGTCTATAAACGCGACATTTCCGCCGTTTTTCTGACCCTCGGCTATGCAGTGCAGAGAAAGCGTTGTTTTACCGGAGGATTCGGGCCCGAATATTTCTACAATTCTTCCGCGCGGCAGTCCGCCGATGCCAAGCGCTATGTCAAGCGACAGGCTTCCTGTTGATATATGCTCAACATTGAGCGAGCTGTTCTGCCCCAAGCGCATAATAGCGCCCTTGCCATATTGCTTTTCTATTTGGCTCAGCGCCGTTTCAAGAGCCTTTTGCTTTTTATCTTCATTTTTAACATCCTGCTTTTTTTCCTGTGCCATAATAAGTTCCCTCCGATATACTGAATTTAATGAAATTTTACTCTGTAATTATACCGTAACGACGGCAAAAAAGCAATAAAATGAGAACATCTTTTCGATAGAAGCGCAGCTTAGAACGGTTTATCGGACAGTCGTTTATTATATCCGAAAATACACCGCTTTATATTCTGATAATCAAGCCTGTAATCTATATTTTCATAGCCGTGCTGCCGCATTATCTCCTCTACCTGTTCGTATTGACCTTCTCCTATTTCATAGCAGAGCATTCCACCGTATTTAAGCTTTTTTGTATATTCGTCCGTAATGGCTCTGTAGAATAAAAGACCGTCCTCGCCGCCGTCAAGGGCGCTTTTCGGCTCGCGCCTGACCTCTCTTTGCAGGGCGGGAATCTCGCCGCTTTTTATATACGGCGGATTTGAAATTACAAGGTCAAGCGAATTATCATCAAATAACGAGCCGCCCGAAAGCACATCCGCCTTATGTGCCTTTACGTTATAAGCCCCGTTATATTCTATATTCCTTTCAAGATAGGCAAACGCACCGTCATAAAGCTCCACGGCGGCAACACGGCAGTCAAGCTCTTTTCCAAGCGTAACGGCAATCGCTCCGCTGCCGGCACACAAATCGGCTATTTCAAGTCCGCTTCTTCCCCTCAGGGCTTGTATTGCGGCGTTCACCGCGCAGGCGGTATCCTCACGCGGGATAAGCACACCCTCGCCAACGAAAAATTCCCTGTTCATAAACTGCCATTTCCCAAGAATATATTGCAGCGGCTCACCGTCCGCCCTTCTTTTTGCAAGCTTGAAAAACAGCGCCTCGCCGTCCTTGTCGGCTTCGTCGTTTCCCCTTATTATAAGGGCGTGCCTGTCGACTGAAAACACCTCTTCAAGAAGGCATAATGCGTCAAAGGCAGGCGCATCCGCACCCGCCTGTTCAAATTTTGATTTTGTTTGCCTATACAGCTCGTTATACGTCATTATTTTGTTATCAGGTCTTCGCCGTTTTCGGGAATAACCGCCTCCATAGCTTTAATTGCGACCTCTATCATTTTATCGTCAGGCTCTTTTGTTGTAATTCTCTGCGCCCAAAGTCCCGGTGCGGCTATTATCCTTGTCAGCCTGTTGTCGTGTTTGCCGCACAGCTTTATAAGCTCATAGCCGCCTCCGCATGATATTGGCAGGAGAAGTATTTTTACCGCCGAACGCAAAAACGGATTTGCTATGTGTATAAAAAGTCCTATTATTACGCCGACTATTATCATAATAACCATAAAGCTTGTGCCGCACCTTGGGTGAAAGCGCCTTTGTTTTCTGACATTATCGACTGTAAGCGGAAGCTCGTTTTCATAACAGAATATTGTTTTGTGCTCCGCCCCGTGATACATAAATACCCTTTTCATATCGGACATTTGGGATACAACAACGATATACACAAGAAACAGAGCTATTCTCATAACGCCCTCTATAAGACTTCTTGCAAGCCACGAATCGTGGAATTGAGGCGATATGTAATTAGTTAAATCGAAAATCGCGCTTGGAGCAACGAAAAATAAAAGCACGGCAAGAGCCACGCCCAAAACAGCGGCGACTACCATTAATATCTTCATAAATTTATCGCCGAGCTTTTCATCTATCCACTTTTCAAGCCTTGACGGCTCCTCGTCGTCCTCCGGCACGCTCTCTATCGCCTTGTCAGCCGAAAGCATCAGCGCCTTGTAGCTTAAGCGCATTGAGTCGATAAGTCCGGCAATCCCCCTGAAAAACGGAACGCGAAAGATTTTGAATTTTTGCGTAAGTCCCTTAAACTCTATATCCTCGGTATATATCTCTTCCTCACCGGTGCGAACGGCAACCGTGGTTTTTTTCGGGCCTCTCATCATAATTCCCTCTATCAGCGCGGAGCCGCCGATTGAGGTTATTCTTTTTGTATCGTATTTTGACATAGCCTTTTCCTTTCCGCATATTTTAAAGAAAATGTTAAACCGTCTGCTTTTAAAGCCGCGCCTTAATTCAGGGCATTAAAATATACAGCAGTTTATTAATTCTGATTATTTTACCGACCGACTGCTTCAGCAGCAGGTCATATTCCAACCTCTGTGCCGTCGTCGTCCTTTAAAACAGGGAATACAAGCGTTACGGTCGTGCCTATTCCCTCTGTGCTTTCAATCGTCAAAGAACCGTTGTGAAGCTGCATTATTTCATCGGCAACGGCAAGACCTATTCCGCTTCCCCTGATAGTTTGATTTGCCTTGTAGAATTTTTCCTTTATTCTCGGCAGATGCTCAGAAGGAATGCCGCAGCCGTTGTCGCTGATAGTAATGGTGACATTGTCGCTGTCGCTTGTGACCTGAATGCCTATAACTCCGCTTGCCGGAGTATATTTGAGCGCGTTGTCGATTATGTTTATAAACACCTGCTTTATCCTGTTTTTGTCACCCATAACCGGAGGAATAAAGTCCGGCTCGTCATAAAGCAGATGCTTGCTTTCGCTCAACGCACGCTCCCTGAGCATATATATAGCCTCGTCAAGCTCGGCAAGAAGGTCTATCTTATCCATCATAAGCTGCATTCTGCCCTCTTGTATTCTTGAAAAATCCAGCAGCTCCTCAACTATTCCCGTAAGTCTTTCCGATTCGCCCACTATAACGCTCATACCCTTATTCATTATCATAGGGTCATAGGAATCAACGTCCCTCATTGTTTCCGCCCATCCCTTTATCGCTGTCAGGGGGGTTCTGAGCTCATGCGAAACAGAGGAAATGAAGTCGTTTTTCAATTTTTCTGCCGCCGCAAGCTCGCTTGCCATATAATTTATACTGTCGCTCAAATCACCTATTTCATCGTCATACATTTTATCGACAGTTGTTTCAAAATCGCCGCCGGCAATTCTTCTTGCCGTTTCGGACATTTCACGCACAGGTATTACTATCGAGCGTATGAAGTATGCGCCGGAATTAATTATAAAATAAACTATAACAAGGGAAGCGAATATTATAGCCGACACCGAAACAAAAATTTTTCTGTTTGCCGCCTCAAGCGACACAATATAGCGCACCGCGCCGATAGACTCTCCGCCCGTCGTTTCAATGACTCTTGTAACAGCCATAACGCTTTCGCCGCTGTTTAGCTTTCCTGTCCATACGGCATATTTATCTTCGCTCTCCAATGCGCTTTCATAGTCCGGCATAGCCTCGTTTTCGTCGGGGAAAAATCCGGTTGACGTAATGATTATCTCGCCGTCGGCGCTTATAACAAGCAGCTCCATAAGCTCCTTGTCAGGGAACGCCGCGACATAGCTTCTTGCTGTTTGAGCAAAGCTGTCGCTGTCAGCCGAAAGATAATATGTACCGAAAAAGTTTACAAGCTCGTTGCTTCGCGCCGATATTGTCTGCTGAATGCCTCCGTAATAAAAGTTCCTTATGGCAAAGGAAAGCGAAACAATAAGGGCGACTATAATCAATATAAATACTCCGAGCGTATTTACGATCCAGCGCTTTGTTATACTTCCCTTGCGCCATTTTGCAAGTCTTTTCATTTCGCTCCCCCTTTCCCTTTATTTCATCTCTTATCAGCTCATCTTGAGCTTCTCTTGTTTTCCGCGTCCCACTTGTAGCCAAGTCCCCACACGGTTACTATATATTTTGGATTGCTCGGCTCGTCCTCTATCTTCATTCGCAGCCGGCGTATATTAACATCGACGATTTTTTCCTCGCCGACATACGCCTCTCCCCATACGTGATTCAGAATATCGGTTCTGTCAAGCGCAACGCCGGGATTGGAAAAAAAGTATTCCATTATCTGAAACTCCACCTGGGTAAGCTCTATCATTTTTCCGTTTTTAAGCAGAGCACGGTTTCTGAGATTCAGGATAAAATCGCCAGACTCAAGCTCTTCCTTGTAGCTGGTTTTGTTTCTCTCCTGAGCGAGCATAACACGGCGGTGCAAAGAATCTACCCTCGCGACAAGCTCCGACGGGCTGAACGGCTTTGTTACATAATCGTCCGCCCCAAGCATAAGGCCCGTTACCTTGTCCATCTCCTGCGTTTTTGCCGTGAGCATAATAATGCCTATTCCGCCGTTTCTGCTTCTAAGCTCCTTGCAGACGGTAAAGCCGTCTATTCCCGGCATCATTATATCAAGAATCGCAACGTCAAAATCGCCGCCGTGCTCCTCATATTTTTTCAGAGCGTCCTCGCCGCAGTTTGCCTCAACAACATTGTAGCCGGCTCTTGTAAGGTTAATGACCACAAAGTCACGGATAACGGCTTCATCCTCGCATACAAGTATTTTTTTCATTTCAGCCACCTTCTTTAATAATATATAATAATACAAATTTTATTTATTTGTCATAACAAAATATTGCGGTAATTTGTTAAGCGACATTGCTATTCCCTTTATATTTTTGGTTTCATTGGGAATATTTACAGCATAAACGCTTTCGCCGTAATCCCCTATTTCAATATAATCCTTGTTAGGCGAATCCGTCCACTCCTGCGCTGTGAACACCTGTATTGTCAGCAGTCTGTCGCCTATTGTGCCGCCGGAATTTACGCTTACCGTACTGCCGGAGCCTGAATTGTCAGCCCTGTCGGCGTTGCTTTCAGTTTCCTTGTTCCACAGATAAAATGTGACGGAATCGCTGTAGCGCGAGCCTCTGGCGGTTATGCGGTCTTTCCACTCGTCGGGGATAATAAAGTAATACCCGTTCTTCATATCCGAAACCGTTTCCAAGACGGGATCAAGTGTATTTTTTTTCGTATTATAGCTGTTCCATGTTGTCTTGAACGCAACGAGATTAATGTTTTCGCTTGCGTTATACGGCATAAGAGTAAGAGTAGGTATCTCGGTAAGTCCGTCGGAGTCAATATCCGTACATATCGCGTCGGAGGAATTTCTCAGGGTCGGATTTATCGCCTCGTTATTTCTCTTTTGTTCGTTAAGAGGGTTAGAGAGGCCTGCCTTTGATTTATCCCAAAAAACAAACTGCGTTTCGCTTTGTCCGCCTATGCTCAGCGTATCGATAAAAACGCCGGTCTGTTTTTTTGTTGCTCTGCCGAAGTTCAGATTAATATAGCTGTTGGCGGAATTGCTCATCAAAACGGACGAACGTGTAAATATTGTTTTTGTGTCGCTGTTGTATTGAAGCATTTTAGCGTTTGCGTCAACATTTGGCTCGGCAAGCGAAAAAAGCATTATGCTGTTTTTTCCCTCGTCGGTCATATCGGCGATTAAAAACTGATTGAAGGTATCCTCTATTTTTAACTCGGCGGTAGTTCTCCTGCCTGCCACATAGATGCTCATTGTGCAGCTGCCGCCGGAGCTGTTGCTCCAGCCGACTATTACCTCTTTTTTGCCGTCGCCCGTTATATCGCCTATCTCAACCTTGTCAACATCGGTGTTTCGGCTTGTGTAGTCGCCCATTTCCTTCCAATTGCCGGCAAAGTTTTTTATAATGAGTATGTGCGCCGTTTCTTCGTTTACGGACGGCCTGTAGAATACAATAGCCTCGCTTATTTTGTCGCCGTCGAGATCCTCGTATATTACAGCGGAGCGGTAGCTGCCGCTGCGCGGATATTTTAAAATATATTCTCCGCCTGCCTTTTGCCCTATTATCTCTTGGATCTTCGCCTTATCGCCGGACGTTTTTGGCGGACGCAAAAGATTTGAATTGTCAAATCCGCCTGACGCACAGCCGTTCAAAAGCAGCAGCGCCAGCACGAGCAAGGCGGCTGTTACCGTTTTTATGCGTTTTTTCATTTGTCCGCCTCCCATCAAAGCAATAGTCTATTTTTCAGCAAAGCAGCAAAACGTCGGTTTGCCCATTTCCGTAAACATTCTTTCATGCTCGGTCTCATAATTCACAAAGTCAACGGGCAGTTTGTCCGAGGGCTCCGCGTGAAGATCGTATGATATAAAGCTAAGCTTAAAGCCGCACTGCTTAAAGTATGTAAGGCTTTCCTCAAAAAGCTCCTTGTCGTCCGTTTTAAATCGTATTTCTCCTCCGTCAACAAGAAATTCCTTATACATTTCAAGCTTTTTCGGAAATGTAAGCCTGCGCTTTTTGTGCTTTGCTCTCGGCCACGGGTTGCAGAAATTTATATATATTCTCTCTACCTTGTCATCAGCCTTAAGCACCTTGTCTATCTGCTCTACGTTATATGCCGCAAGAATTATATTGTCAACACTGCGGTTATTTTCATCAAACAATTTAACAATTGTTCTTCTGCCAACTCCGAGCATATCGCTTTTTATATCAATAGCAAGATAATTTATGTCGGGGTTTGCAAGCGCGCACCGGGCTACGAAGCAGCCCTTGCCGCAGCCAAGCTCAACATGAAGCGGCTGATTTTTTTTAAAGCAGGAGCCCCATTTTCCGGCATTGGCGGCAGGCTCCTTTGCGTAAAATGCGCAAGCGTCAAGCTCGGGCTGAGCCCAAGGCTTTTTTCTTATTCTCATTTTGACCCACCGTATAATTTATAATCAATTTATTATATCAAAATATTTGCATTATTTCAACGAGGCAGGCAAGAATTAACAAATAGTTTTTTATTCTCGGCATATTGAACGGTACACGTCTGTATTTTTAAGCGCATCGCCCGTGTATTGCGGCGGCCCGGCGCTGCCTGCGGCAGCGCCACACCGGCAATATCGTCTTTGCCGCGCAGGCAATGACGATATTGCCGGCCGCTTCCTTTTTTCAAAAGGAAGCGGCCGCCGCATAAAAGCAAGCAGTCCTGCGCCGCCGCACACATAAGGCTTTCGCACAAAATGTGCGAAAGCCCGAGTTTGTCAATAAACATATTTTTTGATAAGTTATCGCCTGCTACAGCTTTAAAATTAGGTTTTAAACGTGGAGCTGACGCCTACCGTTGCCCTCACTTCCTCTTTAATAGAATTTTTTAGCTTAAATTCGTTCTGCTAAACTAATTTACGGGTGTAAAAGCTTAATTAAGCAAAATTCTCTGTGCGAGAATGATGAGGTGCAGGAGAAGCGAAGCTTCTCCTGCAAAAAAATAAAATCTTAAGCAGCAGTCCCACTGCACAGCAGTGCTGACTGCGGTTCAAGGATTACATGGACAAAACCGCTTTTTTACAGACTGAGGCTTTCGCACAAAATGTGCGAAAGCCCTTAACATACCTGTCATTTACTGATTTTCTCAATCGACTCTATAAGATACCTCTGCTTTTTAAAAACAAGACTTACAAGCAGAGAAAGATATTTAATTATTATCGTAAGTATCGCAAACACACCGAAAAACGACCCGGTAATAACAAGCATCATTGTTGTAAAGCCCGGCACAGGATGCCCCAAGGCAAAAACAAGAAGTGTGTATATTCCTATTCCGACCGTTGCAAATATCATAACAAACGTCAGTATCATAGAGGCGCGGTAGCCTATATTTGTAAATAAAATAAGACTGTCAAGCGCCGTTTCATAACGTGAATCATCATTTATATTATCCCGTCTGCTGCGCAGATCGTTTATCGCGTCATAGTGCAGAGTGTCTATTTTTAAACCGCAGTTGGCATAAAGCGCCTTTCTGTACGGTATGGTCTTGCTCAGCGCGTGGACGCGGTTTATTGCTCTTCTTGACAAAATCCTGAAGGACTCGGTCGCAAGCTTGTATTGCGTTTTTGCGCTGTGGTTGTAAAGGCGGTAAAAAAGCCTTGACGACAGCCTCTTTTTGCTGTTGTTTGCAGCCGCAACTATGTCGTAGCCCTTCAGGGAACGGTAATATATATCCGTTATCACCGACAAATCATAATCTATAACGTCGCTGTCAAATTCATAAACAAAATCTCCTATCGAGAGATCCACCCCTGCGTTCATAGACATTTCAAGTCCCTGATAGACTCCCATATTGACAATGCTCAACGGGCAGCTCAGCGAGCTGTTGCCAAACTCCTTTATTACCTCCGCGCTGCCGTCATACGACGCGTCGTTTACGCAGATTATTTCATATTTCGCAAATGTCTTTGACAGTGTATCATTGACCTTAGACAAAAAATTTCTAATCGTTTTCTCACAGTTGCGAACATAAACAACGGCTGATATAAAATTCTTTTCCTTGTCATTAACCATTTTTCAACACCTCGTCAAGATCGTAAACCGTATTTATCTTTCCGGACAACACGGATACGAAGGTTGGGTTTTCTCCGTATCTTTTGATAACCGTCGGGCGTGAATCATCAATTTCCGACGCTTTTAAAATAGGCTTCATTGAATAAAGCGAAGAAACATATTCAAAGCTCAGGCTGTCCTTTAAATACTTCCTTGCAAGATTAGACATAAACGGCCATGCGCTTTGCGGCTTTGCCGGACAGTCGTTGCAGTTTCCCAAGCTCTCCTTGGAGCAAAAGCCCTTGCTGTTTTTCTGGCACGGAAACGACGGCAATGCGTCATAGCTTGTCATATGAGGAGTAAACGTAACCGAAGTAAGCGAATGAAGCCCGGTTTTTCCAAACGGCATAATAGAGAAGAACGGCCCGTCCATAACCGTTATTCCCGTATTTTTAAATTCATCAGACACCGTGCAGAGTATTATTTCACAAAGCTCGTATTTTATCTTAAACGGCTCAAGCGACAGCTTTTTTAAAATTTGATTAACGCTTGCATAGGTTGCGTTAAGCAAAAATCCCGTTGAGTGCTTAGAGCCGTCTGCAAGCTCTATTAAATATTCGCCGCCGGTATTTTCAATATCCGTTATATTGCAATCGTATTTTATAGTTACGCCGCTCTGTCCTGACAATTCTTCAAGAAAATATTTCTTTAATATCTGAGCGTCATAAGTGTATTCTTTGGTAAGAAACGCTCCGTCGCACATTCCGTCTTTAAAATACTTTGACGTTGGCGCGTCCTCGCACATTATGTTTGCGTCACGGCAAAATTTTTTAAACTGCTCGGCGTTTGTCCAGCTAAAGTTTGCGCTGGTGGCATAAACCTGGTCAAAGCTGCTGTGAACGCAAAAGCCGTAATCCTTGTTAAAGCGGTCAAAATATCCTCTGGATTTAACCGCTGTTGAAATAGAACGAGGGTAGTGATAGCCCATATGCACTCTCGCCTGATTTATATATGTCGCGCGCTTAAACGCGCCGTCGTCGCATTCAAGCACAAGCACGCTTTGACCGAGCCTTGCGCAGAACAGTGCGGAATACAGGCCGTAAAGCCCCGCGCCGATTATTATTTTATCGTATTTCAAGGAATTTCACTCCCCTTGTCTGTCGTTAAAATGTTCCTCAGTCATTTAAAAACAGCTTTTTCTCTTTGGCAAAGGTGGATTTATCGTTGACCTTATAAACAGAGTAATTGCCGTAATAGTCATAAACCTGCTCAAGCCCGTATCTCTTTGAGAAATCATCTCTTAATTGCTCCGGCGAACAAACAACATAATCCGGCATAATATAGTTATCGGTTAACTCAATAAGCGCGTTCGGGTCGTCAAATCTCGTCTTTGGCGGAGTGTAGGTTTTAATCCCCGTATACGGTCCGAATGTAAACGGGTCGCCCTTGTCGGCGCAGAAGAAAACAACGGGGTCCGGCTTTTCGGCAGTCACCGCCTGCTCTATCGCGGCTGCGCTTGCCGGCTTCGTAAGATAGGATTCAAATATTATATAAGGCGTGTAACGGTCAAGATACTTATTTTCACTTACTGTAAACGCTATCATCGAGGCGCAGGCTATCACCGTCGCGGCGTTTATCAATACGCTTGCTGAAATTCTACCGTAATTATTTTCCGCTTTTTTCTTGCTCTTAGTCTTTGCCGACGTCTTTCTCGAATATGCCGCCATACTGCACGGAACCGCCGAGATAAAGAGTATCAGCATAATAAACGACTCGCTGTGATAGCGTGAATCACTGAAGCCGACTATCCATATTTCGCAGAATTTTGCAATATAGATTAAAACGCACGCGCCGACCCCGATAAGCAGCCTTTTGTTGTCACATATATAATTTTTAATGCCGCCCTTGCAGCCGAATTTTACAAGCATTATCGCTATCCATGCAAGAAGAATAAAGAATATGACGGCAGGAAAACATCCTAACGCGCCGTTTTCCCATACATATTTCAGCTTATAATCGAAAAGCTGATTAAACCATTCTCCAAAGCTGTTAAAAATAGTTTGAGGAGTATATCCGCTTGAATAATATCTCTGCGGTATGGACGGAATCGGCATCCACATTGTTCCGCCGTTGTCGCTTATCCACAGCTTGCCGAAGTTTAAAAGAGAAAATATTATCCACGGTGCGGTAGGTATAAGCATTCCGCCAGTATATTTCGCCGTGTTTTTTATTCTGCTGCCCTTGCGCGAAAAAACAAATACGGCAATCAGGCATAATCCTGCGGCGGCAAGCGCGTCAAAGCGGCACACGATTGCCGCGCCCGCGCCCACGCCTGCCAAAACCGCGCATTTTGTTTTAAGCTCCGGCAGCTCCAAAATATAATAGGTCAGAACAAGAATCGACAGCACCGCCAGCGGAACGCTTCTTGCAACTCGCATTTCTGTAAGATACGGGTCGTTAGTAAGCATAAACGCCGCTGCAAGCACAGCCGGATAAGGCGTTTTAAAATGCTTTACGGATATTTTGTAAAGCATAAGACAGCTTATGCAGGCTATAACAATATTAATTATAGTACCGCTGTATATCTGCAAGCCCGTGAGCTCGTATGACACCGCAACAAGCAGCGGATAAAGATAAGGGAAGGATATTCCGAGGTTGGTGTCAACTATATACTGTCTTTGTGTATCGACATTATAAAAATCGTGAAAAACAGTTTTTCCAATATCAAAATAAGAAAAGGAGTCGGGCGAGAACAAATCGTAAACATAAAGGCTGTATTCAATTGCAAACAGCATTAAAAGCAGCATAATCGCAACGCATATATGCTTGCCCCTGTCCTTTATCGGCGTAACAAAGCCGATATAGACAAGTATGAAAAAGACAAGAAAAATTATTGAATAAAAAACTGTTGACTGCTCCAGCTTAACGCCGTAGCTCAGCAGAAGAGCCGCGGGCGAAAGCATTGCAACGGTTTTTAATATATAATTGCCTTTAAACACCGACGGAATTAGTCCCTTGCACAAAAGCAGGGCTATAAGTCCGAGCACCGCCCCAAAGAGCACACTTGTTACAATATGGCCGGTGTCCGTGTTATACGCCTGAAACGAAGCAAGAACGAACGAAGGCATTAGTATTATAGCGCCGTACAAAATTCCCTCTCCGGTACTCTTAGGAGAAAGAGCACTGAAAATGCCGTTTTTAATGCCGCTTTTTATTTTTACCGTCTTTTCCATTTTATCACCCTGATATTTACTTTGCGTTTATCCATTTTTAGGATTATAGCAACCGAATAAATTTTTAAAAAGTATCTTCATAAGCTCTGCGTTACCCTTAAACGGACTGATTTTAGTCGGAGTTTTTTCGTTTTTCGGATATGCCCTTGTAACGGGTATCTCGCATGCCTTAAGTCCGAGCCTTGTCGCTCTTACCGAAAGATAAGCGAGCAGCTCATATGTTTGAAAAACATCTCTGTAAATTTGCAGCTTAGGATGCGTTATATATTTTCTTGAGTAGGCACGGTAGGCGTTTGTTGTGTCCGTAAACCATTTGTGCGCCGTAAGGGATATTACGGGCGCGTGAATAAGCCTGACAGAGATAAGGCGCATAAGCGGAGTGTTCACAGCCTTTCCGCCCTTGACAAAGCGTGAGCCCTGAACAAAGTCGTAACCCTGCTCAAGCTTTTTTATAAATTGCGGAATGTCCTCTATGGAGTCCTTATCGTTCCCGTCTATTGTTACAAAGCCCTCATAGCCTCTCTTTTCAGCCCACCAAAAGCCCATTCTTAGCTGTGCTCCCTGCTTGCCGGTATCCTGCTTTGTAAGCAGAGTATTAACTCCGAGCGATTTAAGCAGGGCTTCCTCGGTGCAGCCGTCCTTAGAGCCGCCGTCGCAAATTATAATGTCGCAAAGCTTGTCTATTCCGGCGTTTTGCGCTCTTTTAAGCTCGTTCCTTATTCTTTCTCCCTCGTTTATTATCGGAATTAAAACACAAAAGCGGCTGCTCCTTGGCGCATATTCGTCACAGCAAAATTTCGGCACCCCGTTTTGCCCTTCAAAAATCATCCCAGCACCTCCGAGATGTATTTTACAGCCGACTTTACCATATCAATATCATTTTTATTGCCCATTTCTATAGACACAAATTTATCGTAATCGAGCGTTTTAAGCTCCTTGTGTATATCACGTCTTTCAATCGGCGCAAGATGCGGCTCCGAAATATGTATATGATTGACAAGCTCTATATTTTTTCTGACCGAATCAAGTGATTCGCCGTTATATATTATTGTTCCGAGATCAACATTTACTCCCACGCCTCGGCTTTTTGTACGTCTGCAAATATCAAACGCCTCGTCGGTAGTGTTCATAAAGTTTGTATTGTATATCGGCGGATTTGCCTCGAGCGCAATGCACACTCCTGCCGAGGACGCATAATCGCCTAAATTCGCAAAAAACTCAAGCGCAGTCGGAATAAAGCTTTCATCAGGTATCACCCTGTTTTTTGGGCAGCCGAACACAAGATTTGCGCAGCCTGCCGCCTGTGCAAAATCAACCGCTTTTTTGGTGTAGTCTGTAAGCTTGCTGCGGTCGCTCTCGCTGCCGAATATGCTCTGCGTCATACCGTACCATATGGACTGCATTGAAGATATTTTAAGGCCGTATCCTTCAAACAGCTCCTGTGCAAACCTCTTTATATCGGCGGTTCTGTCGTATGGCCTTTCGGGATAGATACGCGTTGGGGCAATCTCAAGTCCCGAAAATCCGCTTTTTTGCAAAAACTCATACATCTCCCCGTCGTTTTCAGACTGCCAAGCTATATTGGAAATTGAAAGCTTCATATCATATTTCCCCTTTAACTTAATTTCATAAGCGCTCAAACCGTGGTCTATGCCCGATTTGCGATTTCGGCTTTGACAAACCCGACTATATCACGCATTACATTCTGCTTTGAATCAATATAACCGTTTTCACCGCCGAACAGCGTTGAATACTTTGTTTTAAAATCATAAAGAGGCGGTGCGGCTGCAATCTCGTTTACAAATTCGTCTCCCGTTACCTCTTTGTAAATATCCGCCGTGCAAACAGGCTCTACCGCCATATTAACAAGGCTTAAATCGTTTTTTATAATTATATCTATATGTTTCCAAAGCTGCGCAAGATTATAAAATTGAAAAACTCCTCTGCTGTCAGTAAAATTAAGCGCGGAAAAGCCTATATCCAAAAACGCCTGCCTAAGCTCTTTTTTTTCGTCGTCGCGGCAGCTGAGCCTGTAAAATCCGTTATCCTGCCTTTTATAGCTTTCGGCTATAAGCCCGTTTTTTTCGGATAGCTCGGAATATTTTTTTTCGTTAAGCATCGACGGGATTATATTTATCAAATCGTAGATAAAGTTTTTCTTTATATTTTTTCCGAAAAGGCCCGGCAGTCTGATTATATGGTGATTTTTTATATTTTCTCCCACCCACTGCTCAAGCCTGTAACGGTCGAGCCCGTACGGCTGCAAACCGTCAACGTCTATTTTTGTATCCTCGTCTGCTCCGTTTGGATTTTTATACACATCTATCGTAGAGATGAGCACAAGTCGCTTCGGATTAATTTTTTTTATATTTTCAATCGCATTGTTTATTACAGCCATATCGCCGTCGGGGTCGTTGTTAGCGAGGAATTTCTCGGCGCGAACTCCGCTATATACGCACAGCTCAGGCTCAAGTCCAAATGCGCTTTCTATATTTTTTGAATTGAATTTACCGTCAAACTCCTTTGACGCAGCTATATTTGAGCCGACGAAGCCGGTATATCCGACAATAATATCCATAATTTATACACCTGTTTTTCTAAAATTTTTTGTTATAGTTGCTATTTATCTAAGTATATACTAACGGATTAATTATGTCAAATACTCAATCGGCAAGGGCTTTGCGCGGAATGCCCGCTTGTCAGGCAGACCCTGCCTGCGCTGCAGCCGTCGCTTGGAGCTTCGCTCCTAAGTCCTTCGGCGCAGGATTTTATCCTGCGCCGAAGGACTGCGATGTCCCGACCGCCAAGGGCGGCTGGGACATCTGCGACGGCTTATATTTTTGTTTTCTGCTCAATCTTGTCGGCAGTATCGTCAAGATAGCTTGAGTTAAAAAGCTCGATTGTGCCGGTGTCGGCACATTTTACAAGCTGCGTGTCTATCGGCAGCCTTCCTATGACGTCAATGCCAAGCTCAGAGGCAACGTCCTCAATATGGCTCTCGCCGTATATGCTGTGGCGCTTGCCGCAGTCGGGACATTCATAATAACTCATATTTTCAACAACGCCGAGAATTGGAATTTTCATCATCTGCGCCATTTTTACCGCCTTGCCGACTATCATTGACACAAGCTCCTGCGGCGACGTTACAATTACTATCCCGTCAACCGGTATCGACTGAAATACGGTAAGCGGAACATCTCCCGTTCCCGGAGGCATATCAACAAACATATAGTCAATATCCTTCCATATAGTTTCTCCCCAAAACTGCTTTACAACTCCGCCTATTACCGGGCCGCGCCAAATCACCGGGTCGTTTTCATTCGGCAAAAGCAAATTCACCGACATTATATCTATACCCGTTTTGCTGCGCACCGGTATAAGTCCGAAATCGCTGCCCTTTGCCTTCTCCTTCAAACCAAACGCCTTTGGTATCGACGGGCCTGTTATATCAGCGTCAAGCACAGCCGTTTTATAGCCCCTGCGGTTAAACAGCACCGCAAGCACGGATGTTATCATAGATTTTCCTACTCCGCCCTTGCCGCTTACAACGCCAATAACCTTTTTTACACTTGAACCATCGCTCAGCTTTTCGATGAAGTCCTGAGGCGATGTTTTTCTTGACGAACAGCTTTCACCGCAGCTTGAGCAGTCATGTGAACATTCTGCCATTTTAATCTCTCCTACCCTGTTATTATGCAGGCTTCCCGAAACAACTGCGCATTCCGGGAAGCCTTAAATTCTGACAATATAAATTTTTTCAAGAGCCTTAAAAAACTCTCCGCTTAATTATTTATCTGCACTTTCTTCAAGAATACTCTGAATCGTCTTTTCCGTATCCTCCGAAATTTTTTCTTCTTCGGCCGCGTTCTCATCAGCCTGTGCGTTATCGTCCAACGCCTCGTCCCCGTTTGGCAACTCGGCTTCATCCTGCTCCGCACCCTCGTCGGAGCCGTCCTGCTCGGCGCCGTCCTCATCGTCAGAGCCGATGTCAAGCGTTTTAATATCCGAATAATCAACATTCTCTTCATCGCCTTCGGCGCTTTCATCCTCAGGCTGCTCGTTCTGCTCGTTTGCATCGCTTATTTCATAGCCGCTTAGGAACGTGTAAGGAACTCCGTAGCCCAGCGCTACCGCGGCAATAACAGCCGCCGTGTTGCCGCCGCTTGCCGCAAGCTGCTCGTGCAGCGGCATAAATGCGAAAAGATAAGCAACAATAACATATATCGCCGGCAGACAAATCAATATCAGTGAAGCCGGACTAAAGCGCTTTATTTGCTTTCCGTCGCCGACTCTTGTCGCATAAAAAAGGATAAGACCGAAAAGGACAAAAATGAGCATATATACAAGGTCGCCGGCAAGACTGTTAGTAAGCGAATTGCCTGAAATAGTGGAGAAGAAATACGCGCATACGCCAAAGCCTAAAACAAGGAATGCCGAAAAGAAAAGATTGATGTGCTCTCTTTTACTTGGTTTTTTCATAATGTTTATCCTCCTGATGTTTTTAACAATGTAATGTTATCAAAGAAATGTGTCAAAACTATTACCATTTCAAAAATTTACAAATTTATTTATTTCTTTACCGCAACATAGCAGCACCAGCCGTTGTCAAGGTATTCCTCGATTATATCAAAGGATTTTTCCACGCTCTTTTTAACCTCGTCGGCTCGGCTGTCAATAATTCCGCTCATAATATACACCGCGCCGTCCGCCATAAAACTTTTAATATCCTCGGAAAGCAGAATTATCGCGTCTGCAACTATGTTCGCCGCGATAACGTCAAACCTTCCGCTCACCCTATCGGTCAGATTTCCGTGTATGACCTTGATTTTTTCACCCACGCCGTTAAGCGCGGCGTTTTCCCTTGCGGTCTTTACAGCCATTTCGTCTATGTCAACGCCAAGAGCGCTTTCGGCTCCAAGAAGAACAGCCGCCACAGACAAAATACCGCTGCCGCAGCCAACGTCAAGCATTCTGTCGTTCGGCTTGATATGCTTTTCAAGAGCCTCAAGGCACAGTCTTGTTGTTTCGTGCGTTCCCGTGCCAAACGCAATTCCGGGGTCAAGGCTAAGTACCGCCCTGCCGTCAGGCTCATAATCGTCGCGCCAGCTCGGCCTTATAAGTATTCTATCCCCGACCTTAATTGGATTGAAATATTTTTTCCAGTTATTAAGCCAATCCTCTTCCATGCACGAGCCGTCGGTTATTTTGAATTTAATTCCCTGCGCCGTGTAACGCTCCCTAAGAAACGCCAACGCCTCCGCCGGATTATCCTCAGGCGAAATATATATATGGATTATGACCTTGCTTCTGTCCTTGTTCAAAAGCTCTTCGTCTATCAAATCTATATTGGCTATCTCAAGCACCTCGGCTTCAAGGCTTGAATAATCCTCTACATAAATACCGTAGGGCGCCGCCATATGCGCCGCGGCCTCCGCCCTTTCGGCGTCCTCACTTTCAACTTCAATTTTTATCTCTGTCCACTCCGCCATAAGTATATCCTTTCGATGTAAATGCCGCTAAAAGCCTCTCTTTTAAGCTTCCGCCTTATTCAAACATTCCCTTCAGCTTGTCGAAAAAGCCCTTGCGCTTTTGATAATTCCGCTCGCCGGTCGAGCCGTCGAACTGTTTTAAAAGCTCCTTTTGTTTTGCGTTCAAATTTTTCGGCACCTCGATAGAAACCCTAACATATTGGTCGCCTCTCGTTTTGCCGCCAAGCCTCTGCACGCCCTTGCCCCTGAGCTTAAACACGTCGTTGGGCTGTGTGCCCTCGTGAATTTCATAGCTTACCTTGCCGTCAAGCGTAGGAACGGTAACCTCGCCGCCGAGTGCGGCCTGAGCGAATGTAATAGGTATTTCACACCACACGTCATCGCCTCTGCGCTCAAAAATCGGGTGCGGCCGAACATTTATAAACACATGAAGATCGCCGTAAGGGCCGTTGTTCGTTCCGGCGTTGCCGTGACCCCCCACCTTCAGCACCTGACCGTCCGCAATGCCGGCAGGTATATCAATTTCAACGCTGCGCTTTGTGCGCACTCTGCCGGTGCCGTTGCAGTTGGGGCATCTTTTCTCTATTACCTTGCCCTTTCCCCGGCATGCGTCGCAGGCTCTTGAGGTTTGTATAACGCCGAACGGAGTTCGCTGATTTATTGTTACCTGACCCGTTCCATGACAGGTGGGGCAGGTCTTCGGGCTTGTGCCCTTTGCCGCTCCCGTTCCGCTGCATTCGCTGCAGGTGCTGACATTATGATAGCTCACAGTCTTGCGGCAGCCCTTTGCCGCCTCCTCAAAGCTTACTGCAACAGTTGCCTCAACATCCGAGCCTCTGTGCGGAGCATTCGGATTTGCCTGACGCCGTCCGCCGAAGCCGCCGAAAAAGCTGCTGAAAATGTCGCCGAAATCCATATCCTGCCCAAAAGGACTTCCGCCGGCTGCGCCCGCGCCATAGCTCGGATCAACTCCCGCGTGGCCAAACTGGTCGTACCTCGCCCTCTTTTCCTTGTCCGAGAGAACCTCGTATGCCTCGTTTACCTCCTTGAACTTAGCCTCAGCTTCCTTGTCGCCGGGGTTAAGGTCAGGATGATATTGCTTTGCAAGCTTTCTAAACGCCTTTTTTATTTCATCGTCAGAGGCACCCTTTGGTACGCCCATCACCTCATAATAATCTCTTTTGTCAGCCAAAATCTCGCCTCCATATATATGTAGCTTTTATCCGCTAAACCGCGCAAAAGCCCCCTCAGGGCTCAAGCCCTGTGGGGACATACGCAGCGGTTAAATATTTATCGGTTATCAGTCAACATCCTTAAAATCCGCATCATACACATTGCCGTCGTTGCCGCCTGTCGGAGGAGTATCCTGCGCAGCGCCTGCTCCCGGAGCTGCCTGCTGCTGAGAGGCAGCCTGCTGGTAAAGCTTTGAGCCTATATTCTGAAGCTCCTGCTCCAATGCCGACTTAGCGGTTTTAATCAGCTCCGCGTCGTTCTTGCTTATCGCCTCTTTAACTGCGGCAGATTTTGTATTGAGGCTCGTTTTATCCTCTTCGCTTATTTTATCGCCGTTCTCGCTTATAAGCTTATCGACCTGATAGCAAAGGTTTTCAGCCTCGTTCTTTGCGTCTACCTCCTCGCGGCGCTTTTTGTCCTCGGCCGCGTATTGCTCCGCCTCTTTAACTGCCTTGTCTATATCGTCCTTTGACATATTGGTGCTTGAAGAAATGGTTATCTTCTGCTCCGCGCCTGTGCCAAGATCCTTTGCGGATACGTTTACTATACCGTTTGCGTCAATATCAAACGTAACCTCTATCTGAGGAACGCCTCTCCTTGCAGGAGCTATTCCCGTAAGAGCAAACAGACCAAGCTGCTTATTATCCCTCGCAAACTCTCTTTCACCCTGAAGAACATTTATTTCAACCTGCGTCTGGTTATCCGCGGCAGTAGAGAATATCTGGCTCTTCTTTGTCGGAATAGTTGTGTTTCTGTCGATTATCTTTGTCATAACGCCGCCCATTGTTTCAACGCCGAGCGAAAGCGGAGTAACGTCAAGCAGAAGAAGTCCGTCTACCTCGCCGCCGAGAACGCCTGCCTGAATTGCGGCGCCAATCGCAACGCATTCGTCAGGGTTTATTCCCTTAAACGGCTCTTTTCCGATAAAGCCCTTTACCGCGTCCTGAACGGCAGGTATTCTTGAAGAACCGCCAACCATAAGAACCTTGTCTATGTCGTTTATTGAAAGTCCGCTGTCCTGAAGGGCGTTCTTAACAGGACCCATTGTTTTTTCAACTAAATCTGCTGTAAGCTCGTTGAATTTTGCTCTTGTAAGAGTAAGGTCAAGGTGCTTTGGGCCTGTTGCGTCGGCTGTTATAAACGGAAGATTGATTGCCGCTTGAGTAACGCCGGAAAGCTCTATTTTTGCCTTTTCGGCAGATTCCTTAAGTCTTTGCATTGCCATTTTATCATTTGACAAATCAATGCCTGTTTCACTCTTAAAGCTTTGAACCATCCAGTCGATAATTCTCTGGTCAAAGTCATCGCCGCCAAGACGGTTGTTACCTGCCGTAGCCAAAACCTCCTGAACGCCGTCGCCCATTTCTATAATAGATACGTCAAACGTGCCGCCGCCAAGGTCATAAACCATAACCTTTTGGTCGCTTTCCTTGTCAACGCCGTATGAAAGAGCAGCGGCTGTCGGCTCGTTTATTATTCTCTTAACATCAAGTCCGGCAATTTTTCCCGCGTCCTTTGTTGCCTGACGCTGAGCGTCTGTAAAATATGCCGGAACGGTTATTACCGCCTGAGAAACGGTCTCTCCGAGATAAGCCTCGGCGTCAGCCTTAAGCTTTTGAAGTATCATTGCCGAAATCTCCTGCGGAGTATAGCTTTTGCCGTCTATATTTACCTTGTATGCAGAACCCATTTCCCTTTTGATTGAAGAAACCGTTCTGTCCGGATTTGTGATGGCCTGCCTTTTTGCAACCTGACCCACAAGTCTTTCCCCTGTTTTTGAAAAAGCAACAACAGACGGCGTTGTTCTTGCGCCCTCCGCATTTGCAATAACTACCGGCTCGCCGCCCTCGATTACTGCCACGCATGAATTAGTTGTTCCCAAGTCTATACCTATTGTCTTTGCCATGATATTGTCCTCCCTGATTTAGTTTTGTATTTTTTGTATTTAATGTTTATGTTAAATGACCTTATCAGTCACAGTTAGCGACCTGAACCATTGCATGACGGATTATTTTATCGCCCGTTTTATATCCCTTTTGGAAAACCTGAGCCAAAACATTGTCGCCAAGAGATTCATCCTCAACCTTTGAAACCGCATTATGCAGCGCCGGGTCAAATTCATCGCCGACTTTTCCAAAGCTCTCCACATTAAGCTTTAACAGCGCGTTATCCATTTGCGCCGATACAAGCTCTATTCCCTTTTTAAATTCCTCCGGGGCGTTCTCGGACGCCTTTAGCGCCATCTCCAGACTGTCCGCTACGTTCAATATTTCAGCCACGGCGTTCGCCGTTGCATCCGAATAAATAGCCGCCTTTTCATTAGTTGTTCTTTTGCGGTAATTGTCGTATTCGGCGGCAAGCCTCAGATAATTGTTCTTCTGCGTTTCAAGCTCCTGCTTAAGCTTTTCTTCGTCTGTCTTTTCCTTTGTCTTTTCCTTTGTCTTTTCTTCTGTCTTTTCTTCCTTTTTCTCTTTTTCCTCTTTCACTTCTTCTTCCGTTGCCGTTTCCTCACATACCTCTTTTTCGGTATCGTTCTGCTTCTCTTTTTTCTTTTCGCTTCTGCTCACTTAACTCACACCTCCGTTATATCATTTAAGCATTTGCAAGGCTTTAAACACTTGCTCAGCTGCGGCTTTGTTATATGTTCAGGCTTACGGTTCAAGCAATTCATTTATCAGCTTTCCCACAAGGGCTGAAACATATTCCAGAATACCCATATTTTTTCTGTAATCGTTTCTAAGTGGAGCTATTATTCCTATAGCCCCGGACGGCTGCTGCGCCACGCAGTAGCGCCTTGAAATTACCGCGCACCTGTAAAGCGCCGGAACGCCCGTTTCGGTTCCAAGCAGCGCTCCCGAGCCTCTATCGGCGTTAAGCAGCAGATATGCCAGCTGCTCGTGCTCGCCGATGAACTTTATTATCCCTCTTAAATCCTCAAGCTGAAAATCGTTTGAAAATAAAAGGTTAGACTCGCCGTGCATTTTAACGTCCATACGGTTTATCTCCGCACACTGCTCCATAACAACGCTAAGCACGCTCGGCATAAGCATTGAAAGCTCGCCAAAGCCTGCCGCAAGGCTTTGAATATACGCGGGCGTCACCTTGTGCGGCTCTATTCCGACAAGCGCGTTGTTAAGCAGTCTTTCAAAAACCTTAACAAGCTCCTGCGTTAGAATATAATCGCAGCGAAACAGTCTGTACTTTATCATTCCGCCCGACGTTACAAGAACCGCCATTGCTGTTTGTCTTCCGGTTTGAACGATTCTGAGCTTTGAAACGGTCACCGCCTCCGGCGGAGGAGTAGTCGCAACGCACACGCCGCCGGTAAGCTGTGACAGCACGCGGGCGGCGCTGTCAAGAATACGCTCCGGGTCGTTTGCGGACGCGGCTATCTGTCTGAAAGCCTCGGCTTTTTCTCTGTTCGTCGGTTCAAGCGGCTTTGCCGCCACATTCAGATAATGGCGGTATCCCTCTTGAGTCGGGATTCTTCCGGCAGACGTATACGGCTGAGCCAGAAGACCTGCCTGAGAAAGCGCCGCCATTTCGTTGCGGACAGTTGCCGACGACACGTTGAGTCCGGTGCTTTCCAAAAGCTGCTTCGAGCCGATTGGCTCTGCGGTGTGAATATATTGCTCAACCACGCAGCAAAGTATTTTACTTTTTCTTGATGCGAAATCCAAGCTTATTCACCTCTTGCTTTTGAATTAGCACTCTAACATTCAGAGTGCTAACCGTAGTTATAATTTACCACCAGAGTATAAAAATGTCAAGTCTAATATTTGTAAACTAATTATTAAGAGATTTTCATTATGCGGCAGAATAGCGTAAACGGGCGCAGAGGGGCGTTTAATATAGAACAAATTAAGCTAAAACAAAGCTGAACGCGGGGGCTAAGCTTACTTGACTTTTCAATTGTTAGCTAATATACTTATTATATAAGGACGGAGGTTATATTATGTGGATTGCGTTTGTCGCGGCGTTCATATGCTTTACGGTCGCAGTCGTCCTGTTTGCACCGTTATTCAGGACTGTTGCGCTGTTCAGACCGGTTGCGCTGTTTTTTATATTTGAGGGACTGTGGATTCTCGCAAACTATCTTGTCATTCACATTTGGCCCGGAACAAGTATGATGCAGTGGGTACATTATATAGGAATAATAATTTTCGGGGGATATTTGCTTTTATGTCTGTTTTACAGCCGGCCGAAAAAGCCGAAAAAAGAAAAGGACAGAAAAAGGCAGAGCCGCAAGCAAAAAAGGTGATTTGATTTGGGAGCAGAGTACGGTTATATTTATGCTGCCGCTATGTTCATAGCAGGTATTTTTATAATCTATTTTTCAGTCAAGGAAAACAAGCTGTTTTGCATAGTAGGCGTATATTTTCTGCTGTTGGGCGTTTATTGGCTGATTAACACACTCACGCCGCAGCTTAATTTATTCGACGGCGTTTACGGAACGGTCTTTCGCTGCGTTACCGGCGCTGTCGCCGTGATTGCAATTATTCTATATATTATCCAGCGCAGACGAAACAGCGGTAAATATTAAATATTAAAACACAGCAAAAGGCATAGTCGTGAAAAGCGACTATGCCTTTTTTATATAAAGAATTAATCACATTAAGCAGCAATCCCGCTGTGCAAAAGCGCTGACTGCGGTACAAGGATTGCGTAGGCGAAAACACTTTTTGCTTTTTTAAAGCATCAATCCCTGTATTCCTCTATCTCGAACACCTCGAAAATATCGCCCTCCTTGAGGTCATTAAAGCGTTCAAGTCCGACGCCGCATTCATATCCTGCCGCAACCTCTTTAACGGAATCCTTAAACCTCTGAAGCGAAGCTATCTTATCCTCGGCAACAACTATTCCGTCACGAACAACGCGTATGCCGGCATTCCTTGCCACCTTGCCGGAAAGAACGTAACAGCCTGCGATAAATCCGACGTTCTTTACCTTTATTACGCTGCGGCATTCGGCCTTTCCAAGCTCGACCTCCCGCGTCTTCGGCGCGAGCATACCCTTCATTGCCGCCTCTATTTCCTCAATACAGTCGTATATTACTCTGTAAAGCCTCATATCAACGCCGTCACGCTCCACATTTTCCGCCGCAACCGCGTCCGGACGCACGTTAAAGCCTACGATTATTGCCGATGAGGCAGAAGCAAGCATAACGTCGGATTCGTTTATCGCGCCGACGCCGCCGTGTATTACATTTACTCTTACCTCGTCGTTAGACAGCTTTTCAAGCGATTGCCTTACCGCCTCGACAGAGCCCTGAACGTCCGCCTTTACTATTATCTTCAGCTCTTTTATCTCGCCATACTTCATCTGGTCGAAAAGGTTGTCAAGGGTAACCTTTGTCTGCTTTGAGAACTGCTCCTCCTTGAGCTTGTTCTTCCTCTGCTCAACAAGCTCTCTCGCAAGGCGCTCGTCGGATACCGCGTTGAATATATCTCCGCCTGTGGGAGCGTCGTCAAGTCCTGTTATCTCAACAGGGATAGACGGCCCTGCCTCTTTAACTCGCTCGCCCTTGTCGTTGGTCATAGCCCTTACTCGTCCCACGCAGGTTCCGGCGACAACAATATCGCCCACCTTGAGCGTACCGTTTTGCACAAGCATTGTCGCAATAGGGCCTCTGCCCTTGTCGAGCCTTGCCTCAATAACGGTTCCCTTTGCGCTTCTGTCCGGATTTGCTTTAAGCTCCTTCATATCGGCTATAAGGGTCACCATCTCAAGCAGCTCGGGTATTCCCTCCTTTGTCTTTGCCGAAAGCGGAATACACGGAACATCTCCTCCCCATTCCTCGGGAACAAGCTCATATTCTGTCAGCTGCTGCTTTACGTTGTCCGGGTTTGCGCCCGGCTTATCCATTTTATTTATCGCAACGATTATCGACACGTTTGCAGCCTTAGCGTGATTTATAGCCTCTACAGTCTGCGGCATTATACCGTCGTCAGCCGCCACAACAAGAATCGCAATATCGGTAACCTGCGCTCCCCTTGCCCTCATTGTGGTAAACGCCTCGTGTCCGGGGGTATCGAGGAAGGTTATATCCCTGTCGTTTATCTTTACCCTGTATGCGCCTATATGCTGGGTTATTCCTCCTGCCTCGCCCGACGTTACGTTTGAATGGCGTATCGCGTCGAGCAGAGACGTCTTGCCGTGGTCAACGTGTCCCATAACTACGACTACCGGCGCTCTTGGAATAAGGTTGTCGTCATCGTCCTCGCTGTCGTCAATTATTCTTTCCTCTATTGTGACAACTACCTCTTTTTCTACCTTTGCATGAAATTCCATAGAAACAAGGGCTGCCGTGTCAAAATCAATAACATCGTTTACATTAGCCATCGTGCCCATCATCATAAGCTTTTTAATTACCTCGGCAGCCGTAGCCTTAAGGCGCAGAGCAAGCTCGCCGACCGTTATCTCGTCGGGTATCGTAACTGTGATAGGCTTTGCCTTTCTTTCAGCGGCAATTCTCTTTAATCTTTCCTGCTCGGTCTCTCTCTTGCCGCTCTTCTGCTTGCCCCTGCGCTGAGAGCGTTGGTTGATTTTCTGCTTTTGAACGGTATTCTCGTTTCTTATTTTTTCAGAGGCGAGCCTGTCGTATTTTTCGTTATATCTTTCAATGTCAACGACCGCGGCTCTTGTGTCTATAACTCTCTTTTCTCTTTTCTTCGTCTGCTGTGTAAACTCATCCTGAGTGCCGGCAGTCTTTGTCTTGGCTGCGGTTTGCTGTCTGCCCTGCTGCTTTTTCTCGCTTTTCGCCTGCTTTTCGTCAGCGCCGGAAGCCTTTTCCGGCTTTGCCTCGTTTATTTCGGGCTTTGGCTGCTCCTTCTCCTGCGCCGCGGCGCTTTCTTCAATAGCCTTGTCCCTGACGGCAAAATATTCGTCAAAGCTTTCAAGAGCGTTCTTTTGTGTATAGTAATCGAATATTACATCAAGCTCATCCTCTGTAAGAGCCGTCATATGTTTTTTTGTGTCGCCGAAATGCTTTTTTAAAAGCTCAACAACATCCTTGCTTGGAACATCAAAATCCTTTGCAACCTCGTGAACTCTGTATTTTATTAACATAAATCGCATTCCTCCCCATTATCTTTGCCCGAAAGCTCTAAAATTTTTTTTGCAAATCCGCCGTCGTTCACACCGGCGACGGCGCACAATTTCCCGACGGAAGCGCTTATTTCCTTTTTATCGTAAGCAATCGTAACCGTTTTTACGCCTGCCTTTTCGGCGACAGACGCAACGTCCTTTAGGGTATTTGCCGACGCGTCTTTTGCAAAAAGCACAAGCTGCGCCTCGCCCTTTGTTACAGATTCCTTAACCGGGTCGCAGCCTACGGTAAGCCTGCCTGCCCTTCGGCAAAGACCCAAAAGCGACAAAAGCCTATCGCTCATCAAGCATCAGCTCCTGTTCCATTGCGTCAAAAACAGCTTCGGGTATTTTGCAGGAAAACGCTCTTTCAAACCGTCTTGCCTTTCTTGCAAGCTTCAGACATTCGGCTTTTCTGCAAACATACGCCCCCCTGCCCGGCTTTTTGCCGGTCAAATCAAGGCTTACCTCTCCCTGAGAAATCACGTTTCCGTCATCGTCCTTACAATCGGGAGCTTTAACGACTCTTACAAGCTCCTTTTTCGGCTTCATCTCGCCGCAGCCGGTGCATTTTCTCATAGGAATCTTTTTCTGGCGCATTATTTTTCGCTCCTTCGGTAAAAGTATTATTCCTCCGCTTCGTTCTCCTGCGAATACTCTGTTAAGGGCTGCCCGTCGGTATCCTCGTCAACGGCTTCCTCCTGCGGCGCAGCTTCCGTATTCGCCTTTCCGCCAAACAGCTCGTCGTCATCGTCCTCGCCAAAGAATCCGCTTTCCGGCCTTATGTCGATCTTCCAGCCCGTCAGCCTTGCGGCAAGTCGCGCGTTTTGTCCCTTATTGCCTATAGCCAGCGAAAGCTGACCGTCAGGCACGGTTACTCTGCATATCTTTGAGCCGTCGTCGGCAACCTTTACGCTTAACACGGTTGCCGGCGAAAGAGCTGCGGCAATAAATTTTGCCGGATCCTCGTCATAAACGATAATATCTATCTTTTCGCCGCCAAGCTCGTTTACAATAGTTCCTACCCTTGCGCCCTTTGCGCCTATGCACGCGCCTACAGCGTCAACATCCTTGTCCTTGCTCCACACCGCAAGCTTCGTTCTTGAGCCTGCCTCTCTTGATACAGACTTGATTTCGACCGTTCCGTCGTAAATCTCAGGCACCTCGGTTTCAAAAAGTCTTTTTACAAAATCGGGATGCGTTCTTGAGATTATCGCTCTCGGCCCTCTCTCGCTCTCCTGAACGTCAGCTATATATACCTTGATATGGTCGCCCTCTGTAAATTCCTCGTTGCCGACCTGCTCGCCCCTTGGCAAAACCGCCTCTGCCTTGCCTATTCTTATGGTAACGGCACCGCTTTTCTCATCGACTCTTTCAACGGTCGCCGTAACAAGCTCGTGATTTTTGCTTTGGAACTCCTGAAGCATCTGTCCCTTTTCGCCGTCGCGTATTCCCTGACGTATTATGCTTCTTGACGTATTTATGGCTATTCTGCCGAACTCCTTCGGGTCAAGCTTAAAGCCGACCTTATCTCCCAAATTATAGTCGGCGCTGATCTCTCTTGCCTGTTCAAGCGAAATTTCGCTGTTTTTATCAAGCACCTCTTCGACTACCTCTTTGTTAAGATAAACGTCAAAGTCCTGCTTTTCCTTGTCGATTACTACAGTGACGTCCTCGTTTCCGCCATAAGTGTTTTTACAAGCAACTACTATTGCCCTTTGAATTTGAGAAAGCATATAGTCAACTGAAATTCCTCTCTCTTTTTCAAGAAGAGCAAGCGCTGCGTACAATTCCTTAGTATCCATTTTCTGATTCTCCCTTTCTGTTTAAGGCATAAAAACGTTTTTATTACGGTCAATTAACAGCGGGCTTTATTGACCGAGCCTGCGCCGGCATTATCTGCCGGACTATATATTAAAGTCGTCAAGCTTTATATAAACGGCGTCCTTTCTTGCTATATTTAAAATCCTGCCGTCAACATTTATGCTCACATCGGTTTTTCCGCCGTCCTCAAGTATTCCCGAAAATTCCTTTCCGACGCCCTCGATAGGTCTTATCATTTTGACAAGCACAGGACTGCCGAGAAACGCCCGAAGGTGTTCTTCTGTTCTAAGCTCTCTCTCCACTCCGGGAGATGAAACCTCAAGACAGTAGCTTTGCTGTATCGGGTCTGCTTCATCCAGCGGCAGGTCTACAGCGCGGCTGACTCTTTCGCAGTCGTCTATAGTTATGCCGTTTTCGCTGTCAATAAAAATACGCAAATAATACTGCGCGCCCTCCTTGACAAAGCGAACGTCCCAAAGCTCAAGCCCCATTTGCTCAATTATCGGCTTTACAACAGCAGTTACAGCCTCAACCGTGCCTCCGCCCTTTTTAGCCATAGGCTCCGCCTCCTTGTTTTTCCAAACAGAAAGGAGCGGGTTTGTTTCCCACTCCTTAATCTGCTTTATTATACTCAACACTGGTTATTATATCACACAGGAAAAATTTATGCAAGCATTATTTTTCGCGTAATATATCGGTACTTGAATAAAAAAATCAACTCTTGAATATCGCCATAGACTGTGAATCAAGAACAAGCCTGCCGCGTGACAGCGACGCTGTGCCTATTTCAAATATCTTTTCGCCGACGCATTCGATTTCCACACTCACAGCCTTGCCCTTCGGGTTCACCGCTATAACAAGGGAGCCTCTCCTATATACAAACGGATATTTTCCCTTTTCGGCATATATGACCTCAAAGCCGGCGTCCGGCTGTAAATCAGGATTTTCACGGCGCAGTCTGATAAGCGATTTTACCGTTTCAAAAATAGAATCCGGCTTGCCGGTTTGGTTTTCAACCGTCGGCGCGTCTGCGCTTGTATCGACAGGAAGATACAGTTTGTCGCTGTCAGCCGTGGAAAATCCGAGATTTTTTCCGCTGTTCCACTGCATCGGCGTTCTTGAGCCGGTGCGGCTGTATCCGCCCTCCTTGCTCGGCAGTCCTTCTATATAGCGCATTCCTATTTCATCGCCGTAATAAATAAACGGCACGCCCGGCATTGTCAGTATTGTGGCGTATGCAAGGCGTATTGCGCGGTCGTCAAGGGTTCTTGTCATTCTCGGCACATCGTGGTTTCCTGTTATAAAGCTTATATATCCGTTTCCGGCGGTTTTTTCAAGCGCCCTTGTGTATTCCTCGGTGAACACCGTTATATCGCCTCTGCCGTCCTTGCAGTAATAGCTCTCGTCCTCTCCCGTTTCATAATTTGTGTAGCGGAACATAGTCGAATAGCCGTTTCCCCTGTGGTCAAGATAAAAATCGCAGTTAAAGCCCGCGTCGTTTATCGCTCTTTCAGGGTTGCACCATTCGGACACCATAACGGCTTCCGGGTATTCGCGCTTTAGCATATCCGTTATGCCGCGCCATATACGAGCGGTCGGTCTTTTATCGTCGTCGTTTTTCACAAGGCTGTCCGCCATATCCACACGAAAGCCGTCGCAGCCCATATCAAGCCAAAACCGCATAATGTCCTTTAATGCCTCAACGGTCTTAAGGCAGTCCGGATGATCCGTCGGAAGCTGCCATTTAGGATGGGTTATTTTCGCGAAGCCGTAATTCAGCGCCGGCTGAGAGCTGAAATAGTTTACAAGATAGTTTCCGTCACGCTCGCTTATTCCGCACATAAGACGGTACTGCGGCGGAGCCTCCCACACGGAATCAGTCCAGATATAGCGGTTTGAAAATTCGTTTTTTTCATGCTTTGAGCTTTGAACGAACCAATCGCACTTATCCGATGTGTGTCCCGGCACAAGGTCGAGTATTACCCTTATTCCCTTTTTGTGCGCCTCCTTGAACAGCTCCGCAAGGTCATCGTTTGTTCCGTATCTCGGCGCTACCTTTTTATAACAGCGCACATCGTAGCCGCCGTCCATAAACGGAGAATCGTAAACAGGATTCAGCCACACGGCATTGCAGCCGAGCTCCTTTACATAGTCAAGCTTTTGAATTATTCCCCTTATATCGCCTATTCCGTCTCCGTTTGAATCATAAAACGACTGGGGATATATTTCATAAAAAATCGCGTTTTTCAACCAGTTCGGCATTTTTATTCCTCCGATTTTTTTATTTTATTTTTTCTTTTTATTTTTCAAATATTCAAACCGTCGAGCAAAGCAGCTTCTCGGCGTTTTCGTGCATTATTTTTTCTTTCAATCCGTCCGAAAGCGGAAGCGACATTATGCCCTGCGCGGATTTTTTCTGATCCTCCCACGGCGAGTCTGTTCCAAAAAGAATGTGCGACGGATCCATTTCCTTATATATGCGGATAAGCTTGTCTGTATCCATCTGCGGCTGATTAAGCGAGTAGCTGGTGTCGATATAAATTTCCTCATGACCGACAAGATATTCCAAAACATCGTCGTTATAGCGGTAGCCGCCGGAATGAGCGCAGATTATTCTTGCTCCCTTTAGCTTTGGCAGCACGGACGCAAGACGCTTTGGAGTGCTGCGGTGCAGCTTGGGGTACGACACGTCCATTCCGCTGTGAATTGTAATCAAAAGCCCCATATCCGCTGCGGCTCGCATAACAGCCACCGTTTCGTCGTCGTCAATAAAAACAGACTGAAAATCGGGATGCAGCTTTATGCCCTTAAGACCGGCTTTTTTTATGCGTTCAAGCTCCGATATATAATTTTCGTCAAGCGGATGCACAGAGCCAAACGAAACAAGTCCCGATATTTTGTCGTTTTCAATCGCGCAGTTGTTTATGGTTTTGCTGTTGCCGGGCTTTACGGCTATCGGCATAAGCACGCTTGTGCATACGCCCGAATTTTTCATAGACTCAAGCAAAGCGCCGACAGTGCCGTTGAGCGCGGCTCTCGTGCCGCTCGATTTTTCAAGCGAGGCTATTGCCCCCGGCGCAAGTCTGTCGGGGAAGGTATGGGTGTGAAAATCAATTATCTTCATTTTTTCATCTCCGATATATAAAATATGGTTTGCTTAGATATGTCACTGCGCTGTATCGCGGTTATTTTTGGCTTCCAGAAAAACTTTCTTGCACACTTCCTATCAAGATAATATTATAATAACAAGAACACCTTTGCACCGCACGAGAGAGCATTTTATGTATCGAGCAGATCACGCATGGTGCATAAGTGGCAAAGATCATTGGATAACGGGAGGCCAATATGACTATTGAGCAACTAAGCGGCGTCCGCCTTGTCATCTCACTGTCACAGGAGGATATGAAGGGCTTTGCCCTCGATTACAGCAATATATATTTTGAGGATGAAATTTTTAAAAAGGTATTAAAACGTCTTATAAGGCTTGCGCAGGAACGCATTACTATTTCAATAAAAAACAAAACCCTATTTGTAGAAGCAATAGAGCGCTTTGGCGGCTGTCTTCTTGTGATAACCGTTTTGCCGAAGCACGGCAGCTCGGGACGAAAATACAGGCTTAAACACAGCGGAAACCCTATTATGTTCTATTTTGACAGCGCCGACGCCTTAACAGATTGTATGGCTCAGCTATACAAAAACGGCTTTCGCCTTTTGCGCGGAGAGGTTTTTTCCACAGGCAGCAGCTACGGCTTTATTGTCAGACCGTGTCAAAGCCGTATTGACAGAGCCTTTGGGCTGCTTTCAGAGTATTCTTCAGGAAAAACCGAAAACGAAATAAAAATAGCTTCATTTCGCGAACACTGCGCCGCTCTTGTTTCAGGATTTCCTGTTATGAAAATAGGCAGCGCCTTCGCCGTTAAAAAATAATACGAAATTGCCCGCCGCAAGGCGGGCTAAGCTTGTTTATACAGCTATTTTTGACAAAGCTCTTTAAGTCAGCGGCTTTACCGACTCGCACCGGTAAAGCTGCTGCTTTTATTTTTGGCTTTTCAGGCAATGTCGCCGCTAAGCTCCTTTAATCTTTTAATTGCCTGCTTTGCATCAACAGCCTTGAAAACTCCCGTTCCCGAAACGCACACGTCGCAGCCTGCCTGCGCAGCCTTTGAAACGGTCGCCTCATTTATTCCTCCGTCAAGCTCAAGCAGTATTTCGGTTCCCTGCCTTTCCGCCTCGTCCCTTATAAGCTTCAGCTTCGGCAGCATATCCTCCATAAAGGACTGTCCGCCAAAGCCCGGCTCAACAGTCATCACAAGCACCATAAATATATCCTTTAAATACGGAAAAACAGCGCTTGCGGGAGTATTTGGCTTTATAACAAGACCCGGCTTTATTCCGTGAGCCTTGATTTTTTCTATTGTTTTTTCAATGTCAGACCTGCTCTCGACATGAAAGGTGATAATATCAGCTCCGGCTTCTGCAAAGTCGTCAATGTAATTATACGGCTCTTCTATCATAAGATGCACGTCGAACGGCAGCGAGGAATAAGGGCGTATCGCCTTTATCACGGGAGCGCCGAAGGTAATGTTGGGAACAAAGTGTCCGTCCATTACATCAAGGTGAATATAATCTGCCCCCGCTTTTTCCATTCTCTCGGTTTCGCTGCCCATTACCGAAAAATCGCACGATAAAATCGACGGAGCAATCTTCATAATAACCAATCCTTTCATCTTCCCTGCAAGTACATATACATTGCCGCTGTCAATATCATCGGCACGGTATATTAAATCATCAAATAACTTACAGTCCTATGCCTTTTGTATCATCGGTGCAATTACGGACGCCGCCGCCCAGAATACAACATACAGCAGCAGGTCAAGTCCGCTTAATCCGCCAACGCCGGCAAACACGGCGACTATTCCGGCAATAAGAACGCCGAGCACGACCGCGATGATTTGAATAACTAAAGCAATTGAAATATTATCGCGTATCTTTATACAGCCGCTTATCGCCCTTGCAAGGGAGTGGAGTCTGCCCTCGGTGGCTATAAACGCCCGTGAAGCCTCGTCCCTTCTTGACATTTCATCTTTGCATATATTGCCAAGGGTGGTCGGAAGTATTTTTATGCTTCTTATGAAAATTCCGAAATCCTTTGCGACCTTAATCTGCGACACATTCGGGTCCGCAGTTCTTATAAGTATAGTAACGCCGTTGTTCTCAAGCCGTTTAAGCTCCGTTGACAGCCTTGCGTCCGCCTGATAATCAGTTACAAGCATTGCAACAAGCTCGCCCGCGTTTGCAAGGTATGTTATGCTGTTTGTTCTGCCCTTCTTTGAGCTTTCTTCAAAATCCACGCTCGGCAAGGTTATTGAATACTTTGTCATAAGCTCTCTGTTTCCAAGCAAAAGCCTTTCACCGCTTACCCAGCTTACTATACCCTTGCCGTCCTCATATTTAACGCTTTCAACCGCTGGCAGCTGTTCGCCCTTTTCGCTTATTACGTCCTCAAACATATATGTCATCGGGGTGTTTGCTATCTTCATAACAGCGGCAGCGTTCAACAGCGCCCTGTCTATATTGTATGCGTTAAACGTCTTTACGGCAAGAAGCTGAACCTTGCCCCTCGGATAAAGCTCTCGGCTGTCCACCATAACGGCTCTTGTATCGGCAAAATGCTTTACCGCCGGATATCCTATTATCATGGCCTTGTTTTTGAGCGCCTCCGAGCAAAGCTTCTTCATTGGAATATTTACGGCAAGCAAACTGCACATCGGTATTCCCATACAGGCGACAATTGAAAACGCGGAAACAGCGTTAGCCGCGGTTTTGCCTGTTATGCCGCAGATTATCGCAACGATAACGGCTATTACGGTTGTTATTGGCGCCGTAAAGGACGCGGCACGCTCGCTCGGGTCGGGCATATATGAAAATCTTAAAAAGCCCTTGAGAAATCTCGTTCTGTTCTGCAAGGCAACAACGGGCTTTTCGGCGTTCGTCTTTGAAATCATCTGCTCGGATATTTCCTCGTCATTATATATCCTTGCGGAATACTTCCTGTTGGGCGAAGAAACAAATCTGAAATTATCCCTTATCCTCCGCACTATACACAGCTTGCCGAGATTATTAAGCAAAAGCGCCGCTATTGCAAGTATTGAATAAAGGTGCAGTCCGCCGCTGAAGAAGATTTGCGGCTCAAAAAACGAAACTATCCCCTGCGCCGCACAGCCCACAACGGCAACGGCAACGGCTGTGTCCGAATTGCCCTTGAACGCCAAAAGCGGCTTTAATCCGCCAAGCACCGTGCTGTGGCACAAAACTGCGCTTGCGGCCAACAGTACAAGACTTATAAGGCATATCATTATATCGGAATTAGGTATGTTGTCGGTCAGCAGCGCCGGGACGTACCTTTGAACAACATACATCGCAAGCATAATCAGAAAAACAGCGCCGAGTGCGATGCACCTGAACGTAACTTTTCTGTTGTCATAGTTTATCTCGGCTCTTATAGCCCTTGCGTCAGACGGTTTTTCATAATCGTCTATGCTCTGTTCATTCTGCTGAGCGCCGCTTGTCTGCTCTCTGAATTCCGAAAAATCGGCGCTGTTTTCAATTCCGCCGAATAAAACGTCCTTTATTGAACGCCTGTCCTGCTTTTTATCCGCACTCTTCTCAGCTTTCTCCGTCTGCTCCGGCTCATCACGGAGAATCGGAGCGTCGGCAACGCCCTCTTTTACAGCCTTTGAAACTTCGGAGTTCACCTCCGGCGCAACAATCTCGCTCGCCTTTGGCTTGTATTTTGCCTGCCTTACATATTCCTCATATTCACGTCTTACCACATACTGGAGATTTTCGTTAGACAGGCTTATCTTCTCAACCATCGACTCGTGAGTATATTTTGGAATAACCTTTCCGTTTACTATCTGTCTGCCGTCCACCTCGTCAATTTTAAAGCCTGTGCTTGAAATATCCTCAAAGGTAGCGGCTTCTTCGTCCTGCCCGTCGTCAAGCGTTTGAGCCGCGGCGGCTTCTGCATTTTCGGAATCGGCTTTCTCGTCCTCTTTTTCTGTATTATCCGTTTGAGCGCCGTCAGCCTGTGCATTCTCATTATCTAATTGCAGAGCTTCCTCGTTATTATCCTCGGCTTTCGGAGCGTCGCCGTTCCAAAAGCTTTTCAATCTGCCTATAAGGCCGCGCTTTGGCTTCGAGCCTGTTTTTTTTGCTGATGAAATTTCAACAGGCGCGTCGGGCCCTTCTGTAATTATCTCCTCATCGGCTTCGTCTGCTTTGCTTGTTTCATCGGCTGCGTCCGATTTTTCCTCGTCCTCGGCTTCGTCTGTTTTTTCATTGACGTCAAAGGCAGACTCAGCCACGTCATCGTCGGAAATCTCGCCTTCATCATCAAATACGGTCTCCTGCTCGGTCTCGGCTGCTTCAGCGTTCTCGTTATTCTCCTGTTCCTCCTCGTCGTCGCTCCTTAAGGGTTCAAGAACTGTCAAAACAGGTCTTGACACAACGGGCTCTCCGTCGCTGAATTGCGCGTCAATCGGCTGTTCGTCCTCCTCGTCCGAAAGCTCCTCGTCCTCCTCGTCGTCCTCTTCCTCTTCGTCTATATACTCGTCCTCATCGTTCCATATGCTCTTTATCTGCTCTATCGGAGAGCTTTTTCTTTCGCTTTCTTCGGCTTCGTCGATCTCCTCGCCTTCATCCTCGGCGTCCTGTGAATATTCGCCGTCGTCCGCCTGCTCTGCTTCCTCCGATTTAACCGATGAGGCAAACAACGCCTTGAACTTTTCCGCGGCAAGCGCGAGCAATCCGCTGATTTTTCTTGAGGTGCTTTGGTGTTCTATCTCCTCGCTATCCTCGTCCGGGATATTCTCGCTGTTAGTATCCTCATCCTGAGTGCGCTGCTTTGGGGCGTAGTCGGATAAATCGTCATACTTTACCGACGGTTTTATCCATTCTTTTCCCTCTGCGGCCTCCTCTGCCATTATATCCTCCTCGGATACATCTTCGTCGACTTTTAAATCATCGCCGTTCCAGAATGTTTTAAATCTTGCGAATACAGAGGTTTTTTTCTTTTCCTCTGCACCCTCCTCCTTGTCGGCTTCAGCGTCCTCGCCGTATGTATCTTCATCATCCTCGGCAGCCTGTTCGCCCTCGACTATATTTTCCGGCTCGTCATTTTCAGCGGCAACCTCCTCATTGTCTTCGCCGGAATTCTCCTTTGCCGCGCTTTCATCAGACGGCTCGTCCGTATCACCGCCGCCGTCGTATTCCTGCGGCTGTTCAATATTTTCACCGTCATTTTCATCGTTCACGGCAGGCTTGCCCGTATCAAAAAGCGCATTTTTCCCTGCGCTGTCAAAAACAGAGGGGTCGAAATCGTCGTCAAACTTCTCCTCGAAATCCTCCGGCCCGTTCCAGAAATCCTTTATCCTCTTGAAAATGCCCCTGACGCCTGACGGCTTGTAAGCATCGGCGGCTTCACCCTCCGTTTCACTCTGCGCCTCGTCCTCCGGAGCGTATTCCTCTTCAACGTCGGATATTATTTCCTCGCTTACAGCTTCGCCGTCTGCTTCTTCATCATCGGCATAATCGTCGCCGTATCCCTCGGATATTTCCTCAATTTCAGCCTCGCTGTCTGCGCCCTCATCTTCGTCGGCTTCTTCGGCTGTGCCGTAAGCCTCGCCGTAGTCGATAATCTCCTCGGTCTCCGGCTCATAAAGCAAGCTTTCTTCATATTCGTCAAGCTCTCCGCCGTCGGACTGCAAATCGTCGGAATATTCCTCCGATAAGCCGCTCTCGTCCTCAATTTCAGCTTCGCCGTCATATTGTTCGGGTTGCCCGTCGTCGTAAAAGTCCCTGTCAAGCTCAGGCGGAAATTCCGGCATAGCGGCAACTCCGCCGTAAATCTCCGGCTCGTATGCCGAATCCGTAATATCGGAGCCTTCTCCGAGCAGATCCTCCTGCTCCGTTTCTTTGTATAAGCTGCTCTTTTTTTCCTTTTTATGCTTTTTCCTGTCGCCGTGCTCTTTCCTTTTGCTCCTTGCGGAAGCGGCTTTGAAATCGCTTTTTTTATCATCTTTGCTTATGCTCTCCATAAGCTCGGCTATTTTCTTGGCCTCCTCGCTTTCAGCCTGTATCTCAGGCTGCGGCGATACTGCGGCAAATTGAGAAATATCCACTGTTTCGTCTGCGTTTCTCTCAAACTCGGCATTATTCAATCTATCGGGCTGCTCGTCAAGTATTTTTTCCTTTCGGCTCATACCATCATCCCTTTCTGAATTAAAAATCCTGTCTTTGCCTTGCAAATTCATACATAAGAACCCCTGCCGCAACCGAAGCGTTCAGGGAATTGATTTTTCCGCTCATTGGCAGTGTAAGAATACAGTCGCACTTATCCTTTACAAGCCTGCCGAGACCTCTGCCCTCGTTTCCTATTACAAGAGCCGCCGCCCCCTTAAGGTCGGCTTTACAATAGCACTGTCCGTCCATATCGGCTCCGTACACCCATACGCCCTGCTTCTTCAGCATATCTATAGTCTGCGCTATATTGGTGACCCTTGCTATCGGTACAAATTCAACGGCGCCTGCCGAAGCCTTGTCGGCGGTAAAGCTCAGTCCGGCGCTGCGCCGCTTTGGAATTATAACCCCGTGCGCGCCGGTACACTCTGCCGTCCTTATTATCGCCCCAAGATTGTGCGGGTCCTCAATTTCATCAAGAATTATTATAAAGGGCGGCTCGCCCCTTTTTTTTGCAAGCTCAAGAATATCCTCAACGCTTGAATATTCCTTTGCGGCGGCAAACGCGACAACGCCCTGATGAACCGCACCCGCGCTGATGAAATCGAGTTTTTTTGTCTCAACCTCTTTTATAACTATTCCTGCCTTTTTCGCCCTTGCAATCAGCGGCGAAAGCGAAGTTGAAGCGCCTCTTGCGACAAGCAGCTTGTCAATAGGTCTTCCGCTTCTAAGCGCCTCGGACACACAGTTGCGCCCCACTATCAAATCATTTTCATTTTTGCGGCTGTCCTCCATAACTGTCCTCCGTTCCGGCATGGGAGATGCTGCATAAAACGCAGGCGCCACTATGCACATAACGTAAAATCACATAAAAACCCAATTATTTATCATTATACCACAGGATTACAAAAAAGTAACTATTTTTTTGCAACAAAGCTCTATGAATTTTCGAGCAAAAGCAATATTCTTTTCAACAGACGGCAAATACGGCGTCAACGCCGTGTTCCAGATAAAATAATAGCGTCCCTTATGCCATACATAAAGGACGCTGTTTTTAAATATCAATCTGATTAAGCTGAAGCGTTGAGCTTACGGGCAAGTGCGGACTTGCTTCTTGCTGCCGTATTCTTGTGAAGAATACCCTTTGCAACGGCCTGGTCTATCTTCTTGTAAGCAACGCTTACTGCCTGCGCCTTGTCGGCTGAATCAGTCGCAATAGCTGCCTGTGCCTTCTTTACCGTTGTCTTTAAGGCTGACTTAATAGCCTTATTTCTCTCCGTTTTAACTGCAGTAACCTTAACTCTCTTTTTCGCTGATTTAATGTTAGGCATTGTCCTACCTCCTTTTGCTCATTCTCACAGTAAGTAATATAATAGCACTAACCGTTTGAAAATGCAAGTTTTTTTTCAACTTTTTTCCGTGTTTTTTTGTATTAACAACATATAGTACGTTGCAAAGCCATAAGGCACAACACATTTGACACGGCGAAGCGCCGCATCTGTTTATTCTAAATATAATTCGGTTTTATTCATTCTTTGAATAATCCGCAGGCAATGCAATAACGCCCTTTGGACAAGCCTCGGCGCATTTTCCGCAAAGCGTGCAAAGCTCAGGATCAACGCTCGCCTTAAAATGCTCGACCTTAACCGCGCCAAATTCGCAAGCCTTTTGACATTTCATACAGCCTATGCAGCCGATTTTGCAATCGTCCTTTGTCTGCGCGCCCTTGTCAATATTGCTGCAAAGAACCGAGGCGCTGCGCTTAGGCACTATACTTATAAGCGATTTCGGACACACGGCGGCACATTTTTTGCACGAGCGGCACAAATCCTCGTTGACTATCGCAACGCCGTTGCAAACCTTTATCGCGCCGTATTCGCATTCCCTGACACAGTCGCCCAAGCCAATGCAGCCATATGTGCATTTTCCTCCGCCGGCAAGAAGCTGAAACGCAGCCGAGCAGGACGCTATGCCCTTGTAATTAACCCTTTTTTCAGTATTGTCGCAGCTTCCGCTGCACATTACCCTTGCGGTAGTCGGCACTCCCGACTCCGCCTTAACGCCGAGTATTTCCGCGACGTTCTTTGCGGTTTCTTCTCCGCCGACGGGACACTGCCCCGGCTTTGCCTCTCCCTTTGCAAGCGCCTCGGCATAGCCCGAACAGCCTGAATATCCGCAGGCGCCGCAGTTTGCCCCCGGCAGCGCCGACGTAAGCTTTTCGACCCTTTCGTCTGTCGGAACGGCAAAGAACACAGAGGCAAAGGACAGCACCACAGCCACAACAAGACCGATTGCCCCGACAACGGCAACGGCAATTAATATAGCATTCATCAAAAGCCCTCCTTAACCCATAAGTCCTTCAACGAGTCCTGCGAAGCCCAAAAACGAAACGGAAACAAGACTTGCCGAAACAAGGGTTATCGGAAGCCCCTTTAGCGATTTCGGAATATCTGCCGTTTCGAGCCTGCCCCTTACTCCGGCAAAAATTACCATTGCGACAAGGAAGCCGATTCCGGCGCCCAAGGCGTTTACAATAGCCGTTACATAAGTATAGGACGGGTCTTGCGCGGCCTTTTCAAGCACGAGCATGGTAACGCCCAGAACGGCGCAGTTTGTAGTTATAAGCGGAAGATATATGCCGAGAGAATTATAAAGCGGCGGCATATATTTTTTCAGAATTATCTCAACTAACTGAACCAGTCCGGCAATAACAAGGATAAAGACTATTGTCTGTAAATAGTCGAGCCCGAACGGGACAAGTATATTTTCATATATAGGATAGGTAACGGCAGTCGCAAGCACCATAACAAACGTTACGGCGGCGCTCATTCCGAGCGCGGTATTCACCTTTTTTGAAACGCCAAGGAACGGGCAAATTCCCAAAAACTTTGACAAAACGTAGTTTTCGGTAAGTATAGCCGCAAGAAAAACGGCAACAAGCTGTTTAACCATTGCATTCGCCCTCCTCGCCGTTCACTTTAGAGCAGGTTTTATTCATAGGACATTTTGCACAGCTTATATCCTCAGCCGTTTTTTGCTTTCCGCTCAGTTTTGAGGAAAGCGCAACAAGCATTCCGAACACAAAAAATCCGCCCGGAGGAAGAATAAATATCAAAATCGGGTCCATAAATCCCGATGTTACGGGTAAGCCGAAGAACGTGCCGGAGCCGAGCAGCTCTCTTATAGAGCCCATAAGCAGCATTGCCGCCGTAAATCCGACTCCCATTCCAAGGCCGTCGACCATCGAGGGGATAACGCTGTTTTTGCTTGCAAACATTTCGGCTCTTCCAAGAATTATGCAGTTTACAACAATAAGAGGAAGATATATTCCAAGCGATTCGTCAATTGCCGGAGCAAACGCCTTAACAAGCATCTGCACCATTGTTACGAAGCCGGCGATTATCGTTATGTATGCGGGTATTCTCACCTTGTCCGGTATCACCTTTCGCAAAAGGGATATTGCGGCGTTAGAGCATATAAGAACTACCGTTGCCGCCACGCCCATACCGATTGCATTTGACGCCTGAGTTGTAACGGCAAGCGTCGGGCAGGTGCCGAGGACAAGACACAGCACGGGATTTTCCTTTATTATGCCTTTAGAAAATTCCTTAAAAAGACTTTTTTGCATTATTTCCCCTCCTTTATCTTTTCATTATAAGCCTCAACAGCGCTGTTTACGGCATTCGTAACGGCTGTTGATGTAATTGTCGCTCCGGTCAGCGCCTCTATCTTGCCGTCGGAGGGCTGAGCGTTTTTAATCACCTTTATTTCCTTTGCAGGCTGCTTGAACTGATCTGTAAATTCACTCTTTACGGCATTTGCGCCAAGTCCCGGCGTTTCGCTCTGCGACAGTATTGAAACGCCGCTTATCTCTTCGCTTTGGCTGTCGATTCCTACCATTATCTCAACCAAGCCGCCGTATCCGCTTGCGCTTGCCGTAAACGTATAACCTACGGTCTTTCCGCCGCTTTTGCCGACAAAACAGTCGCTTATTCCGTCATATTCAAGCTCAAGCTGCTCATAGCTGTCTGCCGAAGGCAAAACAACGGCTCTTGCCTGCTCCGCCTTCTGCTGCGCCTGCTGAGCAATCGGCTGCGCCGTCACATTGTTGACTGCCGCAAGAATCGCGGTTACTCCGGCGCAAATTACAAACAGAACCAACACGGGCATAATTATTTCCTTTGGATTAAGCTTTTTCATTTTTCTTCTCCTTTCCAAAGGGCTTTGTCCTTGTCAGGTTTTCTATATGCGGAACAAGAATATTCATAAGAATTATCGAGAACGAAACGCCCTCCGGCAAATTGGCGTAAAAACGTATCAACACGGTTATAACCGCACACCCGATTCCGAATATCACCTTTCCTGCCGGATTCATCGGCGACGTTGTATAATCGGTCGCCATAAATATAGCGCCGAGCATTACGCCTCCGCTTAGAATATGAAACAGCGGATCTCCGCCAAGCAAAAACGAGAGCACAAAAACAGTGCCGATAAAGCACAGCGGAATTATTGGCGAAATGACCTTTCTTGCAACAAGATAAATTCCGCCGAGCAAAAGCGCAAGCGCGCAGGTTTCACCGATACAGCCGCCGGTATTACCCAAAAACAAATCCATATAGCCCGTGGAGGTGCCCTGCGACATAAGCGCAAGGGGAGTGGCACCCGTTACGCTGTCGGCAGTTTTTAGCCATTCAAAGGGCTTTTCCCATGTTGTCATCTGCACAGGAAACGAAACAAGAAGAACTATTCTTGCGGTTATTGCCGGATTGACAAAATTATTTCCTATTCCGCCGAACATCTGCTTTACAACTACTATCGCAACAACACAGCCAAACACCGCTATAAGCGGATTTAAGCCGGAGGGAAGATTAAGCGCAAGCAAAAGTCCCGTTACCACCGCGCTTAAATCACCAACGGTATTTTTCCTTTTCATCACCTTGCGGCATATATATTCAAGCGCCGTACAAGACGCTATGCACACCGCTATAAGCATAAGGCTTTTCCAGCCGAAAAATATAACGGCGGCAACAGACGCCGGAACAAGAGCGATGATCACATCAAGCATAATTTTTCTCGTCGTAGCTCCGCTTGACAAATGCGGCGACGAAGAAACGGTAAGCATATTTTCCATAAAGCTATCCCCTTATTTTTTCTTAGCGCTGCGTACTATACTCTTGCCCATACGCATATTTTGAACTATCGGTCTGTTCGCAGGACAAGCAAACGCGCAGCAGCCGCATTCCATACAAACCATAATGCCGTTATCGGCAAGTCCCTCAGCGTCTCCCTTTGCGACCAATCCGCTGATGAGCGGCGGAGTAAGTCCCATAGGGCAGGCGGCGGCGCATCGTCCGCACCTTATGCAATCGCTCGGCTCAAGTCTTGCCGCCTCTTTTTCCGAAAACGCCAAAACAGCGTTGTTTTGCTTTAAAAGCGGCATTTCATCGTCGGGCAGCGCAAGACCCATCATCGGCCCGCCGAAAATAATCTTTTCCGGTCTGCATTTATATCCGCCGCAAAACTCTATAATATCCTTTATCCGCGTTCCAATCGGCACAATTACATTCTGCGGACGATTGACTGCCGAGCCGTCAACCGTTATTCTTTTTGTAACAAGCGGCATTCCGGTTTTGAGATAAGACGACACAAACGCGATAGACGCAATATTCATAACCACGCAGCCGACGTCGGCAGGCAGCTTTCCCTCAGGCACAACGCGACCGGTGCATACCTTTATAAGCACCTTTTCTGCGCCCTGAGGATACCTCGCTTTAAGAGGCAGCACGCACACGTTTCCGTGCATATCCCTGTTTGCCTCTCTGCACACCTCGTTTAAGACCTTAATTGCATTCGGCTTGTTGTTTTCAATGCCGATTATTGCCCTGTCTATCTCCATAAGCTCCATAACAGCCTTAATTCCGCTTACCACGCCCCACGAGTTTTCAAGAGCCTCTCGGTTGTCGGCGGTTATGTATGGCTCGCACTCCGCAGCGTTGATTATAAGAGTATCTACCTTATCCCTCTCAACGCCGATTTTAACGTGCACAGGAAAGCCTGCTCCGCCAAGTCCTACAACGCCGCTGTCTCTTACAGCCTTAATAAAATCGTCCCTTGTCTCGATTTTCGGCGGTTTGATACCCTCAAACGGAGTCATCTGTCCGTCGCTTTCTATTCTAACCGCCTGAACCTTTGAGCCGTTGGGCATTGTTACAGTCTCAATTTTTTTCACCCTGCCCGAAACGGACGAATGCATCGGCACAGACAAAAAAGCGTCGTTGTCGCCGACTATCTGCCCCACCTTTACCTCGTCGCCCGGCTTTACCACCGGCTTGCACGGCACGCCTATATGCTGACTCATGCATATCAGCACCTCGCTCGGCGGCGGCATAACTACGCTTTCACATTCAGCCGTATGCTTCCTGTGCGGAGCCTTTACTCCTCCCCTTGAGCGAAAGGGCTTTAACGGTAAACTCAATTTATCTCCCACTTTATATCCCCCTATCCTCGATAATTTTCTGCAAAATATTCACATATACCCTTTTATTCTATCATCTAATCCCGCTTAAATCAATACGCATAATTATGTATATTTAGGAAAACGGGTAAAATACTATCTGTAAACAAGAAAATTTTAAAGGACATGATCATATGGATTACTTAAACGCCTTTTGGGTCGGAGGACTTTTATGCGTTATAGCGCAGATACTCATTGACAAAACAAAGCTCACCCCGGCAAGGATACTTGTCGGATATGTATGCACCGGAGTTCTTTTAAGCGGAATCGGCTTATACCAATACCTTGTTGATTTCGCAGGAGCAGGAGCAACCGTACCGCTGAGCGGATTCGGCTACACCATGACGAAGGGAATACAGAAAATGATAGAACAGGACGGCTTTTTAGGCGTACTGACGGGCGGACTTACGGCAGCGGCGGCAGGTATTTCGGCAGCAGTCGTATTCGGTTATCTCGGCGCCCTTGTCGGCAAAAGCAGAGAAAAATAAAAGGCTTGTCATTAATTAACGCCTTTTTACCGCAGGCAGACTATGCCCGCAGCGCTGCCGACTTGCGCCGGCAATGCTGCTGCTTTAAAATTGGATTTTACACGGGGGAGCTGACGCTCCCCCGTAAACCCCCACCTGCTCGTAGCAAAATTTATTTAATTTTAAATTCGTGCCACTGTCTGCAAAATCTTGCAACTAATAATCCATCTTCCCTCACAGGGCAGAATGCCGAGCGCAAACGCTCCAAGGCAAGCAAAAGCCTGAAAGTAAATATCCCCCATAAACGAGAGATGTTTCCGAACGAAATAAAATGTTTCGGGGCGACTTTTGCGCAAGCAAACGAAAAGTTAAACATTGAACCGTTAATCGCGGGTGGAAGCGGAACGTCAGATAATTTTAACAAATGGTGTATAGCGGAAAGAA